>NZ_JADYWS010000082.1:0-682 GCF_015864715.1 Pseudoalteromonas sp. NZS71 | reverse complement strand
ACCACCATCATACCAAACAAATCTGAACCGGCTCCACCAGCTGGCCGGCTGGCCGGTCGGTCTATCTCTATTACATCCCTAATTAAAACTAAACCCATAATAAACCAAAATTCCATAACTACCTACTCGTAATCGTATTTACTTCTCTTATAACCTTTGCTCCTTATTATTTACATTTTTTTTTTGTAATTCCGATTTTGCCCCTCTATGTAACGTAAACTTAATTATTAATTTTATCTTCGTCTCGTCAGCCAACCACCGTTCGATCGGTTCAGCACTCTACATCACCGAACAACCATTTGGATTCTCGTCGCTGAACATCTGCGGAGCAGGGTGGTGTTCTATCGGCACAGCGTAGCCATGGCTCGAAGAGCCTTGGCTAACATGCGCCTGATGCGCTTGGGCCTCCATGACGAACTTGTTGTGGTTGTATACGTGTCCTTCGTCGTACCAATAGTAACTGGAAGGAGGGTAAGGGTACCCAGAATACTCCATCTTGTTCACCTCGACCTTGGGGGCTCCGCCGGCGGGTGGGGCAGCTGCAATTTCTTTCTTCTCGCCTCCACCGGCGGCAGCTTCTTTCTCTTTCTTGTCACCGCCGCCTGCAGATTCTTTCTCCTTCTTCTCGCCTCCGGCTGCGGCGTCTTTTGGCTTGGCAGCGGCGTCGTCATCTTTCTTGGGT
>NZ_JADYWS010000081.1:0-700 GCF_015864715.1 Pseudoalteromonas sp. NZS71 | reverse complement strand
TATGGCTGTTTACATTGACCCCGCTTCGCCACATGGCATTGCCTGCAGGGCAGCGGCATGTTTGCGTTGCCTCATCATAATGAAAATCGTCTGAGGTAAATAACCGAGGCTTGCCTTTGCTGCGTTTTAGTCGGCGCTTTTCTTGCTCAGTTTCGTATGTTTCGCTGGCTTTAAATAGCGGATTTCGTTTTCTAAATTGGTTATCCGCAATGTAGGTATCGAACCCACTTTGCGCCATAAACTCAAGGTTTACTTCGCTGTTAAACCCACTGTCTGCGGTGAATTTGATGGTGTGTTTATCTGCCATTTTTTCTGTATTGAGTTTAGCAAGCTGCTGTTTTAATTGTGCAACGGCTGGCTGTAAAGTTTGTTGTTCGCCCACTGAGCCCCACGCTTGTGCTTGCAGGATGATTTGATGTTTATCATCGTTTATCGCGATGCCGTTGTAGCCTTGAATTGTCCCTTTTGAGGTCGTCATCTTCGCACTATCTGGGTCAGTGATATTACTTTTAACAGGCTTGCCTTTACTGCCTGTTTTCTCTTCGTGAGTGGCTAAAAACTCGGTGATTTTATCTGCATTTCTATCCAGCTTTTCTTTTTGTTTTAAGTCCTGAGTTATCAACTCTTCGCCCAGTCCATCTTGTGATTGGTGGCGTTCAATAATACGTTTGCTTGCGCGTTCTAGTTTTGCTTTTTTGCG
>NZ_JADYWS010000080.1:0-759 GCF_015864715.1 Pseudoalteromonas sp. NZS71 | reverse complement strand
AAAACGCGTTCACCAATCTTCCAGCTAAAAAAAGCTAATCGTGCCTTGATAAACTTCTCTTTATGGAGCTTAGAGGCTCGATAAGGAAATTTCATAGGCACAGGTAAATTGCATCACTTTTCATACAAAGTCGCTTAGAATCACTCTGAGGAGTGAAGTGTCGTGATTTTTTGGGGGATGCCGTAGCTAGGGGAAAGGCCGACAGGAGTATAAACTGAAGAGTGGCTTTAATGCTTAAAGTTTTGTAACTTATTCACAGGCTAACGCCTTTTTAATAACTCTTGTTTTTAGCACCGCTGTAGCCACCTAAAACTGTAGTCAATAAAAGAGAATAAGATGTTTTTTTATAGCCAATTATTAAGTAGATGCCTCAATCGTCTTGACTAAATAAATATAGTCCACCCTCCGCCTCGAACAACTTAATATAACTAGCGCCTCAATACCTGGCTATCACTCATCCACGAACCGCTTTGTAGCGTGCTAAGCTTAAAGATCAATAAAAAACTGGAGCACACTAAACTCGCCAATTAAAATCGTTTTTCTTGTAATTGATTTATTTCCCTCATTATATCGGTTTGTGGGGGTAAAAATTTGACTGTATGCGAGCCGCGCAAATGTCTGCTCGTAGCACGTTTACTTGTATATGTGAACAAACACCAATATGAGTAATTAACTATTTTTAGCCAATCACAATGACCGCTATTCGTTCTTTGCCGAAATTCAGCTTAGTGCTATCAGTCGTAACTCGTTTCTGCCCCA
>NZ_JADYWS010000079.1:553-782 GCF_015864715.1 Pseudoalteromonas sp. NZS71 | reverse complement strand
GAGCTGCATATAGGAGGTCGTTCCAAGTATCGGGGAGGCCAGGAAGACACCAATGGCTGCAATCTGTTCCCCCGTGGCCGCCACTATACCTAGATGGGTGAGCATCTTTACGCATTTGTGAGAGAAATGTAATGTCAAGAAGATAGACTGGTTTCTTAATCCTAGCCAACACTTTGTTGACTACAACCCAAGACAAGGGAATGCCTGCTGGGTACTTTGCTCCAAAGAA
>NZ_JADYWS010000079.1:0-485 GCF_015864715.1 Pseudoalteromonas sp. NZS71 | reverse complement strand
CCCTGCCCTCATAGTGGGTTGGAGAAATTCCTTGGAAGAAGACCTTGGTTTTGGAAGCATCAACATATCGGTTGACCCATCTAGACCAAGTTGTAAGTCCTTTATAAAACGCTACCAGCCGGTTCATATCTTTGTACAATTTGCCCCTCTCTTCCAGATAGTCCCATGGCTGTGCTCTTCCTGTGTGGGTCCACCAGTGCCACGTGTCGAAGATCAGCAGGTCCATGCCTCTCCATGCGTTGCCGCTCCTAATTGAGTCCAGCTTCAACACTCGGCCTACCTTCTCGTTGACAAGATCCACCAAGTATGTTGTGCGATATAGTAGTATTTGAACTCCATAATCCTGGAATGTGACTGAAGCTAATCCATCTTTTCTAAAATGAGTTGTTCTGGAATTTGGCACCCATGCATGAAGCATACATGTTAAAGACACCCACTGGTTGAAACTGAGTGAGTCCCCTACAAACATAATCTTCTTCCCCCTC
>NZ_JADYWS010000009.1:0-158369 GCF_015864715.1 Pseudoalteromonas sp. NZS71 | reverse complement strand
AAAAAGCAGTTAGCTTATGAGCAACTGACCACTTAATCTAGCCAAAACAAGTTATGCACTTACAATTTGAATCTAGGGCCTTTAGCTGTATCAATTTATATGGAAATAATAATGAAAAAATTAATCGCAATAATAGCGTTGTTAGGCTTTGTCTCATTTGCACAAGCTAATGATAGTTTTGTAGTGAATGCCAAGTTTTATGATAATAAAAACTTAATTGGTTCACCTATTTTAGTAGTAAATTCAAACGAAGAGGCGTCAGTTTCAGTTGAAAATTCGTATAGTTTTGCTCTTACAGTAACGCCAATTGATGATTCTACTGTTAGTTTAGCAACTGACCTAAAACTAGGTGGAAAACATATGGCTCCCTCTTTAGTTGTTGAACTAGGCAAAGAAGCAAGTATCAATATTGATGGTAAAGAGCTTTCAGTTTTAGTAATAAAATCAAGCAGCTAACAAGTTAAAAATTAGGAGTGTAATTAATGAGAAACTCAAGAAATGAAATAGTAAAATATGGAGTCTCTTTTGGTACAGCCCTAGCAATTGCTATTTCATGGAGTGCTAACGAGTCTGTGTTATGGGCAATTTTGCATGGTTTTTTATCTTGGTTTTATGTTATTTGGCATGTAATTACGCGATAAGTGTTTTCGCGTGTGCACGGATTGATTATGTAGACCGCGGTCAATGTTAATAGTCGAGTAATTACCATTTAAAACGATTAAGTTAAAAATATAAAAGGAATAATTAATAATGAAAGGTGCGGGTGGAAGCTCTGGTGGTATTGGGCATTTTTTTATTGGTTTGATTATGATGTGCGGTGGCTTTTATATGCTGCTAAACGCAATTTCGGTGACCTCTAATTTTGGACTAAGTTCTCGCATTTATAGTGTTAATGCTTTAGGTGGCTTTGGCGTTACAGGCGGCATGGTTATGATCCCATTTATTTTTGGTGTGGGTCTGATTTTTTACAATTCTAAAAATATTTTAGGCTGGGTGCTATCTCTAGGTTCGTTAACCGCACTAATATTTGGCGTTATATAGAGTGTTCGATTTAGTATGCGAACTATGACGTCGTTTGATTTGATTGTTATTATAATTTTAGCGTTTGGTGGCTTAGGGCTGTTTTTACGTTCGCTTAAATCTATTGATACTTAAATAATTACCACGCTTTGTTTTAAATACAATTTTAATTATAGGCATTTAACATGATGTTCTAATGCCTAAGCTAATACATTAATAATATAACCCTTCCTATTTACTGCTTAACCAGTAACGTATTTTAAAGAGATTTATGTGAACAACTCAATACAGCTAAAACTAATTGCTACTCACTTATTAGCACAAAGAGAAGAAAACCCAGCGCGTTCAAACTTTCCTAAAGAGTTAGTACTAGACTCGACTGACGATGCAATAGAAGTACAAAAGTTGATGATTTATTTAAATGAGCAAACTATATATGGCTGGAAGTGTATGCTGCCTTTAGATGATGGCTCAATTATATTAGCGCCTCTTTTACATGCACCTATAAAACAAGCTGAAAATTGCCCACTGTATACAACAAACAACAAAGCGCTGATAGAACCTGAAATTGCATTTATTTTGCAAAGCGATTTACCAAGTGATAAAACCTATACAAATGAAGACGTAGATACTGCATTTGCCAGCGCCCATTTAGCACTTGAGCTTATTCAAAAAAGGTTTGATGAAGACACTCCAAGCACTCACATTGAAAAGCTGGCCGATGGCCTATCTAATCAAGGCGTGTATTTAGGCCCGCAAATAGATAAAGCCAAAGCGTATAACGCAAGTACTGTAAATATCAACGTTAAGCAAACTGAGCTGGAGTTAAACTTGGCAGGTGTGCACCCTGCAGAGCTTGCGCAGCTTCCACTTTATTGGGCGGTTAATTACTTATCAGCAAAGGGAATTAATTTAAAAGCAGGGCAAGTGTTTATAACTGGTTCTTACTGTGGTGTTGTTGAGCTTAATACCAATGAGCAAACATGTATTACATATGAAGATTTAAATACATTTAATGTGACATTTTTATCCCATTAAGCGTAATACTCATTTTAACGGTCATAATAAAACAACCCACTAATTAGCGGGTTGTTTTTTATTTGGCTAAATTTTAATTATTGATTTTAGAGAGTAATGCAGGATTTATTACGAGATTTCGTACGCCGTGAGCATGATCTTCATTAAAGGTGTTACTTTCACACCATTTGCCAACACTGTTTATATCAACCTTTGCTACTTTTGGTTTAACTGACCATGTTACTTGAAAAGGAGAGCCTGTCTCGTTGTAACTAGGACCAGTAGTTGAACCGCTATAAACAACCGGTTTACCCGTATTTATAGGTGTAGCAATAGCTTGATAGTAACCATTAACAGATGACACGGTGCTTATTTCAGCAAAATCAAGTGCGTTAGCATCGTTTACTAATACATATACTTGGGCTTCAACACGTAGTTGCGGATTTTTAATCGAATCACTTAAACAGCTACCCAAGGTAGGGCCTGGTTTTACAATTGCTGACGTATGAACGTTATGAACCTCAATGGTATCGCCAACTAAAAGCGCGCCGTGATCGCTTGGACAAATTTCAATTTTTGCTGGTTTACTTTCACTTTTAGTTAAAGAGCCTGAATATAAGTAGCCACTTTTAAAGCCTTTTCCATTACCATTTCCGGCATATTTACTAAACTCGCCACCGGCATGTTCAGCATTTTTATGAAAGTGTATATTACATAAGTTCATATTTGATGAAGTTGGGGCATGAGAGAAAACTACGGTGTTTTCGCCTTTATAATTATCAATATTGCGTGGAGATTGTGGGCCAAAGCCTTTATTCGCAGTGTTTTTAGCAAGTGCTGCACGCTGCATTTTTATTATGTCGTCATTTGCTATTTCGTGGTTAGCTTTAGCTAGCGTATTAAAAGATAGGATAGTGATTACAGCAGAAATTACACTTATTTTTGTTTTGATTGTCATTGAGTCAGTGCCTTTAAATCATGTTTTACGTAACAATTAAGTTAACAGATCTTGTTTTTCGTAAAATAATCCTAAAATGATAAATAATCAAACTATTGCAAAACTATTTTATAGATAAGTCGTATTTTAAAATAAGTGCATCTATATAGCGGGTGCGTAATGTGTGTTGTTTTTCATGATCGGCGCCATGCCCTAATGCTTTGTTTAAAAGCTTCATGGCGGGGTGCAGTAGCGCTCTTTCTTCTTGGTTTAAGCTCGCTTTACTGCGCAGTTCTGTAATGTCGTCAACTAATAGCCTGCCAATATCTACCGAGACTATTTCGTCTATTAATCCATTTTGAGTAAGCACGCCGTACTTACTGCATAAAAACTGTTGCCAAATTTGCTGCAAGTGCTCGTCTATTTCGCAGCCAAATAGCTCTTCGCTAAACGTAAATCCTTGCTGAGCGAGTTTAGTTAGGCTTGCAGTATATTGCTGTGCAAAATAATTAAAAGCATGGCTTGATGATTCTATTTTTTGTTTTAAAAGACCTTGACCCCAATTAACACAGCCGCGCGGGTAATAGTCGTCATACTCTTCGCATTCATACAAACCTGAATATGAGCTGCAGCTAAGTTGACTTTTAATACAATAGCTTGGTTTGGGGAAAACGCTGCGCTCTTGCCACGCTAAAAGCATGTCTGCATCTATATTTAATGCTTGGCATAGTTCATCGGTATTATAAAAATGAGTTGCTAAGTAGTCAGATAAACGCATAAAGCCTCTGGTATTGTTAAAATAAAAAGCACTGTTTATATATACAGTGATTCATTTTGTATTACCAAACTCAATAACACAAGAGATTTTATAATTAAATGTAGGCTTACACCTCCAAAAATATCGGCAAGTATGTTACAAATGGCGCAAGTTTTATAAATAATGAATTTTTATGCGCACCCTAGAGCAAATTAAACAAGCAAGCCTTATTACAGCGATTAAAACGCCATACTTAGCAGATGGTGAAATAGACCTAGCAAAATACGATGAACTCGTTGAAATACAAATTGCAGCGGGCGTTGATGGGATTGTAGTAGGTGGTACAACAGGCGAAGGCCAGTTAATGAACTGGGAAGAGCATTTAATGCTTATAGCGCACAGTGCAAACAAGTACGGTGACAAACTGGTTATTGTTGGTAATACCGGTAGTAACAACACGCGTGAAGCGATTAAAGCAACTAAATATGGCTTTGCCAGCGGTATGGATGCAGCACTGCAAATTAATCCGTATTACGGACGTACGTCAATTGCGGGTGTTAAAGAGCACTTTAAGCGCGTACTTGATATTGGACCTGCCTTTATTTACAACGTAGCAGGGCGAACAGGTCAAGACCTAACACCTGATATTATTGAGCCACTCGCTAAACATGAATATTTTATTGGTGTAAAAGAGTGTGGCGGTAATGAACGTATTGCCCATTATGAACAACAAGGTATTGCATGTTGGTCGGGTAACGATGACGAAAGTCATGATGCGCGCCACACACATAAAGCGCACGGTGTTATTTCGGTTACTTCTAACCTTATACCTGGTTTGTTCCGTCAGTTAATGGATACTAAAAATGATGAGTTAAATACATCATTACAACCATTAATGAACTGGTTGTTCTGTGAACCAAACCCCATTGCTATTAATACCGCGTTGATGATGACAGGTGCAGTAAACCCTGTATTTAGATTACCGTATTTACCGCTTAGTGATGAGCAGCAAGCTCAAGGCGAAGTATTAATTAATGAGTTGAATAACAACGATGTTGTTGGCGGCACAGCTAAGTGTATAAAGCAGGACGATATAGCCCTCCTTTCCTAGCAATATGAGCAAGCACTGAACAAAGTGTTAGTTCAGTGCTTTTTGTTAATGATTATTTACTTCTATTGCTAAAATCGGTAAAATTCCTTCCCTTATATCTTATAAAATATGCAGAGCTGTGAAATTTGTTGTTGAAGAACTCGCTATATGGATAAAGCCCGAACAGCGACAAATAAAAGAGAGTAATTGGTTTGATTCCTCTGTATTAAATCTTAGTTGGGTGCCTGCTATGCAGCGACGCCGAATGACTTCCTTTATTAAAATGGCACTCTTTAGTGCTCATCAAGTAAGCACTCAAGGTAACTACGTTAATTTACCGAGTGTTTTTTCTTCTCGCCACGGTGATTTTCACAAAACGTCTAACTTACTTATTGATGTAGTAAATGATCAGCCACTGTCGCCCACTGGTTTTGGGTTAAGTGTGCATAATGCCGCATCGGGACTTTTTGGGATAATACAGGGTAATACAAGTGCTACAAATGCTATTGCTGCAGGAGCCGAAAGCTTTATTTATGCACTCGTAGATGGCTTTGTAAGACTTGCTGATAACGATCAGCAACACATGTTAATAGTTCATACCGATGAGACTCTCCCCGATATTTACGCTCAGTACGCCGATGAACAGCAAATAGCACACTCTATTGGTTTAATAATAAGAGCGCCGCAAAAAGGCGAACCCCATTTTAGTTTAAACAAAGTATTTAATACGGGCATGGAAAAAAGCGACTTACCAATGAGTATTCAATGCGCTAAAGCTTTGTGTGAGCGAAGCAATACATTACTTGTTCATAACACGCTTGAGCACGATTGGCAGCTTACATACCATGCTTAAAAATGTACAAAGGCTATGTGGGTTGATTTGGCGGACTATTGCTACTGCATTTTGCTTTTCAGTTTTTGGAATGGGTGGTTTAGTATTAGCCTTTATTGTTTTTCCTGCTCAGCGCCTATTTCAAAGTGACTCAGTTAAACAAAAGATTAAGGCTCGAAAAACAGTACATTACAGCTTCAAATTGTTTGTTAGTTTAATGCATGTAACGGGCGTTATTCGATTTCATGTTAACGATAAAGCAAAAATTGAAGGCTTAAAAGGGCAACTGATATTAGCAAACCATCCTTCTTTAATTGATGTTGTTGTCTTAATTTCGGTAGTAAAAAATGCAGATTGCGTAGTAAAGGCGCATTTATTTAAAAATCCTTTTATGCGCGGCGTTATTAAAAGCACCGGCTATATAAGTAATGACGATCCGCAGGAGCTATTACGAGAGTGCGAGCGCAGTTTGCAAAAGGGTAATAACTTAATTGTATTTCCTGAAGGGACACGGACAGAGCCTCACAAAACATTAAAGTTTAAACGAGGCGCTGCAAATATTGCAATTAGATGTCATGCGCCCATTACTACTTTTTTAATTAAAATGAAGCCAAACACTTTAACCAAGGGCACACCTTGGTATAAGGTCGCGCCATATCAGGCGCATTTTACAATGGGGCTTGCGAGCCAGCAGTTTAATTGTGCAACGTACGACAGCGATATGCCTGCGATGCAATCACGCCAATTGACTAAAGATTTACAACATTATTTTACACAAGAGCTAAAAAATATATGAGCGAATTAAAAGAACAAATAAAACAACTGATTATCTCAAGCCTTGACCTTGAAGACATGACCACTGCTGACATACAAGATGATGACGCTTTATTTGTAGATGGCCTAGGACTAGACAGCATAGATGCATTAGAGCTTGGTCTTGCGATAAAGAAGCAATTTGATGTGAAAATAGATGCAAACTCTGATCAAACTAAAGCGCACTTTGCCTCAGTTAATTCTTTAGCAAAATTTATTGAACAAGCACGTTCTTAATATATAAAAGTAGGAAGAAAGATGAAAACCGCTGCTGAAATTTATGATGTATTACACGGCATTTTAGAAAACGAATTTGAAATAGACCCAGAAGATATTAGCTTAGAGGCTAACCTGTACCAAGATCTTGATTTAGACAGTATTGATGCAGTTGACTTAGTTGTGAAATTAAGAGAAATCACAGGTAAAAAAATTGAGCCTGATGCCTTTAAACTTGTGCGCACAGTGCAAGACATAGTCACCGAAATAGAAAAGTTAGTTAACTAATACTATGTTAAAAGCAGTTTTAACAACGTTAATTATGATTTGCTTGGCTTGCTACCCTATTATTGTGTACGTAGGCCTTACGCGTTTTAATAGTCAGATTATTACAGTATTACTGCTATTTTTACTCGGGCTTAGACTTTGGTTAAGCAGAGCCTTGTTTGATAAAATGCCGTGGTTAAAGCCCGCTACATTTTTAGCTGCCATTACTATTTTGATTTCCAAGGTAATGGATAGCGATTTAGGGCTGCGTTTGTATCCCGTAATCATTAATTTAGTCATGTTAGTTGTGTTTGCGTATTCTTTGTATAAAGGGCCTTCTATTATTGAAACCTTTGCGCGCATTACTGAGCCCTCACTTGATGAAAACGGTGTAATTTATACAAAAAAAGTAACGCTAGTGTGGTGTGTTTTTTTTGTATTAAACGGTGGCATTGCCCTGTACACCAGTATTTTTAGTAGCCTAGAAACCTGGGCTTTTTATAATGGTTTTATTGCTTACTTAGCTATGGGCACATTGTTTGCTATAGAGTGGCTAGTCAGACAAAAAGTAAAAAGGAACGCCGGTGTTTAATGCTTTTCAAAGTAATGCGATAAGAACATGTTTTAATCATACTGATAATGATATTTCGGAGCGTCAGTTTGTTAGTGATATAAACGAAGTTTTAGCAAAGCTATCAACGTTAAATGCTAAATCATCGGTTGTTTTATACACCACAGACACCTACAAATTTGCCGTGTACTTATTTGCTTTGGCACTACACGGAAACACAGTGATTTTGCCGCCTAATGGGCAACCTGCAACGTTAAACTCCTTGCTTAAACAAACACCTTTTTTTATTGGTGAGTCTGAATTAGTAGCCGATTTAGAGGCTGATTTTTTAGATATAGGAACCTTAGTCAATCAACCTCACTTTGTATCTATTGAAACAATTAAATGGCCTCAAGAAGGCACAATTGTTTTTTACACGTCGGGCTCGTCGGGTAAAGCAAAGCCAATTGTAAAAACGTGGCAGGTAATAAATAAAGAATTAAGTACATTAATTAATAGCTACGCACTGATTGATAATCCTATTTTTATAGCGAGTGTTTCGCATCAGCATATATACGGCTTATTGTTTAGATTGTTGTGGCCATTACGTGCAGGAAAGGTTGTAAATACAGAGCTATTGCATTATCCAGAACATATAGCTACAAAGCTCAAGTTATTTAAAAAAGTAGTGTTTGTTTCAAGCCCAGCGCAGTTAAAACGGTTATGTATTGATAATGTTTTAGTGGATGATAAGTCTCATTTACAATGGATTTTCTCATCAGGTGGACCGCTATTAAACGAAGATGCTGTATCGTTGTTTACGCAATTAAATAAACCAGTTACACAAGTTTTTGGTAGTACCGAAACCGGTGGTATTGCATATCGACAAGTTACTTCACTTGAAAAGGTTAGCCTTTGGCAGCCTTTTTCGGGTATTAAAGTACGGGCTTTGGACGATCAGTGTTTAATTTTAAACTCACCGCTCGTTCGCGACAAAAATTACCCTTTAGATGATAGAGGCGAAGTACTTAAAAATGGTCAATTTAGATTATTAGGCCGATTCGATCGAATTATAAAATTAGAAGAAAAACGATTAAGTTTAGATGAACTAGAACAACATTTGTGTACTAGTGAGTGGGTAAGTGAAGCTAAAGTAATCGCCTTGCCTGGTGAGCGGTTAATTGTAGGCGCTATTGTTGTGCTTACGCATAAAGGGCAGATATTTTTTAATGGTGACGGTAAGTTAGCTACAAATAATTTATTAAAAGCGCATGCATTAGCGCGCTTTGAGCGAATTTGTATCCCTAAAAAGTGGCGTTTTGTAGATCAATTACCATACAACTCACAGGCAAAGTTAAATTTAAAAGCATTGGAGAGTCTTTTTGCAAAAGTTGACTAAAACACAGCCTGATTTACTGTCTTGTGAAAAAGCAGAGCAAAAGTATAAATTAAGCTTACTAGTTCCTCATGATTTAGATTATTTCAAAGGACATTTTACGGATGGCCCAATACTCGCAGGTGTTGTGCAATTAGACTGGGCTGTGGCTGCAATTTGCAAACATTATAATGTTCAGCAACCTGTTAAAAATGTTGAAGTATTAAAATTTCAGGTAGTGATTACCCCAGGTATAACAATCGAATTATTGCTAGAGCAAAAAGCAGAGAATAAATATACCTTTTCGTATAATTCAAACAAAGGACAGCATGCATCTGGCCGTGTTATTTTTGATAGCCTGATAAATGAATAACTTTTGTATTGTTATCCCAAATTATAATCACATTACGGTTATTGATGATGTACTGAGCCAATTATCGTCATTTAATCTTCCTATTATTATGGTTGATGACGCAAGCAACGTCGAAGCTAAAAATGTGTTTAGTAAGCTTGATGCAAAACACGCGCAGTTGAGTGTAGTTACCCACGACGATAATCAAGGCAAAGGCGGCGCGGTACAAACCGGCTTAAAGCAAGCATATAAGCTAGGTTTTTCGCATGCGATACAGGTTGATGCTGATGGTCAGCATGACTTATCTGATATTAAAAAACTAATAGCGCTTTCAAACGCTCAGCCTAAAGCGCTTATAAGCTGTTGCCCAATATATGACGATTCAGTGCCTAAACACCGTTATTTAGCACGTTATTTAACGCATGTTTGGGTATGGATTGAAACGTTAAGTTTTACAATTGTAGATTCGATGTGTGGCTTTAGAGTGTATCCGCTTGAGCAAAGTACAAAGCTAATTGATGAGGTATCGCTTGGAAAACGCATGGATTTTGACCCCGAAATTTTAGTGCGTTTATATTGGCGCAATGTGCCTTTTGTATTTTTACCTAGCCAAGTAATTTACCCCGAAAATGGGCTTTCTCATTTTCAGCCATTACACGATAACGTGCGTATTTCGTGGTTACACACCCGCTTGTTTTTTGGAATGTTGATTCGCTCTCCTGTGTTAATTTGGCATAAATTAAAGAGGCGTTATGGCCGCTAAACACTGGTCTAAAATGCAAGAGCGCGGTAATTTCTTAGGTATTCAAATACTGTTATTTGCTCATAAATTACTGGGTAGAAAAGGGCTGTGGATTGTTTTGTTTCCTGTGGTTTTTTATCTTTTTTTAACAGGAAAAGTAGCGCGTGTAGCATCTAAAGCGTTTTTAGCGCAGGTTAATGTTTACCAAGGCTGCAAACAACCTGTTACGTTTAAAATGCAATTAACGCACTTTTGCAGTTTTGCAGATAGCGCATTAGATAAAATTGATGCTTGGCTTGGGCGAATAACCCAACGTGATATTAAATACACTAATGAGCATTTATTTGCTGAGCTAGATGAGCAAAATCAAGGGGCTATTTTTATAGGTTCTCACTTGGGTAATTTAGAGGTGTGCAGGGCACTTAGCCAGCACCGCAGCAGTAAAAAAATAAATGTACTGGTGTTTACCCATCACGCTGTTGAATTTAATAAAATGCTTAAAAAGATTAACCCAGATGTGTCGGTTAATTTAATACAAGTGACTGATATGGGGCCTGACTTAGCTATTTTACTAAAAGAAAAAGTAGAGCAGGGAGAAATAATCGTTATTGTTGGCGACAGAACAAGCACAACAACGGCTTCTCGGTCGGTACAGGTACCATTTTTAGGCAAAAATGCCCCATTTTCACAGGGGCCTTTTATATTAGCCGCGCTGCTTGATTGCCCTGTTTACTTTTTGTTTTGTTTAAAAGATAAAAAAAGCAAAAAGTATCAAGTGATATTTGAACATTACAGCCAATCATTAAAAATGCCTCGACGAGAGCGACAGCAGGCGCTAACACTTATTATTACTGACTATGCACAGCGTTTGAGTTATTACGCAGCTTTATATCCTTATCAGTGGTTTAATTTTTACGATTTTTGGAAAAGTGATCAGCAGGTAGTGCGCGATCAATCAATGGAGAACAAGTGTGACTGAACAAAATATACAGCTTTTTGGCAATCAGCGATTATCAATTGAAGATATTGTTCGAGTTGCCTTTAATGAAACACAAGTGCAATTAAATAGCTGTGAAACTTTTAGCGTTAAAATTAATAGCGCTTTGCGTTTTTTAGACACACTTTTAAAAGAAGATGGCGTGATTTACGGCGTTACTACTGGTTACGGTGATTCTGTAACGGTGGCTGTACCCCTTGATTTAGTTGATGAACTACCTCTGCATTTAACTCGCTTTCACGGCTGTGGACTCGGGGATGTATTTAATAAAGTGCAAGGGCGTGCAATTTTAGCGACCCGCTTAACATCACTTTCACAGGGCTACTCTGGTATTAGCTGGGAAATGCTGCACCTACTTAAAGATTACTTAAATAACGATATAGTGCCTGTGATCCCACAAGAAGGGTCAGTAGGTGCCAGTGGCGATTTAACCCCGTTATCTTACGTTGCAGGTGCGATGGTAGGCGAGCGTGATGTGTTTTACAAAGACCAAGTACGTAACAGTGCAGAAGTTATGAAAGAAGTTGGCTTAGAGCCACTAACACTAAGGCCAAAAGAAGGTCTTGCGGTTATGAATGGCACAGCGGTAATGACTGCATTAGCGTGTTTAGCGTTTGATAGGGCTAATTACTTAGCTAAACTGGCAAGCCGTATTACTGCATTATCAAGCTTAGCGCTTAAAGGAAATAGCCATCATTTTGATGAGATATTATTTTCAGTTAAGCCACATCCTGGGCAGCAACAAATTGCTCGTTGGATAAGAGAAGATTTAAACCATCACGATCACCCTCGTAATGCAGACAGACTTCAAGATAGGTATTCAATCCGTTGTGCACCCCATGTTATTGGTGTTCTGCAAGACAGTCTGCCGTTTTTTAGGCACATGATAGAAAACGAGCTTAATTCAGCAAACGATAACCCAATAATTGACGGCCAAGGTGAACATGTATTACACGGCGGGCATTTTTACGGAGGCCACATTGCAATGGCAATGGATAGCATGAAAACAGCCGTTGCAAACCTTGCTGATTTAGCCGACAGACAAATCGCTTCTTTGGTTGATACTAAGTACAACAATGGGCTACCTTCAAACTTGTCTGATAGCGCACCAGAGCGCCGTTATATTAATCATGGTTTTAAAGCGGTTCAAATTGGCTGTAGTGCTTACACAGCAGAGGCATTAAAACTAACCATGCCGGCCAGCGTTTTTTCTCGCTCTACGGAGTGTCATAATCAAGATAAAGTGAGTATGGGGACTATTGCGTCTCGCGATTGTTTACGTATTTTACAGCTAACAGAACAAGTGTTAGCAAGTACGTTATTAGCAAGTATTCAAGGTGTTAGATTGCGTATAAAACAAGGCGATCTTGAGTTTTCGACTTTAACGCAAGATATGCAAAACATGTATACCGATATAACTGATTACTTTGAAAACCTCACTGAGGATAGACCAATGGAAGCCGTGCTAAGGCAAACAATAGGGTATATTCAAACTAAACGTTGGGCGTTGTATGAATAGTAAAGGTGCATTATTAACGCATGTTGTAGAAATTGAAATTCCATTTCATGACTGCGATCCAATGAATGTTGTATGGCATGGTAACTACCCACGTTACTTAGAAGTAGCGCGCTGCGAGTTACTGCGTTTATTTGATTATGATTACCCACAAATGCATGAATCGGGCTACGCGTGGCCTATTGTTGATATGCAAATAAAGTATGTCGCCTCAGCGGTATTTACTCAAAAAATTAAAGTAGCGGCTTATTTAAAAGAATACGAGAATAGACTACGGATTGATTACGTAATCACTGACTCGCTAACTAATAAGCGCCTTACTAAAGCCTCAACCACGCAAGTTGCGGTTGAGGTTAGCTCCAAAGAAATGCAATTTGAATCACCCGCTATTTTATTTAATAAGTTAAAAGCGGTTTTGAATTAAATTTTTATTTTATAGGCGATTAAATGAATTTTTTAAAATGTTTTACATTGAGCATAGCCATTAGCTTTTTACTGTTTTGCTCTGTAGTAAATGCAGCAGTTATTAAAGGTGAGTTTAAGCAATATAAGCAATTTAATGGATTTGCTAAGCCTTTTATTTCGTCGGGTGTTTTTTCGTTAATTGATGAAAAGCTCATTTGGCAAGTGAAAATGCCTGTTGAGAGTATGCTCATAATAGAAAACGGCAAAGTGCTTGCACAAAATGCCAATGGTGAGTTAATACCACAACCCGGTAGCGAGCAATTTGTAGGATTACTGAGTGACTTACTTAGCGTAAATATGAGTGCGCTGGAAACACGTTTTGATATTGCTAAAATGCAAGACAGTTGCACACAGTTAACACCAAAAGAAGCGATGCTACAGCAATTATTTAGTGATTTTATTTTATGTGAAACTGCTAAGCAAGTGAGCAGTATTACACTAAATGAGCACTCAGGAAATAACACAAAAATTGAGTTTACTTATTCCAAATAAAATTATGTTTTTAAATAATGCAGTGGTTAATTAAGGGAATAGTGCAGTGACAAAACGAATTACCGTTATTGTAGGGTGGTTTAGCAGTTTAATTTTACTTTTTGCTGCAGCTTTTTGGCTGTCTAAACCAACGTTTAGCGCCGATATGTTTAGCTTATTGCCAAAATCGCATTCCCAAATTGCACATGCGGAAGATGTTTTTTTTCAGCAAAATGCTAATCGTATTATGTTCTCGATTGCAGGAAGTAATAAAAATAAAGCATTTGATGATTTCCAAAAATGGCTCGGCGATAATGCAATTAAAAGCACATTTAACTTTCCGTCCATTAACGATTTAGCGCAAACATTCTCACCTTTCAAACATGCGTTATTAAGTGATACTTACAAGCAAATATTAAGCAAAAAAACAACGTTTGAACATTATTACCTTGAGCAAATAAATCAGTTAGGCAACCCATTTGTAAGTGCTACCTTAAGCAAAGATACAAGTTTGAGCTTAGCGGCCTTTATAGAAGATAACTTAAAACAAAGCCAATTGTTTACGCTTGAACAAGGTCGTTTAACTCGACGTTTGAATGGCGTTGAATACCGTGTCATTTTGGCAAACTTAGCGCCCGAAAATTTAGGGGTTAATAAATCAATTGATTTAGCTGGCGCGATAATTAAACAGATCAATATACTTAATAAAACCTACCCTGATTTAAGCATTACTTACTCTGGTGTGCTATTTCATACGGCTGAAAATGCTAAACAAGCTAAATACGAGATGAGCCTGTTTGGTGGCATTAGCTTATTAGCTCTTATTGCTATGGTATTTTGGGTATTTAGGCGTTTAAACAGTATTTTATTAGCAAGCTTTACCGTACTGAGCGCACTTATTGGTGGCGCTATCGCTATGGTGTTTCTGTTTAATACTATTCATTTATTAACGCTTGTTTTTGCAGTTACCTTGATTGGTATTGCCATTGATTATGCATTTCATGGTATGACTGATTTAGCCAAAAAAGAGCATGAAAAAGGCTACAGCAAAGGGACACAATCTGCGCTTTTATTGTCTCTTATTACGACTATGTTGGGTTATTGCTGCTTACTAGGTGCGCCACTAACGTTATTATCTCAAGTTGGTGTGTTTGTTATTGCGGGTTTAGTGAGTGCTTGGCTATTTACAGTTTTAGTTTTGCCATTGTGGCAATCTACACTCACGTTATCGCCTTCGAGTTTATTGATGAGTCAAAAGCTCATTAAGGTTTTTTTATACTGCAATAGTTTAAAAAAACCAATACTCATTACGTTATTAGTCCTTATAAGTGCGTTATTTTTGATAAAACCTATTAGCTTTAATGACGATGTAAAGCTATTAAATGCAAGCTCCGAACATTTAATGCTAAACGAAAAAAAGCATTTGTTATTACTTGGGCAATGGGATAGCCAAATTGTTTTTATGTTTGCAGATAGCGACGAAGCGCTATTACAAAAGCAAGAACAGTTTTTAAAACGCTTAACCCAACTAAACCCTAATTTTAAACATAATAGCATTAGCCATTGGTTGCCTAGTTTACAAAAGCAGAGGGATAACCAAGCCTTGTTTGAACAGGCTAAAAACAAAGGGACTTTGGATATTGCAGAGCGCATTACAGGGCAAGCGTTAGTAAGTACAAAGGCACCGTTATTAACTTATGAAACACTCGCCACGAGTACATTTAAACCATTACTGCTTTCTCAAATGGTTGTTGAGTCAGAACAATCGATAACGTGGGTGTCTATTTCGGGTATTTCATCTGATCAACTAATTAATGAGGTTGAAAAAAACAATGGAATTTACCTTTATAATAAACCTAAACAAATTAGTGCTTTATTAAGTGATTACCGTGAATATTTACTATTAAGCCTAGTGCTTGCGGGTTTTATTAGTTGGCTGCTTTTTAGTTGGCGATTTACGATTAAGATAGCGCTGCTGCAGGTGACCATTTTATCTGTTGTGGTGTTGAGCATGCTTTGGGTATGTAATGCGATTCAAGGTAGCTTGTCGTTATTTAATTTACTCGGTGCGTTACTTGTTATTGCCTTAGCAATTGATTACCTCGTTTTTTATCAAATAAATAAGTTAGAGCCCAAAAATGTGTTAGCGATTAGCTTATCGGCTGCGTCATCAATGTGGGTATTTGGCATGTTGAGTGCATCTGATACACCCGCTATTTTTAGCTTTGGGCTGAGTGTAATGGTAGGGATTTTAGCTATTTACTTTTTATCACCGCTGAGTGTTTTAAAGCCTCAAAAGGAACAATAATTTGAATAACCTTGAGCAGTACGATGTTGTTGTTATTGGCGCTGGGCCTTCGGGTGCATTGGCTAGTAGTCTTTTAGTTCAAAAGGGATGGCGGGTACTGGTACTTGAACAGCAGGCGTTTCCACGTTTTTCAATTGGTGAAAGCTTACTGCCGCAATGTATGGCGTACTTAGAAGACGCGGGCTTAATCGATACATTACATGACAATGCAGCGGCTTTAGGTTTTCAGTTTAAAGATGGCGCTGCTTTTCATCGGGCAGGGCAAAATACAACTATAAACTTCACCGAAAAATTTACTAAAGGCCCAGGCACTACGTATCAAGTGAAAAGAGCCGACTTTGACAAATTATTAGCAGACAAAGCACAAGGGCAAGGCGTAGAAATCAGATATAAGCACACGGTGGTTGACTACTGTGATGAGCCAAATGGTGCATCATTAGTGGTACACAATGAGCAGCAGCAAGCTTATCGCGTTAATGCCCGATTTGTATTGGACGCAAGTGGCTTTGGGCGTGTATTACCAAAATTGTTAGATTTAGAGCTTCCTTCTAACTTTCCTGTTCGAAGCGCTTATTTTAGTCACTTTAAAGACAATATTAGTGATACAAGCTTCGATCGAAATAAAATTTTGATTACCGTACACCCTCAATATTCAGACGTGTGGTATTGGCTTATTCCCTTTAGTGATGGTACTGCGAGTATTGGGGTTGTGGCGCAGTCAGAGCGTTTTAATGATGATGAATCTAGCGATTTACTAAATCAATTTATAGAGCAAGACCCTTATTTAAAAACACTGTTAGCACAGCGTGAGTTATTAACTCCAGCAAAAGATATAAAAGGCTACTCGGCAAATGTGAGTAAGTTATATGGTAAGCACTTTGCTTTATTGGGTAATGCGGGGGAATTTTTAGACCCGGTATTTTCATCAGGTGTAACAATTGCACTCAAATCTGCAAATTTAATTGCCCCACTTGTTGATCGCTATTTAAAAAACGAAGTCGTCGATTTTGACGCTCACTACGCACAGCCATTACAAGCTGGGGTCGATTGTTTTAGAACATTTGTAACAGGGTGGTACGATACGCGTTTTCAGGATGTGATATTTTACTCTGAACAAAATACTCAGGTGCGAGGAATGATTAGTGCTATTTTAGCGGGTTACGCATGGGATACAAATAACCCATTTGTTGCACAAAGTGAACGCCGTTTAAATGTGTTGGCTCAGTTATGTCAAAATTAATTAAGTATGTGGTGTGTAGTGTATTTATATTTGCTGTATTGAGCGCATGTACGAGTTTTACAGCATCTAAAAATAGAGTGTATCTATCACCTAATATTCAATTAAATATTAATAGTGTGCCAGCACAAATGTTTGATAAGTCTTGGCAGCATGTTTTGTATATTACGAATCAGCAAAACACACACACTGTATTTGCCCAATTAGCTATAAATGACAAAGGTGCAATTAAGTTATTGTTAATGACAGTGCAAGGCTTTCCGATTATGGAGCTTGAAAAACCTTTAAATGGCCCAGTAAAAACACGAAATATGCTGGCGGTAGAAGGGATAGACCCTCATTATATTTTAGCGGATATTGCATTAGTACATTGGCCAGTAGCATTTTTACAAAAGCAGTTAGAGGGTGCTTTAATAGAGCAGGTTGGCTCTAATCGGGAAGTATTTAACGATGAAGGTACATTTATCACCATTGACTATAGTGATGAGTCGACAACGTTGAACAATATTTTACATCAGTATCAAATAACATTTAAAAAGGTAGAACAGTGACATATTGGCTGAATGATTTAGGCATTGTGAGTGCGATGGGCATAGGCCAAGATGCAACCACAACAAGCTTAAATAAATATAACCCTGCAACTCCTTTATTAACTTTAAATAAAAGTTTAAGTGCTGAGCAAACTCCGCTGTATGTCGGGCAAGTTCAGTCTATTGCTTTATCAAATAATAAACGTATCAATACATTTATTGATCTAGCTTTAGAGCAGATTAAGCCAACCTTAGATAAACTTTCGCATATTGATAAGTCGCGTATCGCAATTGTAATGGGTACTAGTACATCAGGTATTCATGATGGCGAAAGAGCGCGTAAAAACTATGAAAGTACAAAACTCTGGCCTGATGACTTTAGTTACAGTGATCAAGAGTTAGCTACACCCGCTCATTATATTGCACATAAAATAGGGGCTCTAGGGCCTTGTTACAGTATTTCTACTGCGTGCACGTCGAGTAGCAAAGCGTTAATTAGCGCCCGAGCTTTGCTAAATGCTGATTTAGCCGATGTGGTAATTTGTGGTGGTGCGGATAGTTTGTGCCAATTAACAATTAATGGCTTTGACTCGCTCGCTTCTTTAAGCTCGGGTTTATGCCAGCCTTTTTCTAGCACCAGAGACGGCATTAATATTGGTGAAGGGGCCGCTTTATTTGTAATGACTAAAAATAAGCCAATAACAAATAACGGCGTTATGTTACTAGGCAGTGGCGAAAGCTCAGATGCGCATCATATGTCAGCCCCCGATCCTAATGGGATGGGCGCCCAAGCCTCAATGGAAAAAGCACTAAAAAGCGCAAAGTTATCCTGTGGTGATATTGATTATATTAACGCTCACGGTACGGCTACTGTAAAAAATGACGAAATGGAAGCACTTGCAATTAATCGCGTGTTTGGCAACAATACCCCGCTTAGCTCAAGTAAGCATTTAACAGGGCATACTCTTGGTGCTGCAGGCGCCATTGAAGCCGGTATATGTTGGTTATTATTAAAAGATAGCGGCCAACATATGCTGCCGTATAACGTGATTAAAGAAGGCAGTGATTTGGCTGATATAAAAATAATAAAACAAGCGTTTAAGCCCGCTCTTAAATATTGCTTATCTAATTCATTTGCGTTTGGCGGTAATAATGCCAGCTTAATATTGGGAGTTAACGTTGACTAATTACCCTATAGAGCAAGTAGTCCCGCATGATGCGCCTATGATTTTAATAGATAGCCTTTTAACACACAGCGAAGATGAAGCTCAATGCGGCGTTACTATCACTGAGCAAAGCCCTTTTTTTAGTCCTGCAATTAACGGCGTACCTAGCTATATTGGTGTTGAGTACATGGCGCAGTCTATTGCCGCTTACGCTGGTGCGTTAGCGAATGATGAAAATAAACCTGTAAAAATTGGTTTTTTAATTGGCACGCGAAAATATCAAACTTATCAACCGTGTTTTAAAAACGGCAGTAAGCTGACTATTGAAGTGAAAAAGCTATATCAAGAAGAGTCAGGTTTAAGTGTATTTGAATGCCAAATACTCGCGTGTGAAACTCTACTTTGCCAAGCAAAAATTAATGTATTTCAGCCTGAAAACCCGTTGGAATTTATAAGAGAAAATCAATGACAAAAAGAATTTTAGTTACGGGTTCAAGCCGTGGTATTGGTAAAGCTATTGCGTTAAAACTTGCTGAGCAAGGGTTTGATATTGCAGTACATTGCAGAGCGGGTGTTGAGCAAGCTCAAGCAACATGCGATGAAATTAATGCATTAGGTAGAGCCACCAGTTTATTACAATTTGATGTATGCGACAGAGAGCAGGCCAAAGCACAAATAATAGAAGATATAGCTCAGCATGGCGCTTATTATGGTGTGGTGTGTAATGCAGGTATTACTAACGATATGGCATTTCCTGCTATGCAAGGGGAAGACTGGGATTGTGTAATACGTACAGGCCTTGATGGGTTTTATAATGTAGTACACCCAACTGTAATGCCTATGGTACAAAGCCGTAAAGGTGGGCGAATAATTACAATGTCATCGGTGTCAGGTATTGCAGGTAACCGAGGGCAAGTAAATTATAGTGCAGCAAAAGCCGGTATTATTGGGGCCACTAAAGCACTTGCATTAGAATTGGCAAAACGCAAAATCACAGTTAATTGTGTGGCACCTGGTTTAATAGAAACCGCGATGACTGATGAATTACCTATTGATGAAATGATGAAAATGATACCCCTTAAACGCATGGGGAGCGTTAAAGAAGTTGCGGGAACAGTCGCTTTTTTAATGTCTGATGATGCAGCTTACATAACACGCCAAGTGATTTCGGTTAATGGTGGCATGGTTTGATTAAACGCGTTGTTGTAACAGGGATGTCGGTGGTCACTGCATTGGGCGATGATTGGTCTGAATTCAAACAAGCCTTAATTAAAGGCGAAAATGCTGTTGTTACTATGCCAGAGTGGGATATAGCTGACGACCTCAATACTCGTTTAGCCGCGCCAGTTAAACACTTTGAGCGACCAAGTCATTACAAACGAAAACAAATCCGTTCAATGGGGCGAGTGTCACTTATGTCAACTCGTGCTACTGAATGCGCACTTGAACAAGCCAAACTACTCGAGCACGAAAGTCTAACAGATGGCTCTACGGGCATAGCGTATGGCTCATCTACGGGCTCTACTGAGCCACTACTCGCCTTTGCAAATATGATGGAAACGGGGTCGATGTCAGGTGTAACAGCCACGAGTTACATTAAAATGATGGCGCATACTGCCCCTGTAAATGTTGGTGTGTTTTTTGGTTTAAAAGGGCGTGTTATAACAACAAGCTCTGCTTGTACATCGGGATCTCAAGGAATAGGCTACGCCTATGAAGCGATTAAGTTTGGCCGACAAAAAATAATGGTGGCTGGTGGAGCTGAAGAGTTATGCATTACTGAAGCCGCCGTATTTGATACGCTTTATGCAACATCTACAAAAAATGAAACACCAAAACAAACACCAAGACCTTTTGATAAAAATCGCGATGGCTTAGTGATAGGCGAAGGCGCGGGTACACTTATTTTAGAAGAATACGAACATGCAAAAGCGCGCGGAGCAACAATATTAGCTGAGGTGGTTGGTTTTGGTTGTAATTCTGATGGACAGCACGTTACTCAACCAACATCAAAAACAATGCAACTAGCGATAGAAATGGCACTGCAAGATGCCAATTTAGAACCAGAAAAAATTGGTTACGTTAATGCTCATGGTACATCAACAGATAAAGGTGATATTGCCGAGTCTCACGCAACGTTTAAAGCATTGGGCAGCAAACCTATTAGCTCGTTAAAAAGTTATTTGGGGCATACATTAGGTGCTTGTGGTGCAATAGAAGCATGGGCAAGCATTAATATGATGGCAGATAACTGGTTTGCACCAACAATTAATTTAGATAACGTTGATGACGAATGTGCTCAGCTTGATTACATAAGGCATCAAGGGCGTGAGATTAATACCGATTACGTGATGAGTAATAACTTTGCGTTTGGTGGTATTAACACCTCTTTAATATTTAAACGCTATAAAGTAGATTAAACACGTTAAAAGATAAGTTATAACTAACTGTTAGCTCGTTTTTACTGTATAATTTGCGACCCTTGATAATGTGGCCGTAGGTTATACAGCATGAATTTTAAATCTTTTAGTTTCGCTCCTGAAATCATCCAGGCGTTGGACGAACTTAACTATCACACCCTTACGCCCATTCAGCGCGCAGCAATTCCTGCTGTTCGTAAAGGTAAAGACGTTTTAGCCAGTGCACAAACTGGTACCGGCAAAACTGCCGCGTTTGCTTTACCTATCATCCAAAAATTGGTTGAGTCTGAACTCAGCACAACTAATGCACCTCATGCATTAGTACTTGCTCCAACGCGTGAACTTGCAGAACAAATTGCAAATAATTTTAGAGATTTTGCAAAGCATACATCACTTAAAGTCGTTAGCTTATTTGGTGGTGTTAGCACTGCCGGCCAAGCAAATGCTTTAAAAGAAGGTGTAGATATTGTTGTTGCAACGCCAGGTCGTTTATTTGATCATATTCGTTTAGGTAACTTAAGCCTTGCAAGTGTTAAGCACCTTGTTCTTGATGAAGCTGACCGTATGCTTGATATGGGCTTTATTGAAGATATGCAAAACGTTATTAAAAGCTGTGCAGAAGAGCGCCAGATTTTACTTTTCTCTGCTACATTCCCTGCAGCAATTAAACAATTTGCATCTAAAGTATTGAAACAAGCTGAAATAGTCCGTGTTGATCAAACTAACAGTACAGCAAGCACCGTTGAGCATGTTGTTTACCCAGTTGAAGAACGTCGTAAGCAAGAGCTACTTTCTGAATTGATTGGTAAGAAAAACTGGCAACAAGTGCTTGTCTTCGTAAACATGAAAGAAACAGCTGACGAGCTTGTTAAAGAGCTTAACCTTGATGGTATTCCGGCAGGCGTTTGCCACGGTGATAAATCTCAAGGTAACCGTCGTCGTGCTTTACGTGAATTTAAAGAAGGCAAGGTACGCGTATTAGTGGCTACAGAAGTCGCTGCTCGTGGTATTGATATTGATGGCTTACCTCGTGTAATTAATATTGATTTACCATGGCTTGCAGAAGATTACGTTCACCGTATTGGCCGCACAGGTCGTGCTGGTCGCCAAGGTCAAGCAATCTCATTTGTTAGCCGTGAAGAAGAAAACACTTTGTTTGAAATTGAAACGCTAATCGGCCAAAAAATCAAACGTGTATATTTAGAAGGTTATGAAGTAAGTAACCGTGAAGTACTAATTGATAAAATTGGTAAAAAACCAGCGCATTTACGCCGTACACGTTCTAACAAGTTATCAGGACAAGCAACCGGTGAAGCGAGAGCAGTAAATCGCTCACGTATTTCAAGCGTTCGTAAAAGCTTAAAAGGCGAAAAACTGTCACTTAAAAAGTCATAGTTAACGCCGTTTAGTTTAAAAAAACCTGAGTTTACTCAGGTTTTTTTGTGCCTGGTGATAACACCTCATCAATAATATTTGCGTATAAATAAGCCGCTTGCTCGTCCTCTTTATTTGCTATTATGGACAAACCAACAGGTAAACCACTTACTTTTCCGACCGATAGGGTTATGTGCGTTGTGCCTGCAATAGCAGATAACGAACTACTACTGCCATTAAAATTATCACCATTAACTAAGTCTGTTTTCCAGGCGGGGGATACTGTAGGCGCTATAACAATATCAAGCTTGTTGTTTTTATATACATTAACAATGGCTGTCGTTGCTAAAGTGCGATAGCGTTCTTTAGTCTCCTGGTATTTTTGTTTGTTAGTTAAATCAATAGCCTGCGATTGAACTAGGATGTCTTGCTCAAAGTGGGGCATTTCTGTTTTTTTATTTTGAATATTAAAATTAATAAGTGCTTTTAGGCTTTTAACAGCCACTTGTGTTGGAGTGTTTGCGAGGTAATGATTAATTTCGGCTTTGAAGTCGTAAAGTAAAATATAGTATTCATCAGCAAATAGCGTATCTAAGTTATCAGTAATATCTACATTAATAACAGTATGCCCAGCCTGTTGTAATGCTTGTAACTGCTTGGCATAAAGGCGCTGCGTTTCAACTGTAAATTTGTCGCTAGGCAGTGCACCAATAATAAGTGACGATTTTGATTTTATATTACCTGTTTTTAATTCAAACCCTGTAGTTGTTGCATCAAGGGAGTCCTCACCTTGCAAAACTGATAAAACCAGCAGCGAATCTTTAAGTGAATGCGCCATCGGCCCTACTGAATCTTGGCTACTTGAAAGAGGCACAACACCTGAGCGTGATACTTGGCCCATACTCGGTTTTATTGCATAAACTCCATTTACTGAGGCTGGGCACGTAATTGAACCGTCTGTTTCAGTCCCTAATGCTATGGGCGCAAAGTTAAGTGCTACCGCAACTGCAGAACCTGCGCTAGAACCACATGGATTACGTGTTACATCGTGCGCATTATGTGTTTGTCCGCCTACGGCACTCCAGCCTGAAGATGAATAGGATGAACGAAAATTTGCCCACTCACTTAAATTAGCTTTACCTAAAATTATAGCGCCCGCATTACGTAGTTGTTTAACAACAAAAGCATCATTATCAGTAACGTTATTTTTAAGTGCTAAAGAGCCAGCCGTTGTGGGAAGTGTGCCTTTAGTTTCTATATTATCTTTAAGAAGTACAGGTATGCCGTGTAACGGACCTGCCCACGTGCCTTTGGCGGCAAGTTCATCTAACGTTTTAGCTTGAGCAATAGCTGTAGGCTCTAAACTAATAACCGCATTATAGTGTGGATTAAGTTTATTAATTCGGTCTATATAATTTTGGGTGAGTTGCTGTGCATTAATAGAATTATTTTTATATGCACTGTGAATTTCATCGATGGTTTTTAGCTCTTGTGCTTTAGCGTTAAAAATTGCTAATACACTAAGCAACGAAAAGGTAAATGTTTTGATCATTGTTGAGGTGCTTGGGTTGTTATTATTTTCTATACATTTAGCACAAAAAAGCCTCACAAAGTGAGGCTTTTCGATAAACAGCTTAAAAAAGAGGTTTAAGCGTTTTCTAACATAGACAGTGCGACCGCTTCAGCCGCTTTAATACCATCAATACCCGCTGATAAAATACCGCCCGCGTAGCCTGCGCCTTCGCCTGCAGGGTAAAGCCCTTTAGTGTTGATGCTTTGGAATGTTTTATCACGCTTAATACTAATAGGCGACGAAGTACGTGTTTCAACGCCGGTTAGTAAACCGTCGTTAGTTGAAAAGCCACGAATTTGTTTATTAAACGCTGGTATCGCTTCGCGAAGGGCATCAATAGCAAATTGTGGTAGTACTTTACTCAAGTCAGTTAACTTAATACCGGGTGTGTAAGAGGATTGTACTTCACCTAAGTTTTCTGATGATTTACCTTTCAAAAAGTCGCCAATTAACTGTGCTGGTGCATCGTAGTTGCTACCACCAAGCTCATACGCTTGTTCTTCAAGTTTGCGTTGTAAGTCTATTCCAGCAAGAGGGTTACCCGGGAAATCTTGCTCTGGTGATATACCTACCACAATAGCGCTGTTAGCGTTGCGCTCACTGCGTGAATATTGGCTCATACCGTTGGTAACAACGCGGCCCTTTTCAGAGGTTGCAGCGACTACTGTGCCACCTGGGCACATACAAAAGCTGTAAACTGTGCGGCCATTGTCGCAATGATGAACAAGTTTATAATCGGCAGAGCCTAAAATTGGGTTTCCTGCATTTGTACCAAAACGACATTCATCGATCATTGATTGTTTATGTTCGATTCTAAAACCGACTGAGAATGGCTTTGCTTCAACATAAATCCCTTTTTTGTGGATCATATCAAACGTGTCACGTGCGCTGTGACCAACGGCTAATACAACATGGCGAGTGTTTAGTTGCTCGCCATTTGAAAGCGTTAAACCTGTTACTTGCCCGTCGTCTAAATGAATATCGTCAACACGTGTGCTAAAGCGAATTTCGCCGCCTAGTTCTATTATACGAGCGCGCATTTTTTCAATCATGGTGACAAGCTTAAACGTACCAATGTGTGGCTTACTTACGTATAAAATTTCATCGGGTGCGCCTGCTTCTACAAATTCAGTAATGACTTTACGACCGTAATGTTTTGGATCCTTTACTTGGCTGTATAACTTACCGTCTGAGAATGTACCTGCGCCACCTTCACCAAATTGTACATTTGATTCGGTATTAAGTGTGCGTTTACGCCAAAAGCCAAACGTGTCTTTTGTACGTTCACGTACCTCTTTACCGCGCTCTAATATAATGGGATTAAAGCCCATTTGAGCAAGTAATAAGCCTGCAAATAAACCACAAGGGCCAAAACCAATCACGACAGGGCGCTCTGTTATATTTTCGCTGGCTTGGGCTACAAATTTATAGTTTGTGTCTGGCGCTACTTTTACATGTTGGTCTTTTTCAAATGCCGCGAGTAGCTCGGCTTCGTTATCAACTTCTATATCGAGTGTATAAATCAGTAAAATAGCTGATTTTTTACGTGCATCATAACCACGCTTAAACACATTAAAACTGTGCAATTGTTCTGGTTGGATTTTTAGTTTATTTACAATTGCTTGACCAATTGCATCTTCGTCATGATCAAGTGGCAGCTTTATTTCGGTTAGACGTATCATTTATATCTCTTTTAGGTGTCATAGCGGGGTATTATTACCGCTCACAATAAGGGGATGCAGGGCACAACGGGTGTGCAAACATAAGGCGCGTATTTTACGTTAAAATAGGGTGATATGGCACTTATTTATTGTATTTTTGGAGTGGATGGGTATGATCCACAACTGTTGTTTAAAATCTTAGGTATTAAAATAGTATGGCGTTTGTAGTCACCGAAAATTGTATAAAATGTAAGTACACCGATTGCGTATCAGTGTGCCCAGCAGATGCATTTTTTGAAGGCCCTAATTTTTTAGCAATTAGCCCGATTGATTGTATCGATTGTGGTTTATGTGTCCCTGAGTGTTCAGCTGATGCTATATACCAAGAAGATGAATTACCAGAATCTCAAAAAGAGTTTACTGAATTGAATGCTGAACTTGCACTGGTCTGGCCGCGCATTACAGAGGTTAAACCTGCACCAGAGGACGCTGATGTATGGAATGGCATAGACGATAAACTTAAACTACTCGAAACATAATACGTAACAATTAGTTACTCCTTTATCATTAAATAGTTAATTTTTTATTTCAAAGTATTAACAAATGTACCTGGATAAATTACAATCCCCAGCTTAAGTTACTCCCTATGAGTAATTACAGTCTAAATGGATGTTTATGCAGTACTTTATAACTATAATAAAAAAGTTTACCTTCCTATTTTTAAGTTTCGTTTTATTACTCTCAAGCCTTGATGTAGCGGCTAGTAAACAGCAAGTATCCTTATCTCGTATTGATTCAAATATCACTATTGATGGTGTTATGGATGAAGCGCACTGGCAAAATGCGACACGTATACCTCTACTCTACCAAGATGAGCCTAACGAAAAAGGCACACCTCCTGTAAAAACTGATGCCTTTATTTACGAAGATGGCACAAACTTATATGTTGCCTTCATTGCAGAGGATCCAAACCCTGAACAAATTCGTGCATCACTTCGTGACCGCGATACGCTATGGGAAGACGACGTAGTCATTCTTGTTATTGATACATTTAATGATGAACGCAGTGGTTATGAATTTCATGTGAATCCCCTTGGTGCACAAGGCGATATAAGAATGACCGATACCGATGGATGGAGCTCAGATACCTCATGGAATGCTATTTGGGATAGCGCGGGACAAATTAACGAGAAAGGTTACGTTGTTGAAATGCGTATTCCTTTTAAGGCACTGCGCTTTCCTGAAAATAAAAAAGAGCTAACGTGGGGTTTTTCAGTCATGAGAAACTACCAACGTGATGTTTTATATCAGTTATCAAATATGGGGTTTGATAGAAATATAAAATGTAGCCTTTGTCAGTTTGATAAGTTAGTGGGTTTTAGCGATATTGAATCGAGTAAAAATATTCAATTAACACCTACATTGACAGCACTTCGTAACGATAATAAATCTGAATTACCGGGTAACTGGGATAATGGCGATATAGATACCGAAGTGGGCTTAGATTTACGCTGGGGTTTAACCAAGGACGCTGTTTTAAATGCGACTATCAACCCAGATTTTTCGCAAGTAGAAACAGACTCTTTAGAGCTCGATGTAAATACAACCTTTTCTATTTATTATGCTGAAAAACGTCCTTTCTTTTTAGATGGAGCTTCTTACTTTAAAAGCAGCTTATTTGAGCTTTTATACACGCGTACAATTGCAGAGCCTACTTTAGGTGCAAAATTAACGGGTAAAACGGGTGATCATAGTTATGCGTTAATGCTCGCTGATGACGACAATAGTAATATTTTACTGCCAACGAATCAGGGCTCTGGCTTTGCAAGCTTAAACGAAAAAACGAATGCGGCCGCAGGGCGTTATCAATATGACCTAGGTCAGCAGGGTACTATTGGCCTTTCAAGCACGCACAGAGAAAGTGATGACTATCACAACACTGTATTATCAGTGGATGGTAGCTACTGGTTTAATCAATCGGATACTCTTTTGTATCAAGTATCATCTGCTAATACACGTAACTCTGAATTTTTAATTCAAAATTATAACTTATCTGAAACTCAGTCAGATGAAGCATATGCTCTGGAACTTACCCGCGATAAACGTGATTACAAATTATTTGCATCTTATGAAAATATTGGGCAGGACTACCGCACCGATTTAGGTTATCAAGCTAAAGTCGATTATGAAAAAGTTGGCTTTGGTGGCGGACAAACATGGTACAGAGATGAATCTGATTTACTTACCTCATGGTCATACGAAGCTGACTGGGATAAAACGTGGGCGCAAAACGGCGACTTACTTGAAGAAGAATACGAAGGTTTTTTAAGCTTCAAAGGCCAAAAACAATCTATTTTTGAAATTGGTTTAGTGCACCGTTATGAAAACTATAACGACAATTTTTATAATCAAAATATTGGTTTTATTTATACGGGCTTTAAACCCACTAAAGATTTAAAGCTTTCGTTATATATTGAATACGCTAGCCGCATTGATTATGCAAATGAGCAATTAGGCGACGCGTTTGACACTCAAACCCAAGTGGTGTGGGACATTAACGACCATTGGCAGCTCGATGTAAAACATAACTACAGTCAATTAGATAACCCGCAAGGGGATCGCGTATTTACTGCTAACTTGGTCGACTTTAGGCTTCATTATAAATTTAGCATGCGTTCAATTCTTAAATTAATTTTACAATTTGAAGACATTGATAGAGACGAAAACGCCTACTTTTACCAAGTTAGTCAAATCAATAAAGACTACGGGAGCCAGCTTGTTTACTCATATAAAATTAATGCGCAAACACTGTTTTATTTGGGTTACTCAGATAGAGGTTACCAAGACGATTCTCTTAAAAATATTGAGCGAGATCAGCGTACATTTTTTACAAAAGTTAGCTATGCATGGCAGCTTTAAATATTAAAAATAAAAAAGGAATAAATATAAATACGTTAAAAATAACAGTTGCAGCAGCAATGGTTGCCACCTTGGCCGGTTGTGCTGCAAAGCAAGACATTACTCGATTTGAAACAAACATACCTAAAACAGTATGTATTGCTGAACATAAGGCTGTTAAAGCTGGTGTTATAGATGCAATGAAAAAAGGTTTTGCAAAGCATGATGTTGAAACTCGGGTAATTCCAGCCAATTATGTATTGAAACACCAAGACTACCAGACCGAATTACCAGGTGCAGATACGACAGGATGTAATGCAGTGGCTTACTACGTAGCAAATTGGCGTTGGGATATAGCGCTCTATATGGCATACGCAAATATTTGGATTAAAGACGTTGAAACGAATGAAAAAATAGCACAAGCATCTTATCGCACCGGTGGTGGATTGGATAAGTTTATAGACGCTGAAGAAAAAATTATAGAGCTTATTGACGGTATGTATTAAATTTTAAACAATTAGAACCTTTTTGTTTATTTTTGTTAATCCCACCTATACTATATATCAAATATAATTAGTTAATCCGTTATTGTTACAATTTTTTGTTATTCTAATGGCTTAGGATTATATCAATGCTTGCGTAGTACTAAATGCAAGCGATATAATCCGTTTTTGGTAATAGGTTTGATAGGAGAAGCAAAGTAGATGGATTTTTTTTATGAGTAAACTTAAGCCGCTCGGTTTTATTTTCCTAATCATAATTCTATTTTGTTTTTGCATAAACATAGAGTTAACGAATCAGATTAATCGTATAAATTTATTTAGTACCAGTATTGATATACGAAATTTCGAAATAACGAATACCACTCTTGATATGGCTCCTTGGTATAATCCGATCTTAAATGGCCACTATATAATTGAGCTGCCCACTGCTGACTTTTTGCTTATTAAAACCACTGACACCCAGTTTGTAGCTGCTGATTCAAGTAAGTTAATTATAATGACACTTGCATCACCTATTAATTTTTTACTTTTATGTATCTTAATATTTGGTTCTGGCCTGTACTTACGCAGAGAGCGTAGAAAGCGTCATTATAAAAATCAAATAGCGGAGCTTAATCTTCAAGCCAATAGCTTACTCACTGCATTTAATTTGCAAGTAAAATCGGCAGAGAACCCTTTGGGTGTAAGCAGCTTAAGCCAATCAATAAATAGTTTAAATACGCATGTGGCTAATTATGTAAAACAAACTCAAACCAGTATATGCCAAGATAAACTGACGTTATTAATTGACCGTCATGCATATATTGAACATATCGACAGACAAATTAATCATGCTAATCAAGAAGATCTCAAGTGTGCGCTCCTGTTTATAGACCTTGATGGCTTTAAACAAGTAAACGACTCGTTTGGTCACAGTTTTGGTGATGAAATATTAGTTCAAGTTGCTAGCCGACTTGCGAATGTATTACGCCACCATAAATTAAGTAACATAAATAGTGCTAACCAATTAGAGCAAAACTTATCAAGGTTAGGAGGGGATGAGTTCTCCATTTTTATAGAATTACTTGATGATAGCGACAGAGTCGTTGAAATTGCTAAGCATGTGCTAAGTGAGCTTGAAAAAGACTTTGTGCTTGGCAATAAAATAGTAAAAATTAGTGCCAGTATTGGTATTGCGGCTTACCCAGAAAGTGCATCAACGCCTCAAGCGCTTTTACAATTAGCCGATGTAGCTATGTATAGAGCTAAAAGTGATGGTAAGGGAATATTTAAAGTTTACTCGCCAGAAATGGGTAACAAAATGCGCCGTTACCATTATTTACTTGAAGAGCTGCGTTTAGCAGTCGCGTGTAAAGATTTTTACTTATCTTTTCAGCCAATTGTGCATGTTGAAGATTGTATGATTGATTATTTCGAAGCACTTACCCGATGGGACCACCCAGTTGAGGGCATGATCCCCCCTTCAGAATTTATTCCAATAGCAGAGGAGTCTAATTTAATATTAGAACTTGGCGATTGGATTATGCTTGAATCATGTAGGCAAATGGCTGCATGGCACAATGCAGGTATGCGTAAAGTAAAAATATCAGTAAATGTTTCGGGCATTCAATTAAAGCACCGTGACATTTATGATTGGATAATGAAGAAGCTCAAAAAAACCGGTTTACCGGCTACGTCTTTAATGCTTGAAATTACCGAATCAACATTTATTAAAGCCAGTCCTAAAATAATTAAAGAGCTAAGTAGGCTAAGAGAAGAGGGTATCACTATTGCTATTGATGACTTTGGCACAGGTTTTAGCTCGTTGAGCACATTAGCGGATTTACCAATAGATGTTATTAAAATTGATCGCTCGTTTATAGCTCAAGCTAATAAAAGCCAAAAATATAATGATATATTAAATACAATTAGTGAGCTTGGACAAAAGCTTGGCCTTAAAATTGTAGCAGAAGGCGTTGAAGAAATAGGGCAGTTTGAACTTGTTAAAAAAATGGGTGTGAGTTCTGTTCAGGGTTATTTAGTAAGTCGACCTGAGTCATCAGCTAATGTAGGTAATAAAGTATTACGCAATAACACTAGTAACCTTTCAGCATCGGGTACAAGTGCTTGGGATATAGTTAGTTAGTTTACAAATAAAAATGCCACTCTAAATAGAGTGGCATTTTTTGTTTAATCAGTAATTATTGTATTAAAGATCAAATGTGCGAGAAACGGCAAGTACGATACGCTCATCAGCATAATCGTAATCTAAGCTTGTGTTTTCAGCGGCCACTTCAATACCAAACCCTTCATAACTAGTTTGATATGCTAAACGGTAATGATTGTATGATTTTTTCTCGTTTACGTCCCACGCCCATTTTTGTCCATCAAGCGAGTTTGAAATATCAAAGCTTGCACGTAGTGCATGATTTGGAGCCAGCTCATAGGTGTGTGCAATCATTGAGATTACATGGCCTCCACCTTGACCAAAATAATCCCAGCTGTACCAAAAGTTAAGCTCAGTTTGGCCGTATTCACTTGCATAACCAAACTTAGTGTAAGCTTCAGCGTAGTTACCATCGCTGTTATTACCTTGATAAGTGTAATAAGCAATACCGTAGTCAACGCTCAATTGCTCATTAAGCTGCACATACTTACCTACATAAGCATCAAGTTCAAAATCAGTGTCATCACCAAAATCAACATTTGAAGCCCATACGCCTGCGTATACACCGCTATCAAAAGCATAGTCTAAACTGCCTTGAATAGCAGGATCGCTATCAGTTTGGCTCACACCGTTAAATGTATAATCAGAGGCTGCAGTGATTGTTGTTGACCAATCAGCAGCTGCGGTTGTTGATAAAAGTGCAAATGGTAGTGCTACTACAAGTTGTTTTAGTTTGTTATTCATTATTAATCCCTAGTGTACTGTATCTATTTTTGTGTAATCAATTTCGTTTGCTTTTGGTGAGCTGTCTATGTTTGTAACTGTTTTAAACTTGCTGTATCCGATAAAACCAGCACAGATAAAGAACAATCCAATAACCAATGCGCCTACCCACTGAATTTGTAAAAATTCTAATTTAAACAATAGTGTAAGTAACGATAAAGCGACAACATTTCCGATCATGTATTTCATTTTGCCAAAACGCTTTACGGTAAAGTTTAGGTTATCTGTATATAAACGCACTAACGAATCAAGTGAGTTAATTACAAATACAATACCTACAAATACCATTGCAAAGTTTTTAATGCCTTGAGTTGGAATGCCCGCTTCATGGTATTGGTATAGCACGCTAAACCAAATCGCAATAGGAATAGAAGGGAAAATCAACATAGCACCTAATACTTGGTATGTTTTAAGTCCACCAACAAAGCGTGATGTAAATTGACCAATCATTATGCTCCACGCAAACCACCAGAATAAGTAGAACTCATGGTAATCATTAAGCGGTAAAACAAATTCATTAATGTTTGCAAAGTAAGTACCAATAGAGCCTAAGTTATCTGTAAATGCTGACATTTGACTATCACCAATCACAAATGCGCCAGCCCACATAAAGGCGATTAAAGCTAAAAATAACCACGTAGTAGAAATACTTAAAATACGTACATATTTAATATCAGTACTTGAGTACACAGCAAAACAGATAGCCGCAAACACAATTAAGTAAAACTCAGAAACTATACTTGTTCCATCACCTAATTCGGGTAAATACCACGGTAGGTTTGTAAGCAGCAAATAAGCGGTAAATGCACATGTACCAATAATTACAACGTTATTGATAAATTTAACCCAAGGAATTTCGAAAAATTTCACTTTAGGTTCTATTACACAGAAATAAAAGCACGTAAGAAAGTAAAATCCCCAGATCAAAAATCCCCAGTAGCCAAACTCAATAGCCAGTGGATTTGCAAACGCGTATTCTGGGCTTGCTTTTATGTCTGCATAACCTGCAAACTCAGTTAAAGGAAACATGATAAGGCCAACATCTAGGCCAGAAGTAAATAGTATTGCTATAAACGTAAAGGTTCGAACTGGTGTTACACCTACTACGCGAACATTACCCCATTTAATTAAAATAGTGATAATGGCAAGTAAGGTAAAAATGATCCCTGCATTAAGCCAAATAGTCATTGTTACCCTCCAGTAATGAATAAAAATAATTCATAAGCACTCCGTATTTTATTGTTTTATTCTCGCATTAACACAACGTAACCTATTTACATCGTGTGCCACTGCAAGGCACGCATTGGCTTAGCCCGACGAGACTAAACCTAAGCATGTGGCTAAAGTTAGATCTCCGTACTACGTTGTGTTTCTTGCCAGTTTGTTGTTATGGCAACATTCACATCCGATTTCTGTAATGGGTCTTTACCTAAAATTATGTCAGCTGCTTTTTCGGCAACCATAATAGTAGGCGCATTCAAGTTTCCGTTAGGAACAGTTGGGAATATAGATGAGTCAACAACTCGTAACCCTTCAATACCACGTACTTGCGTATTTGAGTTAACAACGGCCATATCATCTTCACCCATTTTGCATGAGCAAGAAGGGTGGTAGGCACTTTCTACGGCTTGGCGTACAAAGGCATCTATTTCTTCATCTGTTTGAATATGTTTACCGGGTTGAATTTCTTCATCGCGGTATTCATCAAAGGCACTTTGTTCGATTATGTCGCGTGTTAAGCGAACGCATGCTCTAAAGCCTTCAATATCGTCTTGATGTTCAAGGTAATTAAATAAAATGGTTGGTGGTTGCTCAGGATTAGCAGAAGCAATAGTCACACTACCGCGACTTTTTGGTTTGTTATGACCAACATGTACCTGAAAACCATGACCTGCAAATGCACTTCTACCATCGTAACGCATAGCCGCTGGTAAAAAGTGATACTGAATATCTGGCCATTCAACACCGGGCTTTGAGCGAATAAACGCACACGATTCAAAATGATTCGTTGCACCTAAACCCGAACGCGTTAATAACCAGCGCGCGCCAATCAAACCTTTTGAAACAATGCCTAGCTTGCCGTTAAGTGTGATAGGTTGCTTACACTTGTATTGAAAGTAAAACTCAAGATGATCTTGTAAGTTTTGACCAACACCTGGTAAATGATGCTGTACTTCAACGCCTGCTTTTTCAAGCACTTGAGTATCACCAATACCAGAGAGTTGTAAAATATGTGGAGAGCCAATTGGCCCTGCACTTAGTACAACGTCTTTTGCAGCATGTGCAGTTTTAACGTCGCCATTTACTTTGTATTCAATGCCAGTGGCTTTTTTACCATCTAAAATCACGCGTTGTGCTAGTGCACCTGTAATAATTGTTAAATTACTACGCGATTTAACAGGGTCTAAATACTCACGAGAAGCAGAGCTGCGCACGCCGTCTTTTACGGTCATGTGCATTGGGCCAAAACCCTCTTGCTGCGACGCATTATAATCATCTGTAGAAGCATAACCGGCTTGTACACCTGCTTTGATAAAGGTGCGGTAAAGCGGGTTTTTCATTTCGTTGCCGTTATTAACGCCAAGCGGGCCTTTGCCACCACGGTAAGTATTTTCACCAAGGTAAAAGCTTTCTGCTTTTTGAAAATACGGTAAACACGATTGGTAATCCCAGCCGTTTGCACCGTGTTGCTGCCATTCGTCAAAATCTTTTGCGTGGCCACGTACATATACCATGCCATTAATAGATGACGAGCCGCCTAACACTTTGCCTCGAGGACAATGCATCTCACGGTTATCTAAATGAGGCTCAGGCTGCGTATGAAACTGCCATGCGTATTTGTCACTATTCATAGGAATAGATAACGCGGTTGGCATTTTTATAAAAATACTTTTATCGCTACCGCCAGTTTCAAGTAGTAACACGCGGTTGCTTGAATCTTCAGATAAACGGTTTGCTAAAACACAACCAGCCGAACCCGCGCCAACAATAATATAGTCGTAATGATTACTCATAGTAGGGCGCCTTAAAATGGGCTTTCTATGTCGGCCATACCAACATAAATAGACTTAGTTTGCGTGTATTGATCAAGAGTTTGTATACCATTTTCACGGCCAATACCCGATTGCTTATAACCGCCAACTGGCATTTCAGCAGGTGAGTTACCGTATGCATTAATCCAACAAATACCGGCTTGTAACTTATGAATTACGCGGTGCGCACGTTTAATATCGCTAGTAAATACGCCTGCAGCTAAGCCTAGGTGAGTCCCGTTAGCGCGTGCAATAACATCGTCTTCATCGTCAAAAATAAGCACGCTCATTACAGGGCCAAATATTTCTTCTTTAACAATAGTCATGTCGTCATTACAATCAATAAACACAGTCGGTGCTACAAAATAGCCATTAGGTGCAGATTTAGGTGAAAGCGTTGTACCACCGGTTAATAGCGTTGCACCTTCTTCGATGCCTTTATTAACGTAGCTCATTACTAGTTCTTGGTGCTTTTTAGAAATAAGTGCGCCAAAGTTAGTATTTAAATCTTGTGGGTCGCCAGCAATAATGTTTTTCTCAGTGCGCGCTTTAAGCTCATCAATAAACTGCTGATATACATTTTTATGAACGTAAATACGTGTACAGTTAGTACAAATTTCGCCTTGCGTATAAAAGTTACCTAACATAGCAGCGCTAACTGCTTGCTCAATGTTGGCATCATCAAATACTAATAATGGAGATTTACCACCAAGTTCCATCGTGACATCTTTTAAAGTACCGGCAGCACTTGCCACTACTTTTTTACCTGTGCCTACTTCACCCGTAAACGATACTTTATCAATATCGCTATGCTGTGTTAGCCACTGGCCTACATCGCCCGCGCCTTGAACAACATTAAACACACCTGCAGGTACGCCAGCTTCAACAAATACTTCTGCAAGTTTAATTGCGCCAAGTGGTGTTTCTTCAGATGGTTTGAATATAAATGCATTACCAGCTGCAAGGGCAGGGCCCGACTTCCAACACGCAATTTGTAGTGGGTAGTTCCATGCACCAATACCCGCACAAATACCTAATGGCTCTTTACGTGTGTAGTAAAAGTCATCACCAACCATTTGTTGTTGTCCTACTTGTGCTGGCGCAAGGCCTGCAAAGTATTCAATTACATCAGCGCCGGTTTCAATATCAACACAATTTGCTTCTTGCATTGGTTTACCGGTGTCGAGTACTTCTACAAGTGCAAGCTCATCGTTGCGCTCGCGTAAAATAGCCACTGCTTTTAATAAAATGCGACTACGTTCAATGGGTGTCATTGCTGACCACTGAGCAAAACCTTGCTTTGCACTGGCAATGGCTGCGTTTTGAATAAATTCGTCGGCAATTTCTACTGCGTAAATAACCTCGCCCGTTGCTGGGTTTGTTACATCAAATGTTTTGCCGTTCTGGTTTGCAAGAAAATGGCCGTTAATAAAATTTTGATAGACAGGTGTAGTCACGCTAGGCTCCATATTGCTTGATAAGTGAAAGTACGTAGCTTTTTGCTAACTTTTCACTGTGTTTAAACTGATTATTGTCTGATTTACTCAGTACTGCTCTTAACCATAGGCCATCGATCATTGCGGCGCTAAGTTCTGCAGCTTGCTTTGCTTGCTCAATAGGCATTAATTGCTTAAAAGAAAATGCTAAATTACTTTGCAAGCGTTTACTGTTTACGTTTTGTAGTCTGTGTAATTCTTCATCATGCATCGATTGCGCCCAAAAACTTAACCACGTTCGGGTTGTATCATTACGCTGTTGTACAAGCGCAAAGTTGGCTTCGATAATAATCATTAAACGTTCAATGGCATTCGTTTGGTTATTTACTTTACTTATCAAGCCTTGTTTTAAGCTTGTTAGTAAGTATCTAACAGTGGCTTCAATTAACCCCTGCTTACCACCAAAATAATGACTAATAATGCCTGACGATAAACCGGCATTTTTACTAATGCTGTTTATAGTTGTGCCTTGTAGTCCATTAGTTGCAACTGACTCTATAGTCGCGTCAATTAGCTGCTGACGTCTGACAGGTTCCATTCCGACTTTAGGCATAATTTTTATTAATTGAACGTTCAATAAACATAAGCTTAAGGTAATAGCTCTAACAATTCAAGGCTGAAGTAAATATCTAGATGCCAAAATGTAGATTAATCATTAATAAAAGCGCAACTAATGCGATAAAGAAGATAAGGTTTTACTTTGTTTTATTTTATTTAAAACAAAGGCTTGTGAATTTTATTTTGAAATTAAATAATAGTAATGATTTGTTTACAGCAATAAATGAATAAAATGATCAATAATCATTAGTGCAGTAATAGTTAGAGTACTAATAGTATTAATTTAATACAAAAGCGCACTAAACCTGCAATTGCTTAGTGCTCTAATAAATTTATATAGAGAGTAAACTTTGTGGTTTTATCGTTTTAAAGCGCTTGGTTTTGGAAGGTCGGCATTATTAATAACGCCTTTAAAAAGTAGGGGGTAACGTCTTAGTCTATTGCCAATATAGTCATCAGCTAAAATTTGCTGGCAAATAAAGTCTATATCTTTGCTTGCTTCAAAAACCCAATCAAAGCGCTCTATAGCCAGTAAAAAACCACGCTTTAAATGAGTTTGAGCACGGTACTGTTCTAAATTGTCTTGAATAATTGAGATTTTGCTTGGATCAGCTCTAAGCTCTTCTACTACTTGGTTTATAAAAGTAGTATTGAGCTTACTGGTAGGGCGGTGTCTGCGTTTTCGTGGGTGCATTAGCTCTCGTTTGCAATGTTATATAATTTTTTCAAAAAGTCGTCTTTATGCTTTTCATGTTCGTAGTCAAGGTGGTAAGTATTATGAAAACCAAAGCGCAGTTCAACGCCGCTACCTTGTAGGTATACTGTGTAGCCATCTACGTCTGAATAAGCAGTAACACCTTGATAATGCTTGCCTTCATCAGTCATTTCACCTTTTTGAATTATACGTTCATATACGGCTAAAATCTGTTTATTGTCGATTTCGTTTTTCATGTTTTATGCCCTTCGTTTAGTAACTCATACGATACAGATATGAGGGTCGATCATCTTAAAAACAATAGCTAAAAAAGTGTGATATTGCTTTGTAATTTCGCTTTTTTAAATTATGCTCAAAACTCATTTATTGTTGAGCTTAGAGCATGATAGACAAGGCGTTACTACTAAAAACTCGTGAGTTATCGGATCAATTAATTGCATTGCAAACTCCAATTAGGATACTCGATGCTATTAATTGGGATAAACAAACTAAAGAGGAGTTTTTTAGACAGAAATGTCAAAAAAACCCACTCATCGATCGTGCATATTATCAACAGCGCGACCTTGGTTTTGTACCTAGCGAGTTACGCCAAGCATTTTCTACTTTGCACCGTAACATTATTAACCAATTGGGGCAGTTAAATCCGATTGCTCAATATATGGGAAAAATGTGCACCGAGTATAAAACGGTATTAAGTATGCTTGAATATCGTGGAACGCCAGAGTTTCATGACTTATCGGTGGAGTTATTTGGTCACCCTAAAGACTTATTCCATGCTGGTGAGCCCTCACTTTCTGAGCTAGCTAATATGCTAGATAAACCGCTGCAAAATTTACTTATAGCCGACATACTGCCTGACGACCCTAAAAATATTGATGCTGTTGATGCTGTGCGTATTTTGTCTGAGCAAGTAAATGCCAGTATGGCAGGCATAAATGTAGAGGTAATGCTTAGCGATGGTATTGTTAGTGATGCAGCCGCAGGTGCTAATAATATAAAGCTTAATCAAGATGTTAAGTTTTCTCAGCGTGAACTTGATATATTGGAAGTTCACGAAGGGTGGATACACGTAGGTACCACTCAAAATGGTTTAGCTCAGCCTTATTTAACGTGTTTGAGTAAAGGCACGCCTAGCTCTACTATTACCCAAGAAGGCCTAGCGGTATTAACCGAAATTATTACTTTAAAATCGACTCCAAGGCGTTTATCTAAATTAGTGAATCGTATTCAAGCCGTTACAAAGGTAATAGATGGCGCTGAATTTGTAGATATTTACCGTGACTATGTAGCGCAAGGTTTATCAAAAGATGACAGCTACACACTCGCGCAGCGTGTATTTAGAGGCAGTACGCCAACAGGCCTGCCTTTTACAAAAGATATTGCCTACATTAAAGGCTTTGTACTGGTTTATAACTTAATACGCGTGGCGATACAGCTTGGTCGAATAGATAGACTCCCTTTATTACTGGTAGGTAAAATATCGATAGATGACTTTAGATTAATATCGCAGCTTCATGATTTAGGCGTAATAGAGAGCCCACAATTTGTGCCACCACACTTTAAAGACTTACGCGGTTTGGCAACTTGGTTGAGCTTTGGCCGCTTTATTGGCGATTTATCGTTTGAAAAGTTAGAAAACGATTATAAACCGTTATTTTTATAATTAATCAACATAACCTACCGACATAAAAAAAGCCCATAACGGGCTTTTTAAATAAAGTACTTTAGGTTTTGCTATCGAGCATTGGTGCTTTCAAATATTTTGTCAGCTGAGGCTGCAACAAAACCAGTATAAAGCTCACCGTCGGCTTTAGGGTAACGAATAGCAAACTCATAAAAACAGCTAGGGATGCTCATATCACCGTCACTAAAGGTAACAGAGTATTCATCAGCAAGTGTTGACGATTGCTCTAGTAACACCTCTGGTGAGCCTTTAACTTCGCCGCCTGACGTATTAAGCGAAAAGCCAGCGTCTTTTAGGGCTTGGTTAACATCATGAATGTTATCAAACTTAGCAAGCGTATTAATATTTACGGTAAAGTGATTGGCGCGGTAGCCCCACGCCGACATCCACGCTGCATATTCGCTTTCAGCTAGCAGCTGCTTATAAGTATCGGTGCTTACTTGCCAATGCGTGCCTGAATACAAAAAGTTATCAGCTGTTACTGCGCTTTCATCAATTTTGTCAACCATGTCGGTTACGATGGCTTGTAACTCAGGCGAGCATTTTTCAACTAATAGCTCAGAAATAAACACTTTTGGCTGATTAGGATCGCTATGCTCGTAGTGCTTTGCATAGAGTTTTTTAGCTTCAAAATGGTACTCACCACATTCTTTGTAACCAATAGCTAAAAAGTGAGCAGCGAGCTTTTCAAGACCCACTTTTTCAATATTAAACGTACGCAGCGCAATATGATCGTTAATAATGTCATTTTTTTGCGTTGACCCTAAAAGGTCATGAATTTTGACTGCCGATGGTGTTACGTTTAAGTAGTTTTTCCAAAGGCTCTCAAATAATGTGTTTACATCAGTATGCATGTTAAATCCTTAAATCTAAAATTTTGGTTTATTACTTATTCAATTATCAAGCCTGGCGCTAGGGTTTGCGGTAAGCTCACTTTGTCTGACTCAACAGATGCCACAGGGTATGCACAATAATCAGCGGCGTAATAGGCACTTGCTCTGTGATTACCACTGGCGCCAATACCGCCAAATGGAGCTGCACTAGAGGCACCCGTAATAGGGCGGTTCCAGTTAACAATCCCTGCACGAATGCGCTTTAAAAAGTGAGTGTAATCATCTTCGTTATCAGCCAATAAACCTGCAGATAAGCCAAAGCTTGTGTTGTTGGCTTCAATGATTGCGCTGTCAAAATCATCAAAGCGATATACTTTAATTAGCGGTCCAAAATGTTCTTCATCTGGCATGTTGGTAATGTTTGTTACATCGATAATGCCCGGGCTTACAAAGCCCGTGCTTGGTTTTAATTGCTTAAGTTCAACAAGGATTTGCGCGCCTTTTGACACTAATTCACTTTGCGCAGCGACCATACCCAGTGCTGCTTTTTCGCTTATCATTGCACCCATAAAAGGCTGCTCTGTAGCAAAACTGTCGTCTACAACTATGTTTTTAGTCGCGCTTATTAGCTTTTCTAAAATAGCATCGCCATTGAGCGATTTTTCAATAAATAAGCGGCGTGCACACGTACAGCGCTGACCTGAGGTAATAAAGCCTGATTGAATAATATCGTGCACAGCAGCGCTTACATCACTCACATCTTTTACAATAAGAGGATTATTACCGCCCATTTCAAGTGCTAAAATTTTGCCAGGGTACCCTGCAAATTGCTTATGTAGTAAGTGACCTGTGTTTGAGCTACCGGTAAAAAACAATCCATCTATATCTTTATGAGAAGCAAGCGCTTTGCCTGTTTCAATTTCACCTTGGACAAGGTTAATAACACCCGCTGGTAAGCCCGCTTTTAACCAAAGTGAGAGGGTGAATTCTGCAACGTGCGGTGTTAGTTCTGATGGCTTAAATACTACGGTGTTGCCTGCTAAAATTGCAGGAACAATATGCCCGTTTGGTAAATGCCCCGGAAAGTTATACGGACCAAAAATAGCCACAACGCCATGCGGTTTGTGTCTAATAAACGCTTTAGCACCTGGCATTGGGTTTTCGGTTGTACCGGTACGTTCATGGTATGCTTTTACAGATATAGCTACTTTGCCTGTCATTGCGCCCACTTCGGTGCGGGTTTCCCATAATGGCTTACCTGTTTCGCGTGCAATTATGGTCGCAAATTCTTCACTGTGTTCTTTTAATTGAGCTGCGAAGTTTTCTAAAATGGCTATACGCTCTTCAAGCGGCTTATCTGCCCATTGTACCTGTGCTGCTCTGGCTGCTTTTATAGCTGAATCTACTTGATCAGCGTTTGCGCCATTACCTTGCCATACCACATCGCCATTACTTGGATTGATTGACTCAAATGCTGGACCAAGGCCCACATGCCACTGGTTATTAATTAGGTGTGTATTCATAAATAATTTACAGGCGGAAAAATCGCGCTGCATCTCCTTGACTTAAATTAAGTGCTTTAGCCACATCTTGGCTAATGACGAGAGTATGTTTTGCATGATTGTAATGTGCGTCTTTGGTAAATGTTGCTCTAAAGCCACTTACGCCTTGATTACATACAGCCAGCGTATCAGAGCTATTTTGTGATATGTGATCAAGCTCACCAATAGTAATAGGGCAAACTTGAGAGTCGCGAATGCTGCGAATATTACCAAGCTTTGCTTCAACCGTTGGACCTGCGTCAAATAAGTCAACGTAGCCTCTGTGCTCAAAACCTTCTTTTTCTAATAATTTTAGCGCAGGTTTTGTTTTTTCATGCACATGCCCAATAACTGCTTGGGCTTTCTTGCTAAGCAAGTTCACATAAATAGGGTATTTAGGCATTAACTCGCTAATAAATACCTTATCGCCTAAGCCAACTAAGTGATCCGCTTCTGGAAATTCAATACTAAAAAAGTGCTCTTGCAGCCATTGCCAAAAAGGAGAATGGCCGTCTTCGTCGCTAACACCGCGCATTTCTGCGATAACAGTATCGGCAAAACGCTCGCTATGCTGAGCCATAAACAAAAAGCGTGAACGTGATAAAAATCGACCTGTTAAACCTTTACGGCTATTTTCGCGCAAAAATAATGTGCATATTTCAGAGCAACCTGTGTAGTCGTTACACATGCTCAAAATATCAACGGTGTTATATACATTTAAAGTAGGCGAGTGGTGTACTGTTTTACCTAAATGATAATGATATAAAGGCACCGATAAACCTACTGCGGCTTCTATAGCGGTTGTGCCAATAACGTCACCTGTTTCACTGTCCTCTAAAACAAATAAATAGCTTTCATCAAGTGGCTGGTTAATGTTTTTGGCAAAGCTTTTTTCAGCACGTTCAATTTTTTCTTTAAGCTGTGCATCGTCCACAGGTAAAGAGGTAAACCCATGACCGGATTCAATCGCTATTTGTTTAAGCGCGTCAAAATCATTGGCAGTAATAGGACGTAATACTTGCATTTATTGCTTGCTCCAATAGCACGCCAGTAGGCGTGCTAATTTAAACTATATTAACCGTTTACTACATCGCTAACGGCTTTTTCAAAGCGCGCTAAGCCTTCTTTAATATCTTCAAACGGGATAACTAAAGACGGTGTAAAGCGAATTACATTCATGCCAGCTACAAGGTTCATTAAACCATTATTAGCACTTGCTACTAAAAAGTCGCGTGCACGTCCTTCAAATTTGTCATTTAGTACTGCGCCAATTAATAAGCCTTTACCACGTACTTCGCTAAATACGTTGTATTTTTCGTTAATTGCGTTTAATCCGTCACGGAATAATTGCTCGCGCTCTTTAACACCGTTTAGTACGTCTGGTGTATTTACTGTATCAAATGCCGCTTCGGCTACAGCACAAGCAAGTGCGTTTCCGCCATAAGTAGAACCGTGAGTACCAATTTTTAAATGCTCAGCAATTGGTGTACGAGTGATCATAGCGCCAATTGGAAAACCACCGCCTAATGCTTTTGCCGTTGTTAAAATGTCAGGAACAACACCTAAACCTTCATAAGCGTATAAATCGCCTGTGCGACCAACACCCGTTTGTACTTCATCAAAAATAAGTAACGCGTTATGTTTAGTACAAAGTTCACGTACTTTTTTAGCAAATTCATCTGTTGGTGAAATAATACCGCCTTCACCTTGTAATGGTTCCATCATAACAGCACATGTTTTATCGCTGATCAGTGCTTCAAATGCTGCTATATCGTTAAAGTCACAATGTACTATGTCAGCAGGTTTTGGACCAAAGCCGTCAGAATATGCAGCTTGCCCGCCCACAGTTACTGTAAAGAATGTGCGACCATGAAAACCTTTATTAAATGCAATAATTTGCGTTTTTTCAGCGCCATATACGTCCAGTGCATAACGACGCGCTAGCTTAAGGGCTGCTTCGTTTGCTTCTGCGCCTGAGTTTGCAAAGTAAACTTTATCAGCGAATGTTGCTTCAACCATTTTTTGAGCTAAACGAAGTGCTGGCTCATTGGTCATAACATTCGATAAATGCCAAATTTTTTCGCCTTGCTCTTTTAATGCTTTAACTAATGCAGGATGACAGTGACCCAAACAGTTAACGGCAATACCACCAGCAAAATCGATAAACTCGTTATCATTTTGATCCCAAACGCGTGAACCTTCACCACGAACTGGAATGATTGCCGATGGATTATAGTTTGGTACCATTACGTCGTTAAATAAGTCTCTTGTTACTTGCATTTTTACACCTAAATTTAATGGGCTTAGATAAAAGATTAGTTGCTAACTCAAAGAAGAATATAGCCTTTATTCTTCAGCAAACACGTTATTATTTCTTGTAGAGGTCATTATCGAAGGTTAGCTATTAAAATTGCAGTGCTATTTTGTGAAAAATGATTAAAATAAAAGACAAAATAACGAAGAAAATAACCATTATGATAACTCCACAAGATGAAAAGCTACTTTCTGTACTAAAAACAAACGCTAGAGCGAGTATTTCTGATCTTGCTCGAATGCTTGACTTATCTCGTTCAACGGTACAAAGCCGTATGCTCAAACTAGAAGAAACGGGTGTAATTAAAGGCTATAGCGTTGATTATGGAGATGACTACCTCAGTAAAATGGTATCAGCTCATGTGTCTATAAAAGTAAGACAAAAACTAACAACTAAAACAAATATTGAGCTTAAGCAAATTGATGCAATTTCGCAGCTCTATGCCATAAGTGGTGAGTTTGATTTAATTGCTGTAGTACAGGCTCAAAATTTAGAGCAGCTTAGCCATTTACTTGACGATATAGGAAATCTGGATGGAGTAGAGCGCACAACATCTTCTGTTATTTTAGAAACTAAATTTAAGCGCTAGAGTCAGTGAGTTTTTGTTTTAGTCGTTAAGTGAACACTCGGTATACTTTAGGTAAGTAATAGAAAGGCTAGGGTTTGTTGATCTTTCAAGGTTGAATTTTCAGTAGCCTGTTTAGTATTCAGGCAAGGCAGAGCCTATGCAGTGTGGTTACTCCCCATAAATGGGCGATAACGTAGCATTAATGCCAAACAGGCGCTGCTCAAAGGGTTCTTCCTAGGCGCTATTTACTCTTTGTTGCCTGCATGGATGTAGGTAAGGGGCGTGAGCAAGACGCGGAAGCTTTGCTCGGTTTTTACTTATTCTTACATGGGTGTAAGCCATTAGAACAACGCAGGAGCAGTTATTGAGCCCACTAGGTTACAAATCTCGCGCCGCGATTAAATAGCACCTAATTTGAACAAATTTTAATCCTCAAAGATCAACAGACCCTAGATATAAATGCATTAATTTAAATATTTAAGTGTACTTTTTATAAGCTAATAGCAGTAGAACATAGATTTAAATATTGAAGCCATTGATAAGATACAAAATTTTGTAAGGAGAATTTATGCTTTTTTAATATGCATGACTATACTCATTTTAATTTGTACAATATTTAGTAATGGATTATGCCTGCATATTTTTTTACCCTCTTATTGGGTTTAACTGAGCCTCTTCAGTTTGGAACAAACTTACCCACCAGTGCACCTGATAATGCAGTCAACCAAGTTGAGTGTATTTTATTTGAAATGGGAGCCCCTTTTCAGCTACAAACCTTGCCATGGTTACGTGCACGTCGAGAAGTAAAGTTAGACCGCTTAGATGGTTATTTCACAACTCATTTAATGCCTGAAATGAAGGCCTATGGGCGCATATCATCCCCCATATTTTTAGAAAGCTGGTACTGGTTTACTCATCCAGAGAGCATTAATAAACCAAAAAATAAAATGCGTTATGGTGCAGTAAGAGGGAGTTACCAGGCTAATTGGTTTAAAACTCAGAATATTATTGCTGAGGTAGAAGTAAATTCATTAGAAGAAATAGTAAATGTTATGCACCATAAGCGGATTGATAGAATTCTACTTGATTTAGACGATTTTGAATTAGCAGCCTCAAAGCTAGGCATTAATGAAGATGAGTATCAAAGAGAATTTTTTAGGTATGTACCTTTGGGATTATTTGCTTCGCATTCACTTATTAAACGCTTCCCTAAATTTATGCAGCAGTTTGATGAAAATATAAATACTTGCGCGCAGGCTCCATTTTCACTATCAAAAAGTGAAGAAAAGCAAATACTTGATAGATTGTCCAGTAGCGCTAAAATCTTACTAAACTTACCTAGTTTAGTAGAACAAGTTCAAATAAGTAATGAGTCTCCCTTAAGTGAATCTGAAATTAAAAGACTAGACCAGCTATGGATAAAAGAAAGTAAACAAGTAAAGCACCCTGATGGATTAGCTATGCTTAATTTACCGTTATCTAAAGTATTTAAAAAATGGCAATCTCAATTCAAAGGTGTTGTTACTGAGCTAATATTGACTGATAACCAAGGAAAAAACATCGCTATTAGTAAGCTAACCAGTGACTACTGGCAAGGAGATGAAAATAAGTTTATTAAAACATTTAAACAGTCAAAAGGTTTTAACTTTGATAGCGTCACATATGATGCATCAACACATCATTTTCAAGTTCAGCTAAGTTTTCCTGTTTTAGATGATAATAATAGTCATATTGGAGTGTTGATTTTAGGTGTTGATGTAGAAAAAGCACTTCATTCGTCAAACGAAAAGAGTAATTAACTCATTACCTTTTACATAAGTTAGCTAAGCTTTAATGCTTCAGCTTAGCTAACTAGATGCTATGGAAGTGTTTTTTCTGAAATAGGTTTTTTTCTTATAACTTCTTTTTTGGCTTTATCAAGCTTTATAAAATAAGCATTACCGCCTATGCCTTTAAACTCTTCATCTGTAAATACAATCGTATTGTCATCAAAAAAGGTGACAGCTTCTTTTTGAGTAACAATCCCTAAGTCTATTTTTGATACATCACCAGAGAAAAACTTATCACCTTCAAAGTTTTCAAATAACCAAAGACTTGTTGAATCAAGTAAGACTAATTTTTTACGATCGGGGCTGAGCGCCGCAGAGGTTATCCAGCATAGTTTTTCAAGCGTGGTACACGTTTTAAAAGAGTCAATTAGCTCAGCATCAAAATTTGCTGCATGATCGCCCACTTTATACACTTTAGTAATACCATCGAAAGGTTCTGTGCGGTTTTTAGTAAATAAATATAAATGACGACCTAGTGCTACAAATGCTTCTAAATCAAAATTGCGGTCATTGGGTTTTATTGGACTGCCATCCATTTCAGGGTAGGTAAACTTAATTATTTCGGCTTGGGTTGTGTTTGTTTTTATATCTATAGGGTTTTCTATTTTATAAATAGTGAGCCATCTACGATCATTTTTGTTATTACCAAAATCCCCTAAAAAAAAGTGCCCAAATTTGTTTTGGGTCATGTCTTCCCAATCAATGTTTTTAGCGTTTTCAACCAAAATTTCTTTGGCAATAGAACCATCTTTGTTAAGGCGGTAAAGCTTGGGTTCGTTGCCTCCGTCGTTAATAGCCCATAGACGTTTTTGTTTATCAAATTCAATACCTGAGATTTCTTTTAATTTAGGATCAACTGAGATTTCTTTTTTACTATAAAGGGTATAGATTGAAGTACCAACAAGTGTGGCTATTATTAAAAAGATAATGGCTATAGTTATTAAAATGCTTTTTTTCAACATGAAAATTATGATATTTCAGAGTATTAAGATGCTGTGTATTATCGCTGATGAAAGTACAGAACAAAAGAATTTTATAAATTTAGGCAATACTTTTGGACTATTTAACTTTAAATTCGATTAAATAAATAATATGTAATGTACGCTCAGTTGGTTCAAATATTGCTCTGTACTACTGAGCTTTTTAAAAAAGATTGTTTATATACTAACCGCACTTTTTAAGTGCAGAAAAAATGAATTGTTGCACTGTAATAATGCGTAAATAAAGTTTTGGTTAACTTACAACGTGTTTAATGATTTTGAATGGAATCCACATCGCCTTTCTGTTTAGTTGTATGGCCTGTGGCAAAGATTAAGTACCCTTTTTGGTTTAGTTGGAGCCTGCTATGTTGAATAAACGTTTTTTTAAAACAAAAGATGAAGCTGAAGTAACCTTTGAATTTTCTCACCCAGAGGCAGAAGAAGTTTGCTTACTAGGCGAATTTAATGATTGGCAACCTGTGCCAATGAAGCTTAATAAAAAACAAGGTGTGTTTAAATTTAAGCAACGCTTACCTATCGATCAACAATTTCACTTTCGTTATTTAATAAATGGAGACATTTGGGATAACGACCACCAAGCTGATGGTTATATTGGCAATACATTTGGCACAGAAAACAGCATAGTAAATACTCAACGCATTAATTAAGGCGATTCAATGGATGCTCTTTCGCAGTTGTTTTACCTGCATGGTATTGGCTTTGAATTCACTAAGTATACAGGTGAACAGGTGTTTTTTAGCGAAGACACGCGTAAACGTGCTTTGCAATGTTGCGGTGTTGATACAAATAACGAAGCCGAAATAACTCAACTAACTTATGATTTAGATGCATCGCTTTGGCTGGATTTAGTACCCAGTGTGAGTTTGGTTGACCAAAAAAAGTGCGCTTTAAAGCTTCGTATAGACGAACGCCAGCAATATTTAGCCGCTACCATTGATGTCCCTTCACTTGGAATGCACATAGCATTTGACAACCTTTATAACTTGGCTGTCACTGGTGAATATTACTTACACGGCGTTCGCTATATTGAGCTGGCACTACCCATAGAAACTATGCCAATTGGCTATCATGACGCTAATGTTCAAGTAGGTGAACAGCATGCAATTACGCAACTTTGGTGTGTGCCTGAGCAAGTCTATCAAGTTGAAGACACAAAGCGCACAGGGTTATCTATTCAGCTTTACACATTAAAAAATAAAGCGCATTTAGGTATTGGCGACTTTGACGATTTATTAGCGCTTACAAAATTATGCAGCTCGCAAAATATGGATTACATATTACTTAATCCACTGCATTTGTTATTCGCTGATATGCCAGAGCGTGCAAGCCCTTATAGCCCTAGTAGTCGGGCTTTATTAAACCCGCTTTATATTTCTATAGTATTAAGCGAAGACGCAATAAATAACGAAAACCTTGACGCCATTATACAGCAAGATGATGTCGCTGCACTTATTAAAAGTAATGATCAGTTTATAGATTATGAAAATGTAAGCCGTATAAAGTATACGTTATTTGAAGCGCTTTATAACCAGTTTGAATTAACGGCAAGTGATGAGCGTCGCCAAGCGTTTACTGATTTTTGTAATGCTCACTCTACTACGTTAAATACCCTCGAATCAGATAACCTAACATTTGCTTATTACCTGCAATGGCAAGCGCATATGCAACTTGCACTGTGTCAAAAAAGTTGCGCAGAGAGAGGCATGGCTATTGGCTTAATAAACGACTTAGCTGTTGGTTGTGCTGGCGATGGGGCTGAATTTAAAAACCAGCAATCGCTGTTTAGCCAAGGTGCAAGTGTAGGCGCTCCACCCGATCCATGGGCTGAAGCAGGTCAAAATTGGGGCCTCCCAGCCCTCAATCCCCAAAGCCTTAGTAATAATCACTACCAATTTTACCGCTCGCTCATTCGCGCAAACATGCAAAACGTAGGTGGGCTTCGAATTGACCACGTAATGGCTATTAGGCGCCTATGGTGGTGCTTTGAAAGCAATGGCGAACAAGACGGCTGTTATGTTTACTATCCGTTTGAGCATTTACTTGCCATTTTAAAAATTGAATCGCATATTAATCAGAGTATTGTTATTGGTGAAGATTTAGGCATCGTACCGCCAGAGGTTAGGGAAGCTTTGGCATCTAGCGGTATTTTTTCCAACAGCTTATTTTATTTTGAGAAACAACACAGTGGAGAGTTTTTATCGGTAGATGAGCTAGCAACACATTGTTTGTTAATGATAGCCAATCACGATGTTCCTCCATTTACAGGCTGGTGGCAACATGATGATTTAGATATTAAGCAACAATATAAACTTATAACTTGCAATGAATACGAGCAATTAAAGCAACAACGAATAGAAGAGCAACAAAGGTTACTACGTTTTATTAATCACCATGGCAATACAACTGAGCTTTTATTACATAGTGAAGCAGTGACTGTTTATAGCGCACTTGCATTGTGTTTAGCAGGCTCTCAATCGCGTTTATTTGCAATACAAATAGATGACTTAGATGAGCAAAAGTATCCGGTTAATATCCCCGGGACAGATAAAGAATATCCTAATTGGCGACGTGTATTAACGCATACCAGTGAAGAAATTTTTACCAAAAATGCCTCACTTTTAGCTGCTATCGATTCAATAAGGAAAGGTTAAATGAGCAGTACAACTAATGAAAATAGTTACGATGCACAAGTACACGCATTAAATACAGGGCGATTTAAAGACCCATTTAGCTTCTTAGGGGCACATAAAACGGATGCTGAGGTTGAAATTCGTTTTTATCTACCTTGTGCAATAAGCGTAAGTGTTACATTAAATAATAAAAGTATTAAGGCGAAACGCTACCAGCAAAGTGACTTATTTATAGCCAAAGTTGATGCTTTGCCCACTGCGCCATATGAATGCATTTCTCAGTATACAGATAGCAGCGTTACCTTTTATGATGAATACAGCTTTGAAAGCACACTTGATGCAGAGGCAATGTATTTATTTAACGAAGGCAGCCTTGAACATGCTTACTCGCATTTTGGTGCACATTTTAGTACTCAACAAAACGTAGACGGTGTGCGTTTTTGTGTATGGGCGCCTAATGCGGCAAGTGTCTCTATTATTGGTGAGTTTAACTTTTGGCAAGCGAATCGCCACTTTATGCGCTTTCATCCTGCAAGTGGTGTATGGGAGTTATTTGTACCAGGCCTTAAAGCTGACATGTGCTACAAATTTGCAATTACCGCGCAAAGTGGAGAGGTGCTCGAAAAAGCCGACCCCTATGCATTTAAAATGCAACAAGCACCTGGCACTGCAAGTGTACTGCAGTACAAACCAGAATCTATAAAGCTTGGCGAAAAGGCACTTCAAAACAGACAAAAGCGTAACCATATTGATGCACCAATTAGTATTTACGAAGTGCATTTAGGCTCATGGCAACGCGCTGAAAACAACCGCTATTTAAGTTACACAGAGCTTGCCGACAAACTCGTTAGCTATGCCCTTGAAATGAATTTTACCCACCTGCAACTTATGCCAATAAGTGAATACCCGTTTGATGGTTCGTGGGGGTATCAGCCTGTTGGATTATTTGCACCTACCAGCCGCTTTGGCGACTACAACAGCTTTAAATACTTTGTAGAGCAGTGTCACAAAGCTAATTTAGGTATTTTACTTGATTGGGTACCAGGGCATTTTCCAAGCGATCCGCATGGCTTACATCGATTTGATGGCACCCATTTATATGAGCATGCTGATAAACGCCAAGGGTTTCATCCTGATTGGAATACCTACATTTATAACTACGACCGTCCTGAAGTTAAAAGCTTTTTAATATCAAATGCTATGTATTGGCTACATCAATTTGGTTTAGATGGCCTGCGTGTAGATGCCGTAGCTTCTATGTTGTATTTAGATTACAGTCGAAAAGAAGGCGAGTGGGTTGCTAATTGTTACGGCGGGCGTGAAAACTTAGGTGCAATTGAGTGCCTAAAGCAAGTCAATATGCGCAGCTATAAAAACAACCCAGGCATTATGATGGTGGCTGAGGAGTCAACAGCATGGCCGGGTGTCACCCAAAGTGTTGAGCACAACGGTTTAGGCTTTGGTTATAAGTGGAATATGGGCTGGATGAACGATAGTTTGCATTACATGCAGCACGACCCTTTATATCGTCAGCATCATCATCATGAAATGACTTTTTCGATGGTATACGCGTTTAGCGAAAACTATATATTGCCATTAAGCCACGATGAGGTAGTACATGGTAAAGGATCGTTAATTGAAAAAATGCCAGGCGATGATTGGCAGAAATTTGCAAATTTACGCGCTTACTACGCATTTATGTGGGCACACCCGGGTAAAAAACTCTTATTTATGGGCGGTGAAATTGCACAGCGAAAAGAGTGGGGACACGATCATTCTATCGATTGGCATTTACTTGAGCACCAAAGCCATAATGGTATAAAGCAAACGGTAAAAACACTAAATACGGTTTATAAAAACCAACCTGCGTTGTATGAGCTAGATTCGAGCGCGGCTGGTTTTACCTGGATAGATAACAATAATAATCAGCAGAGCATTTTAAGCTTTGTTCGCTATGCTAAAAACGCAAAAAACTTTGTGGTTGTTATTGCTAATTTTACCCCCGCATCCTATGAAAACTACGTTATTGGCGTACCGAGTAAAGGGCGTTACAAGGTCATTTTAAATACAGATGATACTCAGTTTTTTGGCTCTGGCGTTGAGGTAACTAAAGATTCATCGCAGGTAGTTCAAGCAATAAACGAATCAAATCATGGTTTTAAACACAGTATTTCAATTGCCATTGGTGGCTTAACTACTATTTATTTACAAAAGGTTGATGATGAGTAACCGATTTGATGTAGCACCCGGTAATGTAGAACCACTTGGCTCTAGTGTTATTGATAATGGGGTCAACTTCGCGCTTTATGCGCCTGGGGCGAGCCAAGCTTATGTATGCCTGTTTGATAAAAGTGGCCATTCAGAAATACTAAAAATGGCGATGAACATCAACGAAGGGGGTATTTGGAGTATTCATATTTCGCCATTAAACGCCGGTGCGCTTTATGGTTTTAGAGTTGAGGGTGAATATAACCCTAAAAATGGTCAACTATTTAACGAAAATAAGCTGCTGATAGACCCATATGCAAAAGACTTGTTTGGTGAGTTTACTTGGAGTGAACGCCATTACGGGCAAATGCCCATCGGTACTAAAAGCACTGTAAATAATGCGATTGATATACCTAAATCAAAAGTAGCGGCTCCTACGTTGTACGCGCATAAAAAGCCTAACCACCGTTGGTCAAACACGGTTATTTATGAGTGTCATGTGAAAGGTACAACGTGTCGTCATCCTAAAATTCCCAAATCTCTACAAGGAAAGTTTTTAGGGTTAAGCCATCCAAGCTTTATTGAACACTTACAAAGCTTTGGTGTTACAGCCGTTGAGCTTTTGCCTGTTCATTCTTTTATTAGTGAGCAATTTTTAACAGGGAAAGGTTTGCAAAACTACTGGGGTTACAACACGCTTAACTTTTTTACGCCCCATAAAGACTATTTGGTAAACGACGATATAAACGAGTTTAAGCAAATGGTGCAAGAGCTCCATGCTGCAGACATAGAAGTCATATTAGATGTTGTTTACAACCATACAGCTGAAGCAGGGGCGGATGGCCCTATACTATCGCTTAGAGGCTTTGATAACTTAGCCTATTACCGCACAGTAGAGGGGCAGCCTGACGTATATATAAACGATACCGGCTGTGGGAATACCATAAATATTGACCACCCTAAAACACTGCAACTTGTACTTGATAGCCTTCGTTATTGGGTTGAAGTAATGGGAGTTGATGGTTTTAGGTTTGATTTAGCGACCATTTTAGGTCGCTCAAAAGCAGGCTTTAGCTCCGCACATACTTTTTTACAAGTAGTTGCCCAAGACCCTGTGCTTAACAAAGTTAAGTTAGTAAGTGAGCCTTGGGATATAGGCCCAGGTGGTTATCAGCTTGGTGCATTCCCGCCGCCATGGCGAGAATGGAACGATCAATACCGCGATGTAATTAGACGTTTTTGGCAAAGTGAAACAGGCATTATTGCAAGCGTTGCAAAACGTTTGCATGGATCGTTTGATATTTTTGAGCACAGCCAACGTGGGCCGCTCAATAGTATTAATTTCATAACGAGTCATGATGGTTTTACCCTTGCCGATTTAGTGAGTTATGAGCATAAACATAACGAAGCTAATGGCGAGCAAAATCGAGATGGGCACAGTGCAAATCACTCGTTCAACTGTGGGGTAGAAGGTTTTACCAGCGACTCTAAAATAAACGCACTGCGCTTACAGCAACAAAAGAACTTTTTACTTACTTTAATTCTCTCAAAAGGTGTTCCAATGATTGCCGCTGGCAGCGAAATGGCGCACTCGCAAGGGGGGAATAACAATGCTTATTGCCAAAATAATCGCACTAGTTGGCTTGCCTGGAAAGATTCTCAACTTAATCATTCGTTAACACGATTCATTGATGATGCATTAAAAATTAGACGTGCGCACAGTGCGTTTAAACACAGTGTATTTTTAGATGATATAGACGAGCGTTTTACCGTTAAGTGGTTTACCGAACAAGGTAAAACCATGACTGATGCTCACTGGCATGAAGATACCAGGCAGTTTTTAATGTATAGCTTACTTGATAAGCAAAACAATCATGCATTGCTGATTGTATTTAATGCCAGTAAAAAAACAGTTTTTTGCCAAATGCCGCCTTCGCCAATTAATGCGCCGTGGCAAATGATTCTATCAAGTGTACATAATGCATCTGTGAGCAGTAATGAAGATGCGATGGTTGAAATTTCAGCACAAAGTAGTTGGGTTTTTAGTGCTAATTTAGAGGATGTAAGTCATGGCTAAACAAAGTGAACAAGTGTGTGTAGTAAAGGGCTGGCAAGAAGGTCCTGTTATAGATGAAAGTACGCTTAAAGATGACTTAACACGGCATTTTTATTATACCCTAGGTCGCGATAAGGTCGGCGAATCAAGACTGTATTTATACCATGCTTTAGCGCTGACTATTCGCGACAGACTTGTTGCCCGCTGCAGAGAAACGAATCAACAAATTAAGCAAGAGAAACGCCGTAAAACGGCTTACCTTTCTCTTGAGTTTTTAATGGGACGTGCGCTGGGTAATGCAATACTAAACCTAGATTTAGACGACCAAGTTGCTGCTGCATTACAAGAATACTGCACAACACTAGAAACGCTTGAAGATGCTGAGCACGACGCAGGTTTAGGTAACGGTGGTTTAGGCCGCCTAGCTGCTTGTTTTTTAGATAGCTGTGCTAGTTTAGCGTTACCTGTCATTGGTTATGGCCTTCGTTACGAATACGGCATGTTTAACCAATCAATTAAAGATGGTAACCAAATTGAGCAACCAGATAACTGGCTGCGCGAAGGGCACCCATGGGAACTAAGCGCGCCAGAGCATGCAAAACGTGTGAAATTTGGCGGCTACGTGCAAAGTTACACGGATAAATTTGGCCGAGAGCATCGTCAATGGATGAGTTCACAAGATGTATTAGCTGTCCCTTACGATGTCCCTGTCCCAGGTTATAAAAACAATATTGTAAATACGTTACGCTTATGGAAATCAGAAGCGACAGATGAATTTAATTTGACCGAATTTAATGCAGGCAGTTACTCAGAAGCCGTCGCTCAAAAAAACCTAGCTGAACAAATTACCATGGTGCTATATCCAAACGACAGCAGCGAAAATGGTAAAGAGCTTAGATTGCGCCAACAATACTTTTTATCATCTGCGAGTATTCAAGACGTAGTTGATCAGTGGGTTTCCCAACATGGCGAGAGCTTTAGGGACTTTGCTGATTTTCATGTTTTTCAGTTAAACGATACGCACCCAAGTATTGCTGTTGCAGAGCTGATGCGTATTTTAATTGATGATTACGAACTTGATTGGAACGATGCTTGGCAAATCACTACTAAAACAATGGCCTACACAAACCATACGCTACTTCCTGAAGCGCTTGAAAAGTGGTCTGTTTCGTTGTTTTCAAAATTATTACCACGCATTTTAGAAATAGTTTACGAGATAAACGCACGCTTTTTAGCACAAGTTGCACAGCAATGGCCGGGTGATGTTAATAAACAGCGTGCATTGTCGTTGATTGAAGAGGGCGATGAGCCGCAAATTCGTATGGCTTACTTAGCCATTGTAGGTAGTTACTCTGTAAATGGCGTAGCAGCACTGCATACCGAACTGTTAAAAGCGGGTTTATTTAAAGAGTTTTACGCGCTTTGGCCAGATAAGTTTAATAACAAAACAAATGGTGTTACACCAAGACGTTGGCTTGCACATTGTAATCCCGTTTTAAGTAAATTAATCAGCGAAAAAATTGGTCATGACTGGGTTAAAAACTTTTCAACAATTAGCGATCTACGTCGTTTTTACGACGACAAAGCATTTCATGGGCAATGGCAAAATGCTAAACGCGAAAACAAACAGCGTTTAGTTGATTTAGTTAAGGCGCGCTGCGATGTTGATTTTGACGTATCGATGATGTTTGACGTACAAGTAAAACGTATTCACGAATACAAACGTCAGCTATTAAACATACTTCATGTGATTCATTTATATGACCGTATTCGTCGTGGTGATACCCAAGGGCTTGTTCCTCGCTGTGTTTTATTAGGTGGTAAAGCAGCACCGGGTTATTACATGGCTAAAAAAATTATTAAGCTTATTAATAACGTGGCAGAAGTTATAAATAAAGACCCTCAAGCTTCGCCATATTTACGCGTCGCCTTTTTACCTAATTACAACGTAACCGCTATGGAAGTTATTTGTCCTGCAACCGATTTGTCAGAGCAAGTATCTACCGCAGGCAAAGAAGCGTCGGGTACTGGCAACATGAAGTTTATGATGAATGGTGCATTGACGATAGGCACGCTGGATGGTGCAAACATTGAAATTAGAGATGCTGTCGGCGCTGATAACTTCTTTTTGTTTGGGGCACAAGCTCATCAAATTGATGATATTAAATCACGTTATGATCCAGAGCATTTAATATCGCAAAATAGCGATTTAAATAATGTAATGCAACTACTCGAAAGCGGCCATTTTAACTTGTTTGAACCATGCTTATTTGACGATATTACAAATGCAATTAAGAGCCCGCACGATCCATGGCTTGTTGCGCACGATTTTGAAAGTTATGTAGCAGCTCAAAAAGAAGTTGATAAAGCTTACGCAGATCAAACCTACTGGACACAAATGAGTATTTTAAATACGGCAGCCAGTGGCATGTTTTCAAGTGATAGAACCATAAGCCAATACAGTGAAGACATTTGGCATTTAGAACCCCTCAATATTAGTGAAACAGACTTAACGACAACTAAAAGCCATGCCACTAACAGCCTAGACTAAATGGAGAGAGTATTATGCCCAATTATGCAAATCGCTACATAAGTAGCCTAACCAGAGAAACTTACGCGTTAATACTGGCAGGCGGACGCGGTTCTCGCCTGCATGAGCTAACCGATTGGCGAGCAAAGCCAGCAGTTTACTTTGGTGGTAAACATCGAATTATCGATTTTCCACTATCAAACTGCATTAACTCGGGTGTGAGACGCGTTGGTATTGCCACACAATATAAATCGCATTCACTAATTCGTCACGTAAATCGCGCGTGGGGCCACTTTAAAAAAGAGCTGGGTGAGTCGGTTGAAATACTACCTGCATCTCAGCGCCAAGGTGATGATTGGTACTGTGGCACCGCAGATGCTGTTTTTCAAAACATAGATATTATTCGCCACGAACTGCCTAAATATGTGATGATTTTGTCTGGAGATCACGTGTACCGTATGGACTATGGTGCTTTATTGGCTGAACATGTGCAAAAGGGCGCAGATATGACAGTGTGTTGTATTGAAGTGCCCGTAGAGGAAGCCGCAGATACGTTTGGTGTAATGACCGTTGATGAAGAAAACAGAGTGTGTCGTTTTGATGAAAAACCAGCAATGCCGAGCTCTGTACCCGGCAAGCCAGGTACATGTTTAGCATCAATGGGAAACTACATTTTTAATACTGAATTTTTGTTTGAGCAACTTAAAAAAGATTCTGAGAATGAAGGTTCTGGCCGAGATTTTGGTCACGATATTATTCCAGCAATTATAGAAGAGCATAATGTATTTGCCTTCCCATTTAGAGATCCAAACCAAGAAGGGCAACCTTATTGGCGCGATGTAGGTACCCTAGATTCGTTCTGGGAGGCTAATATGGAATTGGTAATGCCTGAGCCACAACTCGATTTATATGACCCAACGTGGCCAATATGGACATATCAAGAGCAACTACCACCTGCTAAGTTTATTTTTGATGACGAAGATAGGCGCGGTATGGCCTTGGACTCAACTGTGTCGGGTGGGTGTATTATTTCGGGCTCTGCGGTTAGAAAGTCACTCTTGTTTTCTAATGTCCACGTTCGCTCATTTTGTACCATTGAGCAGTCGGTAATTTTACCCGGTGCGGTTATAAATCGAGGTTGTAAAATTAAGCGTGCGATTATAGATAGAAGCTGCGAAATACCTGCAGGTCTCGAAATCGGTTTTGACAAAAAAACAGATGAAGAAAACGGCTTTAGGGTATCTAAGAAAGGCATCGTTCTTGTTACTCGTGATATGCTCACTGAGCTTGCAAAAAAGTTAGAGCGCCAAGCGCGTGAGAATAAAAAGCTAGCGTAAAACACGTTAAATATTAAGCACGACAACAAAGCTTGCTCATTCATGAGCAAGCCCACACAGGTTTAAAGGAAGTAGTAAATTAATGCATGTATTAATGGTTGCAGCAGAAAATGACGCGTTACCAGGCGCAAAAGTAGGCGGTGTGGCAGATGTAGTACGCGATGCCCCAAGGGCGCTCGCAAAGCAAGGTATAACGGTTGACGTTGTTATTCCTGACTACGGGTTTGAGCCGCTTGAGCGTATTTATATAGGTGAAGTAACCGTTGCATTTAATGCTCAACCCCATGTATTAAAAGTTTTTAAGGTACAACAAGCCCAAAATAATGTAAGCCAAATTGTTATTAGCCACCCGCTATTTAGTGAATCAGGTAGTGTATATTGTAACGATGCACCGGGGAGGCCTTTTGCAACTGATGCGACAAAATTTGCTTTATTTAATGCAGCTGTCTGCGAAGCATTATTACAAGGTGTATTAAAGCGCCCTACAGCGCTACATTTACATGATTGGCACAGCGCCTGCGTTGCAGTTTTACTTAAGTTTGAGCCACGTTATAGCTCACTTAATACCTTACCCATTGCCTACACGGTACATAATATTGCACTGCAAGGTATAAGACCTTTTAAACACGACGACTCAAGCTTAGAGGCATGGTTTCCGTCACTTAGTTATAATGGCCAGCAACTATGCGACCCGCGTTACCCTCATTGCTTTAATCCTATGCGCAGTGCAATAAATCTTTGCGATAAAATACATGTTGTATCACCAACCTACAGCCAAGAGGTTCTTGAACCTAGTAATTACGAGCATGGTTTTTTTGGTGGCGAAGGGCTTGAGCAAGATCTGCAAAATGCAGCAAGCCAAGGTAAGCTTGTCGGTATTTTAAATGGCTGCGAATATCCAAGCAATGCACTTGAAGGAGCAACTCTCGCCGATTTTTATAGCCAAGCCGAGAACACTTTATTTACTTGGATGGCAAATAGCGAGCAGTTACAAAGCGGTTACTATATTGCCCACCAACGACTACAGCAATTTAAAGCAACGATTAATAATGGCCCATTAGTCACAAGCGTTGGCCGACTTACAGAGCAAAAAGTGTTGTTATTGTGCCAGCAGGTTAATGGAGTATTAGCTATTGATAAAGTGTGCCAAGTTATTAATGAATATAACGGCAGACTCATTGTTTTAGGTTCGGGCGACAAAGAACTCGAAAGCATATTTACCAAAGCAATGGCGCGTAATTCTAATCTTTTATTTTTGAAGGGCTATGGTCAAGGTGTTGGCGATTTAATGTATCAACTAGGTGACTTATTTTTAATGCCAAGTTCGTTTGAACCTTGTGGTATTAGCCAAATGCTAGCAATGCGTGCCGGGCAACCCTGTTTAGTTCACAGTGTTGGCGGATTAAAAGATACAGTTAAACACCACGAAAATGGTTTTAGCTTTAATGGCGACACGTTAGCAACACAAACGAGTAATTTAATTAGCTGTTTAGACGAAACTCTCTTAATTAAAAAGCAAAATCCTAAAAAGTGGCATAAAATTAAGCACAGCGCAGAGCAAATGCGTTTTTCGTGGCCACAAGTGGCAACTGATTATATAACAACCTTATACCGGTAAATCGTTGCTGTACTTTAAAGTTTAGTGACAAATGTACCTGCTTAGGGTTTAATTACTTAGTATTATATAAAAACTAAGAAGTAGGTAATGTGTCTGTATTTGTTGCAAGGCAAGCAATATTCAATCGAAGTAAAAAAGTAGTAGCCTATGAGCTACTTTTTCGTGATAGTCCAAAAAATTATTTTCCAGATATTGCAGAAGGCCAAGCAACAGCAAGGCTTATTATGGAAAATCAATTAAATTTAGGTACACGCCATATTACATCAGGCAAAAAAGCACTTATTAATATAGGACCTGAATCATTAAAACTCGATTTATGTGCTTTTTTACCATGCCAAGACGTTGTGATTGAGTTACTCGAAACCATTGAACCCACCGACGATAACTATGAACTGTGCCGAGGTTTATTTCATAGTAACTACAAACTCGCACTCGATGACTTTGTGTATAAACCACAGTGGGATCGTTTTTTAAAGCTTGTGAAGCTCATTAAATTTGATATTGCAATTACACCCCTTAGTGAAATACAACCAATAATTAAAAAGTTACAAACACATAAACAAATAAAAATACTAGCCGAAAAAATAGAAACACAAGAAGACTATAAGCTCGCCTTTGATATGGGGTTTGATTATTTTCAAGGCTATTTTTTTGCAAAACCTACCATGATCAAACAAAATGACATTGATTATAATTATGGTTTAGTCGTCGCTATTTACGCCGAAATAATGAAAAACAGTCCAGATATAAAAACTATATCTGGACTATTTGAGCTTGATGCTGCACTTGCATATAAATTGTTGCGTTTAATTAACAGTGGTGTTTTTCCTATACAAAGCCAAATATCGTCATTAAAGCAAGCGCTTGTGTATTTAGGCCATGAACGCCTTAAAAAGTTTGTAAGCCTTATTGTTACTGCTCATACAGCGGGTAAAAAACCTGCGGAGCTAATGCAAGTGTGTGTTGTACGTGCTCGTTTTTGTGAGCTTTTGGCAAAGAAGGTTAATAAAAGTCAGTCAGGCGAAGCATTTTTAACAGGGTTATTTTCACTGCTGGATGCAATCCTTGATCAACCCATGAGCTTGCTTGTTGAAAAGCTACCTTTTCCTGATGAAATAAAAACGGCATTATTAGGGGATAAAAACACACTTTATTATATTTTAAACGTTGTTAAAGCATATGAAACAGGAAGCTGGTGGGCACTTGAACAAGCTGTACTTTTGTTGAATATAGACAGTGCTATACTACCTCCACTTTACCAGCAGTCGGTCGATTGGGCTGACAGTTATAAGAACAATATTTAACGGATAATAGCTTTAATGCGCAATTATAATATGGACTTTATTCGCGGCGTTGCCGTGCTTGGCCTAGTTTACATGAATGCTTACGCCTTCGGCCTTTTTGAATACGGGTATACCTCTTTAACTAATCCTCCTGTTAGCGACTCAATTATTCACACCTTTAGCAGCTTGTTTGTAGACGGGCGTTTTAGAACACTGTTTAGTTTGCTTTTTGGTGCCGGGCTTTACATTCAGTGGCAACGTTATAAGTCTGAATTGCAGTTAAAAAGTAGGCTTTATTGGTTAATCCTCTTTGGGTTAGCACATGGTTTTTTACTTTGGGCAGGTGATATTTTATTTGTTTACGGTATATCTGGCTGGTTTGTTATTAAATATTTAGAGAGTAATAACAGCGTACTTTTAAAAAGAGGACTTGAGTTTATTTTGTTATCGGGTGTAGCTACTGTGCTTATTGTATCTAGCGTACCCGATGAAGTGATTTACCGCGATTCAGCACAGTTTATAGATTTATATAACCCACACTATATTGATTACTTTATTAGTAACCTCGCCATGAACACATTGATGCTTGTTATGGTGCCAATAATGACAATGTGGATGTGCGTGGGCCTTATGCTCATTGGCATTTATTTATATAAACAAGACGTTTTTAGTAAAGGCTTAACTACTCAGCAATTAATAGTTTGCGGTGCAATGACCCTTGTTTTTTGTGGAATCAGGCTTTATGCATCACAGCTTAATGGCAGCTTAGGATATGGGGTGCAAGAATTTGTAAATATGTTTGCGGCCCTAGGTATGGCTATGCTATATATTCATTTAATTGTTAAATTTTGCAATAACAGAGCACACGTCGGCATGCTTATTCAACAAGCAGGGCGCTTAGCATTTACTTTATATATTAGCCAAACACTCATACAACTGTTGTTATATAAAGTGCTATTTACCCACTGGGTGCTCAGTTTTGATCGTATTGACTATTGGTTAGTTGCAACGGCATTAGTTGCGCTGCAGCTCATATTTACCTTTTTATACAGCCGCTATTTTAATCAAGGTCCGCTTGAATGTGTATGGCGTAAATTAACTAAAGTAAAAATTAGTGCTTAAACGCCTATAAATAGTAAATTAGGGGCGAAAAAATAGTGTGGGTGGTTTACACTACTCGCCTTAAAAATTACTACGCTGTAAGTGCCATGACCGAATTAAAACGTTTAAATAAATTTATTAGTGAAACAGGATTTTGTTCACGCCGCGAAGCCGATAAATATATTGAGCAAGGTCGTGTCAGCGTTAATGGCTACTCACCAGAAATGGGCGTAAAAGTAGCCGCTACCGATGTTGTATTAATTGATGGTAAGCCTCTTAAAGCCACGCCGAAGCGCGTTTACATTGCCTACAATAAACCCGTTGGCATAACGTGTACTACCGAAAGTAAAATTCAAAGTAATATTATTCGCGCAGTAAATTATCCTACGCGTATATTCCCAATAGGGCGCTTAGATAGACCGTCTGAAGGGCTTATATTTTTAACTAACGAAGGCGACATCGTTAATAAAATTTTGCGTGCAGGCAATAATCACGAAAAAGAATACGTTGTTACGGTAGATAAACCGCTTAATCTTCAGTTTGTTACAAAAATGGCGAATGGTGTGCCTATTTTAGATACCGTTACTAAAGAATGTAAAGTAACGCAAAGTGGCCCCAAAGAATTTAAAATAGTACTTACTCAAGGTTTAAACCGTCAAATACGCCGCATGTGTGAATACTTAGGCTACGAAGTGGTAACCTTAAAACGTACGCGCATAATGAACGTAACACTTAAAGGTTTAAAAGTAGGACAATGGCGTCACTTGTCAGATATTGAAATGGCGCAAATAAACGATTCAATTTCTGATTCTGGTAAAACTCAAGAGCACTCGCTTGATACTAATAAGCAATCAGAAAATAATGCACCTTTAGCACCTAAAAAACGCGATTTTCAGGGCGAAAACCCACGACGCTTTAATAATGGTGATCGAAATAGTGAGCGTAGTACTGAGCGAAATACAAATCGTAACTCTGAGCGCAGCAACGCTAACACAGAGCGCAAAAATGAGCGCAGTAATACTCCTTACCAAAAGCGTTCTACAACGTATGTGGGTAAGCCAAAAAGCATTAAAGAGAACAAGTCGTCTAATGCTAAATCAGACTCAAAACCAAGCTCGGACCGTATTCTCAGTCTAAAAAAATAATGTGCAGCTAAGTGGTATTCTACTACCACTGTATTTCTTGTACTATATTACCAAGTGGGCTTTTAACGCCCACTAAGTTTACGTTGTTATTTTGCAAACCCACCAATCTACCTTTATCTAAATACCATCTAAAAGTGTGCTTTTTATAGCTTTTTAAATCCAGTACAGTCAGTTTTGCGCAACTGTATTCATAATCAGTTGGGCAAGTACCTACTTCGAGTAACTGATATTCTTGCTGCCATATATTATCGCCGTATTTATTAGCCAGTAACTTTACTGAAATACATACTGACGTCCACAACCATAAGTAAATTAAAATAGGTAAACCGATTGGTATAAATACTGAGCGGAATTTCCCGTGCTCAACAATATAATCTTTAACCGTATGTTTAAATTCAAAGTTATTATTGTATTTTTTATATAGGTGCTTAAATAAAGCAACCGATAACACGATCGTCATTATTGGAAATAACGTAAATGTTAAGGTGTTATATATACCGTTGGGGATAAAAGCGGGATCGGCTTGTTCATCCCATGCAAGTAAAACCAGCGGAGGTGCTGTTACTAAAAGTAATAAGGCGCTGTTGAATAGTTGTTTAAAGGTCACAGGGGATTCACTTATAAAATGCTGCTTGTATAAAGCCCAAATTAGCGCTTAATGTTTAGCTATTGAATGCTAAAGCCAATATAAAATAAGAGTATACCTAAATAAACTGCAATCGCCGATAACGAGTTTTTAGAACGCAAGCGCTTAACAAGGTCGCGTGTGCCATCAACCATACCGGAAATAACCAGTAGTATGCCCCCTGTAAAACGGTAGTTGTTTAAGTTCACGTTACCACTATCGTCAGTTATAAAGCGTAAATAACCAAAAAGTATAAAAAGACTGCCTGCTATTAGTACTGCAATTTTAAAGGTTTCCAATGCTTTTCCATAATATTGAGTTAGATACTAAAACGGCACTAAGTTGAGTCATGATAATTTTACTATATTTCGAATTCAAATTTTGCCTAAATCCATTAAATGGTCTCATTATGTCGCTATATTAGGCGTATATACGCTAAAGCTTGATTTATATTGTGCATTAGCAAGTACACTTAGTTATATGTTGGGTAAGCTGTTAAGATGCGCCGTCTTAATAATGTAGAAAGGTTATAGAAGTAACATGTCAAAATTTTTCTTTATGGGTAAGCCCGACATAATGGGTAAAAATAACAGTAATGGATTTGCGCCAAATCGTACCGCAAAGGTCGGCACAGAGTTACACCCGTTAACGCTAATTGTAAACTCAGCTGAACGACAATCAGAAATAGAAGCAATACTAGAAGAGCATTCGCTGTTTGCTTCAATTGAAGTTAAAGCAGACGTACCAGAAGATATTCGCGAACTAGACTTTGCGCTTAGCAAGTCAACACCACAAGTATTTGATAAAGTACCAGAGCGTAACGCACCTTGTGTATGTGGTAGTGGCAAAAAATATAAAAAGTGTTGCGGTTAGTTTCTTAACAACTAAATATGTAGCCTTTCTTTTTTCATCGGTATTAAATAAAAATGCCACTGACCTTGAGCCTGTGGCATTTTTTAATGTTAACCAATTATATGTTTAACTACTTACGTGGCTCGTAATCAATTCTAAATATAACCGTGTAAAGTACTGGCACTACAATTAGAGTCAAAATTGTAGCAAAGCCTAGACCAAACATAATCGTTACCGCCATTGACTGAAAAAACACGTCAAATAACAGCGGGATCATACCCAAAATAGTGGTTATAGCTGCCATTGCAACCGGTCGTACACGGCTCACACCAGAGTCAAACACGGCCTCATAGGGCGATTTACCTTCCCTTAATTCAAGATTTATTTGATCAACTAATACAATACCGTTTTTAATTAGCATACCGCTTAAGCTTAACAAACCAAGTAGCCCCATAAAGCTAAACGGAGCATTCATCGCTAACAAGCCGGCGCTTACACCAATAATAGCCAACGGCACAGTTGCCCAAATAACAAGTGGCTGTTTAAGTGAGTTAAAAAGTAATACCGTGACTGCAAACATCGCTAAATAACCCAGAGGTAATGAGCCAAATATTGCTTTTTGCGCCTTGCTTGATGACTCAAACTCGCCGCCCCATTCTAGTTGGTAACCACGCGGTAGTTCCATGTTCTCTATCGGACCGCGAATACGGGCAAATAGTTTTGCAGGTGTTTCATCCCCTAATACATTATTATCGGCCATTACTGTAATAGTACGTTTGCGATCGCGGCGCATTATTAGGCTGTCTTCCCACTGCACATCAAATTCGTCTACAACCTGAGTCACTGGTACAAATACACCCAATACTGGGCTGTATATTTGAAGGTCGTGTACGCTTTCTACGTTTAAGCGCTCGTTAGCGGGAGAACGGGCAATAATGGGTAGCAACTGCGTGCCATCGCGATATACGCCCACTTGTTTACCCGATAAGCTCGTTAGTAATACATTGTCTAAATCTGATTTACTAATACCTAATCGACGTGCTTTTTGCTCGTTAAATTGCGGGCGAATCATTTTGGTACGTGCGCGCCAGTCATCTCGAATATTGAATGCACCGTCGTCTTTGCCTAATATCTCTTTGGCTTTAGCGGATAACTGCCTTAATACCACGGGGTCAGGACCCGAAAAACGAGCTTCTATTTTTGCATCAGTAGAGGGGCCAATTTCCATAGGTTTAATTTTAAGCTGTGCAGAGAGTGCATAATTGTGTGAGTAATCACGCACTGTTTGCATTACAGTTGCTACGGCTTCTCTGTTGGAAACACGAATAATTAATTGCCCGTACGCTGGGTATGATTTTTCTGGCGCGTAGGTAAGCATAAAGCGCGGAGCACCTTGGCCTGTTGTACTTGTTACTTCTTCAACAAGCTGTTCTTTTAATAAAAACTGTTCAAGTTTTTTAACGCCCTCAAGGGTTGAGCGAATATCAGAACCTTGCTCTTGCCAGTAATCTACATAAAACATAGGCGTATTAGAGGCAGGAAAAAACGACTGTTTTACAGAGCCAAAACCAACAACCGCTGTACACAGTAAAACAACCATTAATATAAGCGTGGTTTTTCTAAAGTGCAGCGCTAAATCTAAAATCGCTTTGTAACCATTAAAAATAAAGCCTTTATATGGGTCTTCATCTTCTTGGCCTTCTTCGTTTTTAAATTCGTTTTCTTTAAACATTAAATTAGCAAAAAAAGGCGTTAGCGTAATTGCTGTTATCCAGCTTAATAAAAGCGAAATAAACAACACCCAAAACAAGCTACCGGCAAATTCACCACTGGCATCAGAGCTTAAACCAATTGGCGCAAAGGCAGTGACTGCAATTACTGTTGCACCTAGTAAAGGCCATTTTGTTTGCTCAACAATATTAACAGCCGCTTTGAGTTTTGTTTGGCCACGTTTAAGGTTTATAAGTATGCCTTCGGTGACGACTATTGCGTTATCAACCAGCATACCAAGCGCAATAATAAGTGCCCCAAGCGATATTCGTTGCAAGTCGATAGCAAACAACTTCATAAATATAAACGTACCCAGTACGGTAAGCAGTAAAATACCACCAATTAAAATACCGCTTTTTAAACCCATAAATAACAGCAGGACTACAATAACAATCGCAATGGCTTCAAGTAAGCTGATAATAAAACCATCAACCGACTTTTGAACCTCTTGTGGTTGGTTGTATACAGAATTTATGTGAATACCATGTGGGCGTTGATATTCAAGTGATGCTAAATGCTCGTCTATGTTTTTACCCACATCAACCACGTTAACACCCGACATAAACGACACGCCAATAAGTAAAGCTTGCTGAGAGTTATAACGAATAATGTTATTTGGTACTTCTGCATACTCTCTGTAAACCTTTGCAACATCGCCTAAATAAATAAGTTCACTTTCACCCGATTTTGAAATAAGCAACGTTTCGAGTTCTTTTACGTCTTTAAATTCACCGGTAGGGTGCAGGCGAATTGATTCATCGCCCACGCGAATTTTACCCGCGTTAGATACCGTGTTTTGCGATTGCAATAACTGGAATATATGGCTTGGCGCAATACCTAATTGAGCAAGTTTACGCGTAGAAACTTCAACCATTACTTGCGCTTGTTGTTCACCCGCTATTGTTACTTTACTTACGCCTTTAACCAATACCAGTTCACGTTTTAAAAAATCGACGTAATCTTTAAGCTCGTCATACGAATAACCATCACCGGTTACCGAATACATAACACCGTAAACGTCGGCAAAGTCGTCCAAAATAGTGCTTGGGTAAACACCACTGGGTAATGACGGAGAAAGGTCGTTAATTTTTCGACGCATTTCATCCCAAATTTGGCGAAGCTGTTCTTTACGATAAGTGCTTTTCATTTCAACAGTAATTTGTGATTTCCCGTTAGATGAAATAGACGTAACGTAATCAACATAAGGTAATTGCTGAATCGCGTTTTCAATCGGAAAAGTAACTTCTTCTTCAACTTGCTGCGGCGAAGCGCCAGGGTACATGGTTATAACCATGGCTTTTTTAAGCGTAAACTCAGGGTCTTCTAATTGCCCTAAATCAAAGTACGACACACTACCGCCAATTAATAGCAGCAGCGTAAACATCCAACTGATTACTTTTTTCTCTATGGAGAGTTGTGCAAAGCTCATAATTATAAGCCTCGCTCTTTATTCCATGCTCTTACTTTCATGCCTTCTTTTAGTGAATGCACACCGGCAGAAACCACAATTTGGCCTTCTTCAATACCGCTTAATACTTCAATACCATCGCGGTGCAACTGGCCAACCTTTACAGCTTGTTTGTGCACTTGGCTAGTTTTTGAATCAAAAAGCCATACGTAGGCGTTATCTTCAATTGATTCTTGCGGCTCAGAAAACACCGACTCGATAGGTAATATTGTATAAGCAACTTGCGAGCGTGTTACTTTACTTAAATCTATAAGCACGCTACCCGTCATACCCGCTAGTAAATTAAAGTCCTCAGGTACTGGTAGCGAAAACACAACTTTATAGGTAAGCGTTGCAGGGTCAGCTTGGGTGTCCCACTCTTTGATATCAAGTGTGTATTCTTTATCGTCAAAGCCATCAAACTTTACAGTAGGGTGGTAATCGGTGCCTTTTTTAAGGCGAGCGATTATTTTTTCAGGAACCTGAATTTCTACGTCCATTAAATCGCGTGTTTCTAAGCGTAATATATTTTGCTTTGCTTGAATATTTTCAAAGTTTTTAACAAATACTTTTGCGACCGTGCCTGAAAATGGTGCGCGTAGTTCACTGTATTCAAGGTTCGTTTGTGCAATTCTAAATGCAGATTCAGCAATTTGCATATTAGCAGTGGCTTGATCTAATTCTGATTGGCTGGTGATTTTTTTCTCAAACAATTGCTCAATACGGCCAAGTTGTGACTTTGCCAATTCAAAGCGCGCTTTACGTTCGTCAAACTGTAATTGAAAATCTTCTGGGTCCAGTTTTGCTAATAAATCACCTTTTTCAACGTGTTCACCAGCAAGAACCGGAAACTTAATAAGTTCACCGTTTACCCTAAAAGCAAGGTAAGAGCCTTGGTTTGCAACAACTTCAGCAGGAAAACTACGAATGTTAATTTGCGTATCATGACCTATGTTGAATAATTTAACAGGGCGAATAGGCTCTTCTTTAACTTGTTGTTCTGGCTCAGAACAGGCTATTAAGCTAAGTAAGGTCGTTGTTAATAAACATAGACGAAAGAGTTTCATGTCTTCTCCGTTGCAATGATGGCAAAATAATTAAGTGCAGCATACGCTGCAAACATATAAAATAAAAATCATTAAATTTTAGAAACTCAATAAGTTTTATTTATGATGTTGCAGGGCGGTATATGAAGCTGAATCAATTAATAATTTTAGATGCCATAGTGCAAAGCGCAAGCTTAAGCGGAGCAGCACTAAAGCTACATAAAACGCAGCCCGCGCTTACACTCGCCATCAAAAACTTAGAAGCCAAAATAGGATTTGAGTTACTAGACAGAAGTAAGTACCGATTACAGCTTACTGAAAAAGGGCGTGTTTTTCACCGCGAAGCGCAGCAACTACTGCATGCCAACGACGAGCTAGCACAGCTCGCTAAAGAATTGGCACTCGGTAATGAACCCCAATTTAGAGTTTGTTACGAGCAACTTTGTCATATGCAGAGTTACAACGAGATCATAAGTAATACTTTTAGGTTGTTTACCAGCACAGAGTTTAGCTTAACAAGCGGGAAGCGCTTTATTTCGTTAGAGCAAGTAAATAGTGGGCAAGCCGAATTAGGCATTGGCCCGTGGTTTGATTTATTTCATGCGACAGGCGATTTAGAAAGTGTACCCATAGGCAGGCTTGATATTGGTATTGTGAGCGCTAAAGGCGTGCTCCCTCAAAAACTCACCTATAGCGAACTGCAAACGTATCCGTGTTTAGCCATGTTTGAAAGTGACTTGAGTATCGACAGCGACAGGCTATCGTACTCAAAAGGCTCCGCCATGATGAAAATTGATGATGTATCGACCCTAAAATCGTTTTTACTCTCAGGCGCGGGTTGGGCAATGATGAGCCTAGAGCACTGCGACCCTGAAATAAAAGCAGGCTTACTTCAAGAAATACACATAACTGACCGAGAGCATAAATTTAGCGCGCAAATTAGAGCCTTTAGGCAGCATGCAATGCATCACGGCCCTGTAGCGCGTACTATTTGGGAGCAATTTAAACAATTAAGTAAGGAATATTCTAACAACAATGGATATTGATAAAGAAACACTTATTTATACTGTTATCGCAGGCATACCAGTAGGAAAAGTAGCAAGTTACGGGCAAGTTGCAGCTCTTGCTGGTTATCCGCAAAACTCACGGTTGGTCGGGCGCTTATTAAAAATGATGCCAAACGACTCAGTTATACCTTGGCACAGGGTAGTGAATGGCCAAGGTAAAATATCATTCCCTGAAGGTAGCGAAAAATACCAAGAACAACGCGAAAAGTTATTATCAGAAGGCGTACTGTTTAAAAACGACAAAGTGAATATGCGCGAGTGCAGGTGGGAGTGATGTGACTATTATTGGCAGTAAGTGCCACTTGCTGACTACGACGACTTAGCCTGTTGTTATGTGCATTTTTGCCAGTGATACTCCATTTGCTTAGCTGTTTGCTCAGCTAAATTTAATGTCGATAGTTCTGACACTAAGTGTAAACTCATATCAATTCCAGCTGATATGCCACCAGAAGTTATATATTTACCTTGAGAGACCCAACGATGATCACTCACAACATTTAATTTGGGGTAGGTAGCACTGAGATCGGCTATATCTTCCCAATGCGTTGTAACTGTTAAACCATTTAGTAAATTAGCTTCAGCTAAAATGAACGCTCCTGTACAGACAGATGCGACTCTTTTTGATGTACTAGCAACATTCGAAATCCAAGATATTACAGTAGGCTTTTTAACTTCCCCTGTATGTATACCTCCAACAACTATAAGCACATCAATATTCGGATGAGTCTCAAATGAGAAATGTCCGTGCACTGGAAAACCACCACGAGCTTGTACAACATCAGGTTTTTCAGAAACTAAAAATACATTCCAATTTTTATTGCCTAAACGATTTGCAGTGCTTAAAACTTCAAATGGTCCAGAGAAATCAAGAACTTCTGCATCATCGTATATGTATATTCCGATATTCATACTCTGTATACTCTATTACACATAACAATCTTAAAATGCGCTAATCACGAATACTTCTGCTGTTGCCCCAAAAGTGCCAGTGTAGGTCGGATAAGCGAAGCGCCATCCGACACAGTAAAATACCTTGCCAATTATTATCAACATTTTATGTTGTCGAGTGGCTGGAGAGTGCCAATAGCGGACGTTAACGCTGCCAACAACGGCAGACTTGTTGCTGTGATTTTTGTGCAATCATGGCGAAGCCATGCACAAAAAGTGCAGCGGCAAGTCTGTCCAAGGAGCGCAGCGACTAATGTTACTTGGCCTTGTTAAGGGGGATTTTTTTCAAGACTCTCATAACCCATATACAAAATCTGCTCTTCATTTCTTATAGTTTCAAAAGAACTCATATCTAATTTTTTTGTTGATGTATTTCCATACTTGTAGTCTTTGCTAAACGGAATTGGAAATAATGTTAGTTGAATTGGCTTACCCATTATTTCACTGTCTTCATTTAGCATTGGTAATACAATTTGAAACATTGTGTTAGCAAATGCTATTACAAATTGCATATACGGAACATCGTTTACAGCACCTTTTCGGCGTAATAGAAAAATAGTTACTCCACTATATGGCATAGGCCCAGGTGTAAATTGTTCAAAAACAATTAAAGGTCGGTAAGGTAGTGACTCATAAGTATGAGCTTCTAAACCAATCCATGTTATTAAATGCTTGAGGCTACTTAGATCTTGCTTAGGTGCAACTGATATAGCCATTTTTACCAAACATTTGAATACGGCTGCTGGAATATATGGCTGTCTGTGAGCAGTTATTTTTATAGATTTTTTTTCTTCGTCAATTTCATATATCGGATTTTCTTCATAGCTAGTTAATGAGATACCATACTCTTTCATTGATATTCTAGTTTTTCCATCTTTGCCGACATAAGTTGGAACACCTTTTTTCCCATGAACTTGAGCCAATGTTCTTTGCGCGCCAAGGTATTTTGCTAGATGGTCTTCTATTGTCCTGCTAAATTTCTCATTGCAAACATCGCATTCATCATATGCTACGAGAGATTTGTTGCCTGTAAACTCAGGGATTGCATGTGCAATATTTTTAAAATCGACATCAGGGGAAGACCTATCACAAAACCTGCAAACTCTGTCTTCTTTCGTACCGATATAAACCTTTCTTCCCTTAGTCAAATTTATATATGAACTGATCAGGTCGTAGTTTTTATCAAAATAGTTAGTCTGATCCATATGTATTCTCTTAACACTTTATCAGAGGACACTTTACCTATCTTAGCGTGAAAACATCCTTATTTTGTGAAATTACATTAATAGCAAATAGTGTAAGCTATTGCCAGCTATAAATATTAGGCTTACTGTAGGTTATTTAAACATGTGAAAAAAGAAAAGTTTTCTCTTATGATTACTAATCTAATTACAGCTCAGCTGAATGACTGGTTTTCGCTTTTTGCCGAAGTTCGGCTTAGTGCTATCAGTCGTAACTCGTTTCTGCCCCAAAACGAGTTAACGTAAATACTCTATAGGTCAGCTTTGAGCGAAAAGCAGACAAACAAGTTAATCATCTTAAGGACGGCAATTCCGACAAAGCAGACATACGAACGAAGAATTATATTACTGTATTTTGCTGCTAAAACCCTTCAACATAAACTTCCTCTATCCGTCGGCCACGTGCGCAGGCTGTGTAAAAACTATTTTCAGCCCATTATTTGAACAAAAATAGATGTAAATATGTGTCTTACATTAAAATCTGACCAAGTTTCATAACTAAGGAAACTTACATTTTACGTAGCATTGCGTTATTAATTGGGTTGTTGAAGTTTTTACACAACCTGAGCCAATTGCAGACGTTCGTGGTCATAGCGATTCAGGAGCAATAAGCCTAAGTTTTAGCAAATTAGGATGATGTCTCTGCAACTGATGTAAGGCACTTTTTAGTTGGTAGAGCACCTTACCGTAAGTCGTTATTGCCAACCTTTTTTCCGATATCCCAGAGCGGGTAATATAACGGCACAGCCTGACGCAAGTCCTTGCTCTGCCATAGGTGCATTGGTTTGCGAGATAAAGACCTTTCGTCATTGCCGTCCCCATTCCTTTCCACCCATTTCTACCAACCGAGACGCGGCTCGTCGAAAGGAAAAGGCGAGATCATTGGCGGCCGATAATTGTGCCAGTGACACGCCACTTCGACCCGTCGCCGACCACTCAAATTGTTCACCCTCTTTGGTGCGAATCATGGTCGTCGCAAAGGAACTCGAGTTTCCCCCCTTCTCACTGACAAACAACTCTTCATTTCCATCACTGCTTTCAACTTGCGCTTCAAACTCGACAAATAATTCATCGAGCGGAACTTTTGCCGCTAGCACCAAGCGGGTGCGAGATTCATAACACACGTCAATGAGGGTCACGAATCGTCGCGCTTCGTCGAGGTGATTGGCGTCTAATTGCGGCACCCGGTCCATGATGAGGACCTGAAATCGGTCGCAGAGGAAAATATAATCGGCCGCGCCGAGTGGTTGGTAGCATAACTCGGAAAAGTCAAACCAGGCGCACCGGTCATTCAATCGGGCGACCTGGACGGTGCGACCGAAGGGTATGTGAATGGCCTCGGCCTCAGTTCCGGATGCAGTGCCACCAAATATTTCTTCCAACTGCGCCTGCATGTTGTTGTTACTATTATTATCGCCATGAACATCCTTGTTTGACCAAAAATAGGATTGACCATCAGCTCGAGTTTCGAGTCGATAATCCTTGGTGGAACCCTCCATGGAAATAATGTCGAACGTGTGTTTTAACATGTCTATGAATGGCAAAAAAAGGGATCGGTTAATGCCTCCCTTATACAAGGCATCGGGGGAGCGATTCGAGGTGGCCACTACCACGACATTCCAATCCAATAATAATAGAAATAGTCTTTTCAAAATCATGGCATCGGCAACGTCTGTCACTTGAAATTCATCGAAACAGAGGAGTTGGGCTTCTTGTGCCAATTGTTGCGCAATGATGGGAATCGCATCACCTCTGGGGTGCTTCTGTTTGTAAACAAAGATTCGATGATGGACGTCTAGCATGAATTCATGAAAGTGGACGCGGCGTTTGGTAATCTTTGCGTGTTTGTGGCTGTCATTATTACAGCAAGAATCATCATCAGGAACAATAACCGACGCGTAAAAGAGATCCATTAGAAAGCTCTTGCCGACCCCGACCGGTCCATGAATGTACATGCCTCGCGGTGGTGGACCAAAAGTCCACAAATGGAACTTCTTTCGAAGAAAGGACTGGGCGGATGCCAGGGATCGCGCCAGCAACAGTGGACTGCTGCTTGTATAGCTGCTCTCTGTCGAATCGTCGGTGCGCACGGGTACTGGTGGGAGCGAGGCAAGAGACTCGTGCAGGGCATCGAATTTTGCCGCCAGAGCGACTTGCGCGTCATCTCGTCGCACCTCCCCCGCGTCCACCTTGAGTTCATAAGCCGCTGTCACGGGGCCTGTCGAGAAGCACGGCCGAGCGACGCGATGTTGTGCTATTTTCGTCTTCATCATCGTCTTCATCATCATCGTCTTCATCATGGAGCTGATGAGTTTATCAACATGATGGTATGGTACACTAGATTTCTGTATGGGTATCAAATGGATTTGTATTAGAGACTCAAGTTTCGGAGTTCAACTTGAAGCCCAATGCAGCATAACTAACTGAATAATATAAATAAAATTAGCCTTATTATGGTAAAATTTTTGTTATCTAGATAAAACACGAAACCACTCAAGGGCTATAAAATGAACCCAGACACAACCCCCTCTATTTTTAACGACAGATTTGCTCACACGCGCCGATATTTAAGTCGACAACCTGTTTAGTACAATGTGGTAACGCCTAGGCTTCAGAGTATAGGTAAAATAAAACGTCATTTTTCCTAAAATTAAAATACATGATGCCTCATGTTTTCCATATTGACATCTATTTTATATTCTTAAGGGAGTGAAAGTCGGCTATTTTTCGTATATTAATCAAATGTTTCCACGTAATTAAGAATTCAAGACAAGCGGCTCCTAAAGTTGTGCAAACCAGTTTTGAATATTACTTTTATTTAAACAGGCTTATCTGAGGCCAAGTTTGATTAATCGTATGATGATTCTTCGCTCAATATAGTCTGATAGTTCGAATTTTCTAGCGTCAGCTTTAGGTCGATTTAAGCCTTTTCTAGACTAGAACCTGATGTCGGCTTTTGGCACAAAGCACGCATTCGTCATAACTCATTTTTGTCCAAAAACGAGTTTAACCGACCGTCTGCTTCTCGCTCAAACCAGACCATTCTAATTGGCTTTACCTGCCTAATAAACATAATTACTAATTGAAATATAATGGCAAACACACCCTGCAATAACAAATAAGTGCCAAATTGCGTGGCTAAATTGGGTGCTTTTAGCGCTGTAAAATAATGTACCTAAACTATAAAAAATACCGCCGGCAAGTAGCCAGTAAAGTGCTTTTACATCAACACTAGAGTAGAGCGGATATACAATAGCCAGTGCAAACCAACCCATGAGTAAGTAGGTGGCGAGTGATATTTTTTTATTGCCGTTTTTTACAAATACTTTGTACGCAACGCCTGCTAGTGCCACCGCCCAAATAAATGTAAGTGTGGCCCATGACCAAGCACCAGTTAATGAGATTAATAAAAAGGGAGTGTAGGTGCCGGCAATTAATAAATATATGGCGCAGTGATCGCACTTTTTATAAAAGGCTCTTAAGCGCGGTTGAATACTGGCATGGTACAAAGTGGACGACAAAAACAGTACAAATAGACTGCTGCCATAAATTACAGTACTTACATACGCTTTAGTGCTGGTGGCTTGGCTAAATAAATCCCACATAACAAATGCGGCAAATACAATACCAAGTGCATGGCTAATTACGTTTAGTTGTTCTTCTTTTTTAGAATAGGGCGCTTCTAACGACATAACAGATCCTACCACTATTTGAATGAATTTTAGTGTACAAGTGTACGCTGAGTTTTTCAATATTATAATTTTTATATGAATACAATAATTTATTGTTTTTCATAAAGTTGAAACATCAATTTAACCAATGCGTAATTAATAAGACGTAAAAAAGTCGTAATAGTTCGTTAGATTACTGGTAATTCCTAAAAACAATTAACCGGACGAACAGTGAAAAACATGAAAAATAAATTAACGACACGGCCTTTTCTTAAACTTACTAAATTGTCTGTGGCGATGATTTGCGTTACATCAACAAATAGTTTTGCAGATCAAACCATAAATAAAGAACTTGATGAAATAGTGGTTGTTGCTCAAAAGCGTGCGCAATCAATACAAGATGTGCCCGTAACAATAAGCGCCTACGATGGCGACTTTTTAGAAAGCTTGGGTATAGGTGAACTAGACACTTTATCTGAAATAACACCAGGGCTTGTTATTCAAGAGCAAAGCCCTAACAACCCGGGCTTTGTAATTCGTGGTATTACGTCTGATAGTGGGTCGTCTCAATCATCCCCTCGTGTGTCTATTTATTATAACGGAGCAGATGTATCACGCTCTCGTGGCTCATACTTTGAGCTTTTTGATGTAGAAGGGATTGAAGTTGTTAAGGGACCACAAGCGACACTGTTTGGAACAGCAGCTTCTGTAGGTGCTATTAGTGTAGCAACACGTAAACCAGAAAAAGATTTTTCGGCTCAATTAAAAGCATCCGTTGGTAATTACTCGGCTAAAGGTGCTAGTGGCTTTGTAACGGGTGGTAATGATTTAATGCAAGGCCGTGTTGCTTTTACTTATCGTGAACGTGATGGGTTTATAAAAAATATTGCAGGAGATAGTAACTCCCAAAATCCGGTTGGGTTTAAGCAAGATGATATGCATGCTATTGAGCGTTTTTCTTATCGTCCGTCTTTACGTATTACACCAAGTGACGATGTAACGATTGACTTGGTGTATACGTATGAAAAAAATGATGACTCGGGTACATCTTTTAAAAATGGGCTTTATGCACCAACCGGTGGTGATACAAGTCCATATAGCTTTGTTGAAATGCCAGGTAGTCCGTATGCAGAGTCTGTGTTTGGAAAAAAAGACTTAGGTGTGGAGCGCACAGTTAACGATTTAAATTTGACTGTAAATTGGGATGTAAGTAACGATTTAACAATCACCTCAATTACTGCAGGGCGTAACTTTGACTCTTTAGAAGTGTTTGATGCTGATGGTACGCAGGCATGGTTTTTAGAATTTGCAGAAGCTGCTGAGGGCGATCAATTTAGCCAAGAATTACGCGCTGTTTATACGCAGAATAAGTTTACTAGTATTTTTGGTGTGAGTTACTTTGAAGAAGATGGTAGCCAGCGTATTCCATTTAGTACAGAGGAGTCTATATTCTTAAATTGCTTAGGTGTATTGGGCTCAGGTGTTCCTTGTATTAATAATGATGGTAGCGTTAATATTTTAACGCCAGCATTAACAGGTGGTGTAGTAAACGAGTTGCCATATTCACTAGAGTTTACAAACTATGGTGAAAACAAAGCGTACTCAGCGTTTGCTGATGTAACTTATGCTACTACTGAAGCATTAGAGTTAACAGCGGGACTTCGTTATATAAAAGAAGAAAAGCGCAGTGGATATAGCTCTGCTGCACCCAATAGTGTTTTAACACAAGCGCCATTGTTTACGGTTGATACAAATGGTGAAACATTTTATGGCGATGCTGATTATGATGATTGGCTGCCACGTTTTAATGCGCTTTATATAATAAACCCTACTACAAATATGTATGCGACTATTTCAAAAGGGCGTCGTTCGGAAGTACTTGAAGTAAGTTCGGCTAACAACGAACAAGGAAATGTCGAAGCTTCTATATCAGAAGTCCCTGCGGAAATTATTTGGAACTACGAAACCGGTATTAAAGGCAAAGCGCTTGACGGGCGTTTAGATTACTCTGTCGCTGTATTTTATCAAGATTATTCTAACTTTCAGGTTACGTTACAGGATGATGAAGGCGTTGCGTTTTCTGCTGATGCGGGCTCTGCCACTAATGTTGGCGCAGAGGCTGAGGTAAGGGCGTTAATTAATAATGAGTTTGAGGTTTTTGCCAATGCGGCTTACCTTGATGCTGAAATAGATGATGATAGTAATAACGGTAACCTCGCAGGCAATAAATTTAGACTACAACCAGAGTGGACGTTTAGTACGGGGCTGTTTTATTCAACAGAATTGTCGAACTCACTTAATTTAACGAGCTCTTTAATATATAGCTACCGCTCTGAAGTGTTTTTTGAGCCAGCAAATGCGCCAATATCAGGCTTAGATATTAGCCAACCAGGGCTTGGATTAGTCAGTGCGCGCTTAGGTATCGCAAATGGTGATGACTGGGCTGTTAGTGTATTTGCTAGTAACTTATTAGATAAAGAGTATTTAGTTGATGCAGGTAATACTGGAGGGGGATTTGGCAACCCAACATTTGTTGCAGGAGCACCTCGCTTTGTTGGTATTGAGTTAACTCTCGGGTTTGGTGGACAATAATACATTTAACTACTTGATATTTTAATTGAGCCACTGCAAAGTGGCTTTTTTATGTGATCACGTTAAAGTGAATTTATATTAGGTAAAAATGAAACAAGATTTAAAAGCTGCTTTACTTACCGCCATTGTTTATCCTGGAGCGGGGCATTTTTCTTTAAAAAAACACCTTATAGGCGCTATTTTTGCAGGTGTATTTTCTGTTCTTTTAATTTTAACCCTAAAAGATATATTTGCGATTGCACAGTGTACTGCAAATGAAATTGTACACGGAAAAATCCCGATGTCGGTTACGGCCATTTTAAAAGCCGCGCAACAACCTTCTGACGCCTGCGCTAAACTCGCTGAATATAAGTATATGCCTTTAATGATTATAATTTGGGTGCTGAGCATGATGGATGCATACCGTTTGGGCAGAAAAGTACTTCCCACTAAAAAATAAGCCACTTAATCAGAACTCGGTTTGGTTTGCTTATTAATTTTCTTCCCGCATATTTATCCCTGATATTTAGCTATTATTGATGGCGGTAATAATTATTATTACCGCTTTTTCCATTTTTATACATATTTTTTGTAACCGAGATTTTTGCCTGCACCATGTAAACATCGTGTAAATACCTGTATATACCCAGTAAAATCCTCAAACCTCGTTAAATCGCTCACTTGTTGATACGCAGTTAATTAAAATCCTTCTCCTTGTACCTTTTTATTCATTTAATGTTAATAAGCAAATGGTGCTTTCTGCTCGCCAAATTAACTTTGTTTAATTATTAAGTATTGGTTTGGTGTCAATTTATTACGTCAAGCAATGACGACTGATAATTTCAATTTAAGGAAATACGATGAATAACAGTTCAAACAATCACAAAAGAAAGGATTTTAAAGTGGCGAGCTTATCGTTAGCTTTATTATTAGGATGCTCAACTATGGCCAATGCCGCTGTTGAGAAGTTAACGGTGAGTGGGAATCAAATTCTTGCAGGTGGAGAAAACACAAGCTTTGCAGGACCTAGCCTATTTTGGAGTAACACGGGGTGGGGCGCTGAAAAATTTTATACAGCAGAAACAGTAGCAAAGGCAAAAACTGAATTTAATGCAACATTAATTCGTGCAGCTATTGGTCATGGTACGAGTACTGGTGGTAGTTTGAACTTTGATTGGCAGGGCAATATGAGCCGTCTTGATACTGTTGTAAACGCAGCTATTAGCGAAGAGTATGTACGTTATTATTGATTTTCATAGCCATGAAGCACATACCGATCAGGCAACTGCAGTTCGCTTTTTTGAAGAGGTAGCTACTAAATATGGGCAGTACGACAATGTTATTTATGAAATTTATAACGAGCCGTTACAAATCTCGTGGGCTAACGATATTAAGCCATACGCAGAAACAGTTATTGATAAAATTAGAGCAATCGACCCTGATAACTTAATTGTAGTTGGTACGCCTACGTGGTCGCAAGATGTTGATGTGGCATCACAAAATCCAATTGATCGCGCCAATATTGCTTATACCCTGCATTTTTATGCTGGCACGCATGGTCAATCGTATCGAAATAAAGCACAAACAGCACTCGATAACGGCATTGCACTATTTGCTACAGAGTGGGGAACAGTTAATGCTGATGGCAATGGTGGTGTTAATGCTAATGAAACTGATGCATGGATGGCATTTTTTAAAACAAACAATATTAGCCACGCTAACTGGGCTTTAAACGATAAAAACGAAGGTGCTTCGTTATTTACTCCAGGCGGTAGTTGGAATTCACTAACCGCTTCAGGCTCTAAAGTTAAAGAGATCATTCAAGGTTGGGGTGGTAGTACGGTTGCTTTAGACTCTGATGGAGATGGTATAAGTGACAGCCTTGATCAATGCGATAATACTCCCGCAGGTACAACGGTTGATAGTATTGGTTGTGAAGTAACTGACAGCGATGCCGATGGTATTAGCGATAATGTTGATCAATGCCCTAATACACCTGCAGGTGAAACTGTTAATAATATAGGTTGTGTTGTTGAAGTAGTTGAACCACAAAGCGATGCGGATAACGATGGAGTGAATGATGATATTGATCAGTGCCCAGATACACCTGCAGGTACTAGTGTTGATACAAATGGATGCAGTGTTGTAAGTTCAACAGATTGTAACGGTATTAATGCATACCCTAATTGGGTGAACAAAGATTACTCAGGTGGTCCGTTTACTCACAATAACACCGACGATAAAATGCAATATCAAGGTAATGCATACAGCGCAAATTGGTATACAAACAGCATTCCAGGAAGTGATGCTTCGTGGACGCTTCTTTATAGTTGTAATTAAGCGCGTTTAATAAAATAAACGAGAAGGTAAATAATGTGTTTACCTTCTCTTTTTATACAAAATGTTAGCCCTTATAGACACTTTGGTGTTGAGCAGCAATGTTGTAGCTTGGAGAGTCTATATTATCTATATAGCGCCAATCGGTTGTGATTTGCTCTTTAGTAATAGTCAGTAACATATATCCACGGTGTGATAAGTCACAATAATTTAAGTCGTTTATTAGCAATGAAAGTGAGTCAGCCATCTGCTTTGCTTGTGCTGTATTAAGCGCTAAATAATGCTCCATACCCGGGGATGTAACACCAGGTGTTGCAAACTCTACTCCTACGCTTTCGCCTTTTGCATTTTTTAATGTGCCATGCCACGCATTGTGCGTATCACCTGCAACCACTACTAACTTTTTATTTAATGCAGTAACGCTTTTGTATAATGCTTCGCGCTCGCTTGGGTAACCATCCCACGCATCTAAATTATAAGGCATTAAAGTATTTACGCGTGCAAGTTGCTCGGGCGTTAACGCTTTATTAGCCAGCACGGCTTTTTTAATGGCAACAAGCTCTTTTAACACATGCGGTATTTTAGTGCGATCGGATTGCGAGAATATTTCAGTAGGTAGCCACATTTTAGTCATTAATACTTGCTGGCCTAATATTTGCCACTTTGCATTTGATTTAGTTATTGCACTCGTGAGCCAGTTTAGTTGTGTGTTACCTAGTAACTGCCTTTTTGGATTATTTAAATCACTGGCAAAGCGAGCAACATCCATTTGTTTGGTCTCTAGGTTTTTATAGTCGCTGTAAGCGAGTTGTTTATCGCGTGCTATTACGCGCGTATCTAGCATATGTAAGCTTATTAAATTACCAAAATCGAAGGTGCGATATATTTGCGGGCTTTGTTCGCCCATAGGCGGTCTAATTGGCAGCCATTCGTAATAGGCTTGAATAGCTGCTGCACGGCGCTTAAAAAAGTCACCTTCATCAGGGGTATGATTTTCAGCACCACTTTTATAGGTATCGTTGGTAACTTCGTGATCATCCCATATTGCGATAAAAGGCGCTGCAGCATGAAGTGCTTGAAGGCCTTGGTCTGTTCTGTAAATAGCATAGCGCTTACGATAGTCGCTAAGGGTAATAATTTCACCGCTGTTATCGGCTGCTAATTGGCGGCCAATTTTTTCAGCATTTTCGGTAGCGTATCCGCCCATTGGGTATTCGTAAATGTAATCTCCCAAATGCAGGGCCACATCTAAATCTTTTTGCTTAGCGGCATCTGTGTAGGCATTAAAGTACCCAGCAGGGTAGTTTGAGCACGACACAACAGCCATTTTAATTTGTTCAATGTTATTTATTGGTAGTGTTTTAGCACGGCCAATAGGGCTTTGTGTTTGCAAACCTATAAAACGATAAAAGTACTCTGTGTTTGGAGTAAGTTCTTGCACATCTATTTTTATTGTAAAGTCTCTGCTTTTATCTGTTTGTTCGCGCCCGCTGCGAATAATGTTTTTAAATTGAGAGTCACTTGCCAGCTCCCAAGCAACAGTAACTTCAAAATTTGATTGAGAAGGAGTTGCACGTGTCCAAATTATTAAAGCATGACTAAGCGGGTCGCCACTCGCTACACCGTGTTTAAATTCAATAGCCGATAGAGGTTTGTTTATTAATGTTTGAGCACAACCTGTAATGGCACTCGATACTGCGACGGTAAATATGCTTGCTGCTGAGGTTTTTAAAAAATTTCGACGTGATGAAAGGGTCATACTGCACTTTTTAAATTATTTATAGTGGTGCGTATTTTAACGATTAGATATGACGTTTTTATAAACGCTAAATGTATTTAGTGTGACGGTATTAATACATTAAAACCCTTTTATTTATTAACTAAAAAGTAGTCAAAAAATTAAATTAAATGGTTAAATTAACGAGGGATGAATTTTTTAAATTAAAGTGATGCGTGTAAAGTTGTTTAATTACAACTGGTTAAGATTTGTTTTTATGTTGGCACAACCCTTGAGTATATAACTACGTCTAAACAATACACAAACAAGGAATACCATTATGAAACATTCAATTAAAATCGCTATGGCAAGTTTATTAGTATTAGGTTCTGCGCAAGTACATGCAGTAGAAGTGGACCTAGATGTAACTGATATATTAACTCAAAGTGTAGCAAGCTATGTTAAGCAAACCACAATCGAGCTTGAAAAATCACTAAAGGAAACGCTTTATTTTGATGCTAAAACTGTTTTAGAGGGTTTATTAGATGAGCCCGTTTTAACAGATAGCACAACGCTTAAAAATACTGACGCTAGCGTTAAAAACGTAAAATAAACCACTTAAAGGATTAAAACGATGAGCAGTGAACTTGGATTATTTGCATTAATGTTAGCACCCGTAGTCAGTATGATTAGCGCTTATTACTCGGTTCAAGTGTTTAAAGCTATGGGAGGTTGGTTTAATCTTTAGCCAATTATATAGCTGGTAATTAATTCGATTCATACAAAGCTGATCGACTTAGCAAAAGCGCACGTAAATAAAGGCAGAGTGTTTGAAATAAGTAGACTTTATGAAACGTGCGATTTTTCCATTACCCATTTTTATGTTACCTGAAGGTTATACGCGATTACGCATATTTGAGCCTCGCTACTTAAATATGGTTAAAACCGCATTAAAAAATAATACAGGGTTTGTGCTTTGTACGTTCGAGCATGACACGCCTTTTAATATAAGTGCGCAAGGTTGCCTTGTTGATATTATTGATTTTGACCAAGACGATAACGATGTATTATTAATTGATGTATTTGCATCGCAAAATGTGCAAATTAATGATGTTTATCAAGACGAAGACGAATTACGTCATGGCCTAGTATCGCCTTGTAATACGCCGTATTGGTACAAAAATTCTAACAACCAAATTGGTGAACATTACCTATTACACGACGCGCTTAAAAACGTGTTTCAAGGTAATCCGGAACTTAATTTGTTGTACAAGAAAACTCATTTTGACAAGCTTCCATGGATTGCAGCACGTTGGCTAGAACTCCTACCTGTTTCTATTGAGAAAAAACAGCAACTTGCATTTGAAACGAATTTTGATAACTTACTGAATTTCCTCCATACTGTGATTAATAACGAATTTGCCTAAATTTTATGATCCTAAATTAATTATTGCCCGTATTACTTAATACAAAAGCAATAACGGGATAAATTATTATGGTAAGTCAACAACAGTCACCACGTTGTGAACCTAATACAGGTAAGTACACTGCCATGCCAGAAACGCCGAGTAAAGAGCTCATGCAAGCGCTTATAGATGTTGCGCAATCACGCGATAAAAAAGCGTTTTCATATTTATTTGAATACTTTGCGCCAAAAATTAAGCGCTTTGGAATTAAGCAGTTTGGTGTTGAAGCCCAAGCCATGGAGCTTGTGCAAGAAACATTAACGTCTGTTTGGCGTAAAGCACATTTGTATCATAGTGAAAAAGGCGCTGCTACTACGTGGGTTTATACCGTTATGCGTAACGCTTCGTTCGATATGCTTCGTAAAATGAAAAGTAATAAAGAAGAAAATATAAGCGAAGATATTTGGCCGTTACTAAACGACTCACAAGATACGCATCACGAATACAGTGATCATTTAGAAGATAAGCAAATTAAGCGCTATTTAGACAAATTACCAATTGCTCAACGCGAAGTGGTAAGAGGCGTTTATTTTCAAGATATGTCGCAAGAGCAACTTGCACATCAACTTAATATTCCAGTAGGCACGGTAAAATCACGGTTACGTTTGGCCTTGCAAAAATTACGTAATGAAATGGGAGATCAGCATGATTAAACATCACCCGAGTGAAACTTTACTGACACAGTATTGCGATGCATCACTTGCTACATCATTGAGTTTAGCCGTTTCTATTCACGTAGACATGTGCCCTGTGTGCCAAGCTAAAGTAGCTAAAATTGAAGCAAGTAATGCAAACGCATTATTTAGTGAAGAGCCTGCTCAATTTGAGAAACCTCAAACTGAGAAATCTGATTTACTTGAAGAATTTGAACTAAATGTACTTGATATGATCATGTCTGATGATTCTATTGATGAAGTTTACGAAGTAGAGCCTGTCTCTATTAAAGTGAATGAGCATAACTATCAGCTTCCACGTGCTTTAACACGTATTTCTCATAGCAAATTTACACAAGTTGGTAAGCTGGCACGATCTCGCGTTTCGCTTGATGATGGTGCGCTGCGTTCTAGCTTGCTACATATTGATGCCGGTGGCGAAATTCCTGAGCATACACATACTGGATTTGAAGTTACTTTACTACTAGACGGTGAGTTTAGTGATGAAGATGGTAATTACGTACCAGGCGACTTTATTTGGCAAGATGGTAGTCATCAACACACACCTTTAACGAAAGATGGATGTTTATGCTTTACAGTTGTCAGTAGTGCGCTACATTTTAATAAGGGCTTCAGCAAGTTACTAAATCCAATAGGTAATTTGATTTACTAAGAGAATATATGCATACAGATATAATAAAAATAGGTATAAGCGCCTGCTTAGCAGGCGAAAAAGTTAGATTTGACACAGGACATAAAAAGTCAAATTTTTGTATGGACGAGCTAGGTAAACACGTTGAATACACACGGTTTTGTCCGGAAGTAGCTGTTGGTTTACCAATACCTCGTCCAACTATTCGCCAAGTTAAAGTGGGCGATACTATTAAAGTATGCCGCCCAGATGGCACCGGCGAAGTAGGCCAACAACTTACTGAATATGGTAAAAAAGTTGCAACTGAACAAGCTAAAGAATTAAGCGGATTTGTATTTTGTGCAAAAAGCCCAAGCTGCGGCATGGAGCGCATTAAAATATACAACGAAGCAGGAACAGGTAATACCTCAGAAGGCGTTGGTTTTTTTGCTGAGCAAATAATGAAGCACAACCCATTATTGCCATGTGAAGAAAACGGACGTTTAAATGACATGCATTTACGTGAAAACTTTGTAATGAGAATTTACGTATTTAAAAACTGGCAAAAATTAGCACAAGAGCCGCTTACGGTTCATAAGCTTACTCAATTTCACTCTCAGTATAAGTACTTGTTGATGGCTCATAACTATCAAGCTTATCGTGATTTGGGTAACCTGCTGGGGACTTATGTAGGTGACGATATAAATGCAGTTGCAGATGAATATATTCTAGGTTTGATGACGGGTCTTAAAAAGCCAGCTTCTCGCAGAAATAATTGCAACACGCTAATGCATTTACAAGGTTACTTTAAAACAGATTTATCGAAGGTTGAAAAACAAGAACTTCGTGATGCGATAGATGAATACCGCGAAGGTTTGGTGCCATTGTATGTACCACTTACCTTGTTAAAACATCATTTGAAGGTTCACCCAAATGAGTACCTTGAAAAACAAGTGTTTTTTAACCCTTACCCTCACGATTTAAAACTACGATTTGGTATTTGATGGATACATTATTTTGGTTTAGGCGCGATTTGCGCCTTTTTTCTAACGAAGCGTTAATTCAAGCGCTAAATAATGGCGCTAAACACGCCATTTTTTTTGTGTCTGAAAAACAGTGGCAACAGCACCAAACTGCGCCTATTCAGATTGACTTACTCAAGCGCCGAGTTACTTATCTTCAATCTCAGCTTGCTGATTACGGCATTACTTTACATGTTATTGAAGCGCCAAGCTTTTGTGATTGTACGCGTGAGCTTATTGATTTTTGTAAATCAAACGATGTAAAACACGTAATTGCTAATACAGAATATGAGCTTAATGAAGTAAACCGCGATAAAGCAATTTTGCACGAATGCGATGAGCTTTCAATTACTTTTACTTTGTACGAAGGTGATTTAATTGCACCTGTTGGAACGGTTAAAAATCAAAGTAATGAAATGTATAAAGTGTTTACTCCATTTAAGCGAGCATGGTTAAAGCAGTATCAAGATACACACTTTAGTTTGCCTCAATGGCCTTTAACTTCTGATCCAATAAAATTTGATGAAAGCGACTTACTAAAAAGTGATGGATGCTCAGATAAGTGGCCGGTTGACGACGAAACACTAGCAACCGTGGTCGATAACTTTATATGTGACAAACTTACAAGCTACGACGATCAGCGTGATATACCCAGCGTAAAAGGCACATCAGGTTTAAGCCCGTATTTAGCACTTGGTATTGTAAGCACAAAACAGCTGCTTATTAATATTCAGCAGCGTTATCCTGATATTTTAACTACGTCAAAAAGTAAAACGTTTACGTGGATTAACGAGCTTGTTTGGCGCGAATTTTACAGGCATTTGATTGCTGAATTTCCGAAGCTTTCGCGCGGTGACAACTTTAACGAAAAGTATAACGACGTAGTGTGGCGTAAAAGCGAAAATGAATTTACAGCATGGTGTGAAGGGCGAACAGGTTATCCGTTAGTGGATGCTGCAATGCTACAATTAAAGCAAACCGGTTGGATGCACAATCGTTTACGTATGGTTGTTGCGAGCTTTTTAACTAAGCATTTATTAATAGACTGGCGCGAAGGTGAGCGCTTTTTTATGCAGCACCTAATTGATGGCGATTTAGCCTCAAATAATGGTGGCTGGCAGTGGGCTGCAAGTACCGGGTGTGATGCTCAGCCTTACTTTAGAGTTTTTAACCCTATCAGACAAAGCGAGCGCTTTGATCCAACTGGCAAGTTTATCCGTAAGTATTTGCCAGAGCTTGAAAACGTGCCAGATAAACACATTCATTTTCCACACACTTATTTAGCCGCAATAGGTAAAGATAAGGAATGTTACTGGCCAGCAATAGTTGATCATAAAGCGGCACGAGAACGTGCACTTGCTGCATTTAAGGTGTGATATGGATAACCAGTTACCAGTAGATAAATTTGTTGAAATATACCAACAGCTTGATAGCACTAATCTTGATTTATTGAGTGATATTTACTGTGACGACATACAGTTTATAGACCCAATGCATGAAATTAACGGCATTGTAGAATTGCGCAGGTACTTTGCTAACTTATATAGCAATGTTAAGCATTGCCAGTTTGATATTAGTGATTCGTTTAATAGCGGAAACAATGCTTTTATTTATTGGACTATGCACTATGCACATCCAAAGCTTTCATCAGGTAAAACTATTTCGGTAGAAGGTCATAGCAAGCTTATTTTTGAAAATGGCAAAATTATCAAGCACAGAGACTACTTTAATATGGGCGAGTTGTTATACAAACACATTCCTTTACTTGGTAGCGTTATAAAGCTAATTGATAAAAGGGCAGGTTAATTATGATCACACTTATAACGGGTGCTACTTCTGGTATTGGTGAGCAGTTAGCAATTAAATATGCGCAGTTGGGAGACACTGTTATTGCTTGTGGCCGTAATAGTGAAAAGCTCGCTGAGCTTGCTAAATACGACAATATTCAAGCGTGTAAATTTGATGCAACTAATCTACAAGACATTAAAGAGTCTACTATTGGCTTTCCTCATTTTGACCGTGTTATTTTAAACGCCGGTAATTGTGAATACATAGATGACGCGCGAAATTTTGATAGTGCATTGTTTGAGCGTGTAATAAACGTAAATTTACTCTCTATGGGGTATTGCCTTGAGGCGCTACTTCCTAAAATAAATTCAGGTGGTCAGCTTGTTTTGGTCAGCTCAAGTGTTACCTACCTTGCGCTACCTCGTTCAGAAGCTTATGGTGCATCAAAAGCGGGTGTAAGTTACTTAGCAAAAAGCTTAGCTGTTGATTTAGATGATGTTGATGTGACTTTAGTTCACCCTGGCTTTGTGAAAACTCCGCTTACTAATAAAAATGATTTCCCGATGCCTATGGCTGTTACCGCTGAAAAAGCCGCAGACTATATGATTAAGGGAATACATAAGCGCCGAAAAGATGTTCACTTTCCGTACCGTTTTACACTTATATTAAAAGCATTACGTATTTTACCACTCCCAATTTGGCTTAAAATCGCAAAAGGATTAGCCCGTTGAAAAAAATAGCAATAATAGGAACTGGTGTATCTGGTTTAACATGTGGGCATTTGCTTCACAAACATTATGATGTAACCGTATTTGAAAAAAATGATTACATAGGTGGCCACACTGCAACAGTTGATGTAAATGTTGGTGGTATTAAGTACGCGATTGATACTGGTTTCATTGTATTTAATGACAGAACATACCCATACTTTGAAAAGTTACTATCGCGTATTGGTGTAAATAAACAAGAAACACAAATGAGCTTTAGTGTTCATAACGAAGCTACGGGCTTTGAATACAATGGCCATACGTTTACAAGCCTATTTGCACAGCGTCGTAATATTTTTAGACCTAAGTTTTGGCGATTATTGTACGACATTGTTAGGTTTAATAAACTGTGTAAAGCACTACATGAAAAAGATAATTACCAAGCTGATCAATCATTAGGGCAACTGCTTAGTGACAATCACTTTAATGACTTTTTTAAATACCATTATATTCTTCCTATGGGCGCGGCTATTTGGTCTACCAGTATTAAAGAAATGGAGAATGTAGGCGTTGAATTTTTTGTTAAGTTTTTCTTTAATCATGGCCTTTTAGATGTAACAAACAGACCACAGTGGTATGTGGTACCAGGTGGCTCTCGTCAGTATATTAAGCCACTGATCAGAGGCTTTGCTGATAAAATTAAACTTAATACAGATATTAAATCTGTTACGCGTCAAAATGATGAAGTAACAATAGAGTTTGCCAATGGTGAATTAAGTAAATTTGATAAAGTAATATTTGCTTGTCATTCAGATCAGGCGCTTGCACTACTTGGTGATGCGACTGAGCAAGAAAAGTCAGTATTGGGTGCAATAGCTTACACTGAGAACTCAGTTGTGCTGCACACCGATACAAACCTTTTACCTGATAGAAAAGCGGCATGGGCAAGTTGGAACTACCTACTTAATAACAACACTGATAAAGCAGCTGTTGTTACTTACCAAATGAATATTTTGCAAGGCATACAGTCGGATACACAGTTTTGTGTAACGCTTAATCACCTTGAAGGAATAAGCCAAAGTAAAATTTTGCGCGAGTTTACTTATCATCACCCTGTATTTAACCAAGAGTCAATTGCTGCTCAAAAGCTTAAACACAGTATTGATGGACAAAACAATAGTTATTTTTGTGGTGCTTATTGGTACAATGGTTTTCATGAAGATGGCGTACACAGTGGTGTAGATGTAGCCAAGCAACTTGGGGTCGAATTTGACTAGTGCAGTGTATTTAGGCGATGTAAAACATCGCCGTTTTGCTGTTAAAGAACATCGTTTTAGTTACCCTTTGTATATGATGTGGGTAGATTTAAATAATCCTCAGCAACTAAATGGTGTGCATAAACACATAGGTACGTCAGGCTTAAAAGCGTTAAAATTTAATGAAGCTGATTATCTTAAAGACCCCTCAAAGCGTGCTAAACGACCTCTTATTGAGCGTGCGCATGATCAACTTACCAATTTAGGTATTACTGAAACCTTTACTCATGTTTATATGCTTGGGCAACTTCGTTGTTTTGGGGTGTATTTTAGCCCTGTTAATTTTTACTTCTTTGGCCACAACGACACTCGTTTTAAGTACATGATTGCTGAAGTGAGTAATACACCCTGGAACGAACGTCATTATTATTTAGTCCCTTTAGAAAAAAAAGTGAACTTTAAGAAGGTTTTTTCCGTATCACCTTTTATGAATCTAGATATGAACTATCATTGGCATGTTAAACAATCGCCTGATAAAACATTGATACACATTGAAAATAAGAAAAATGAAGAGTTATTATTTGATGCAACACTTCGCTTAAAACGTAAAGAACTCACTAACGAAGAGATTAATAAGTTGTTTAAACGTTTTCCGGCCATGACATGGTCTATTTTCAAAGGTATTTATTATCAAGCATTAAAGTTGTTTATAAAGCGAGTGCCTTTTTTAGGCCACTCAGGTAAGCCATAAAGCACATAGGTAGTCAGGACAATTAATAGGTATTTTAATGGATAAAGTGTCGAGCTTAAATTGCGAACAAAGCACAAATTGGTTAACTAATATATATAAAAAATTAGTAACTAAAGCCTTTTCATCAATCGAAACAGGTCAAATAGTGCTTATCGAAGGCAACGAAAGAACTGTTTTTGGTGATACGTTTTCTGATCTAAAAACAACCGTTACAGTTAATGATAAAGCTATGTATAAAGCATTTGCATTATCTGGGAGTGTTGGCGCTGGCGAAGCGTATATTTTGGGGCACTGGTCTTGTGACAACTTAACTTCATTCATTGAGATATTTGCTATAAACGAAAAGCAACTCGATGAGTTTGAAAAAAAATTCGCATTTTTTAGTAATATCGCACACCGATTTAATCACATAAAAAACAAAAATTCAGAATCGGGATCTAAGAAAAATATTGTTGCTCATTACGACTTAGGTAATGATTTGTACGAATCATTTTTAAGTAAAGAAATGCTTTATTCAAGTGCTGTATATCCTACAAAAGAAGCCACACTTGAAGAGGCTCAGCAATACAAGCTTAAACGCATTTGTGAGCAAGTTGAGCTTCAAAAAAATGATTCAGTAATTGAAATTGGTACAGGGTGGGGGGCATTTGCTATATATGCGGCCACACATTACGATTGCCATGTAACAACAACAACCATATCTGATGAGCAACATGATTATGTAGCTAACAAGATTGTTGAACTTGGTCTTGAAAGTAAAATAACATTACTCAAGCTCGATTACAGACTACTAAAAGGTAAATACGACAAGCTTGTTTCTATTGAAATGATAGAAGCAGTGGGTCATGATTATTTGCCGAGCTTTTTCACTCAGTGTGGTGAGCTCCTAAAAGACGATGGCGCCATGCTTATACAAGCAATTACTATTGGCGATCAGCGTTATAAGCACTACTTAAAAAATTCTGACTTTATCCAACAGTATATTTTTCCGGGTGGATGTTTGCCATCGCTTAACGAAATGAGTGAGCAGATTAAAAATAATACCGATATGGTTATTCATACTGTTAATGATATTGGCGCTCACTACGCACGAACATTAGCAGATTGGCGAACTCGTTTTATAAAAAGTTGGCCTGATTTAGACCGCTCTAAATTTGATGAACGCTTTTATCGTTTATGGTTATTTTATTTTGCTTATTGCGAAGGTGCGTTTAGAGCGAGAGCAACAAGTACGGTACATTTAATGGCGCGTAAACCTCGTTTTACTAGTGATAACGATGATATTGCGCTCGGTTACTAATTTTATTTTATTTCAAGCAGTGTGGTTTTTATCATTGCTGCTTGAAGCCAATTCGCTACTTTTTAGTGGCTTGATTATTGTTTTAATGTTTTGTTTGTCAAAGCAGAAAAAACAAGACTCCTTACTACTAATTAAAGCCCTACCTTTAGCACTATTGTTAGAATTTATAGCGGTAAAGTTAGGCTTGTTAGAATTTAAAGTTTATCCCTTCCCTCTATGGCTCGTCTTTTTATGGGCTGCATTATTACTTTCTTTAAATACCTCTATGGTTTTTTTGAGCAAATTAAAGCTTTGGCAGGCCTTTTTAGTATGCATGGCTTTTGCGCCAGCAAGTTATTGGGCTGGAGCACGCTTTGAAGTAATAAATTTAGGGTTCCCTTTATGGCAATTCTGGCTCGTTTACGGCGCGCTTTGGTCTACAGTATTTACTGTTATTCTTTTTATAAACCAAAAAATCAAGTTATTCATCAATCGCTGATCGTCCACAATTTCTATTTCGTAACATTACCCATTGACTCAAAGGGAGTTTATTTTGAAATTTTTACTAAAGGCAGTTACTTTTTATTTGCTTACAACTTCAATTGTTTTAGCTAACACACAATTTAATAAAGTAGGCGAAGCACGAATGGAGTATTTATTTTGGGATGTATATGACGCCGTGCTATTTACCCCTTCAGGTAATTACAGCGCAGAAACACATCCTGTTAAGTTTAAGCTTACCTATTTACGTGACTTTGACGCTAAAGAAATAGTAAAAGCAACAAATGAGCAGTGGGAACATCTTGGAAAAACAGGGCTGGCAGATAAATACGACAGTAAATTGTTGTCTATTTGGCCTGATATAAAAAAGGGTGACTCACTAACATTAGTGACAAATGAGCAAGGTATGAGCACTTTTTATCATAATGATGAAAAAATGGGTGAAATTGATGAACCTCAATTTTCGAGTGACTTTTTAGCTATTTGGCTTGATGAAAAAACTTCTGAGCCAAAATTACGAAAGCAATTATTAGGGAATTAATATGAACATATTAAACACGTTAAAAGCAGCTGTTATGAGCCTCTCGGCTCTACTTTTAATTAGCTGTTCGGCACCAAATGTTGAACATTATAAAAATACATCGCCAAATTTCGACTTTAAAACGTTTTTTAGCGGAAATTTGAAAGCCTATGGTGTTGTACAAGACTTTAAAGGCGAATTGACCCGAAAGCTTGTCGTAGATATGAATGCGACTTGGGACGGTAACCAGGGCGTTATTGAAGAAGACTTTGTTTATGATGATGGCGAAACCCAAAAGCGAATTTGGAAAATAACGTTAAATGAAGACAATAGTTTAACGGGGTCGGCAGCTGATGTTATAGGTACAGCAAAAGGCAAAAGTGACGGCAGCGTATTTCATTGGAATTATGATGTAGAGCTTCCATACGATGGCAGTACTTTAGAAGTGAATTTTGACGATTGGATGTACCTGGTTACACAATCGCGCTTGATAAACCGCACATCTATTGTTAAGTTTGGAGTCGAGGTCGGGGAAGTGACCTTAGTTATCGAAAAAATATAGCTTATTTACCCAGTTGCTTAACTTGCGCCAAAATTGTACTCAAATTAAGTCTTTGTTAACCCAACACGCTGTATTCTACCGAGAATTATTTAAATTTTACTCATTTTTTAAGAATTTAAGCAAAAAATGCAATTTGCTGTTGCTAACTCTTTAAAAATGCATAAAGATAGGTTTTGCGAAGGCAAAATAATAACGAATAGGAATCTAACAATGAATAAAGCTCAATTAGTTGAAAAAATTGCTACTGATGCAGAAATCTCTAAAGCCGCTGCTACTCGTGCTCTTGACGCGTTTACAGGTGCTGTAACTTCTTCTTTAAAAGAAGGTGATTCAGTAGCATTAGTTGGTTTTGGTACTTTCTCAGTAAAAGAACGTGCAGCTCGCACTGGCCGTAACCCACAAACGGGTGCTGAGATCCAAATCGCAGCGGCAACTATCCCAAGCTTTAAAGCAGGTAAAGGTCTTAAAGACCAAGTAAACCCTTAATAGGTTTAACGAATTAAAATAAAAAAAGAGCTATTTAGCTCTTTTTTTTTATGTTTAATAAAGACATCAATTGATGCCTTTATATTATAAATTTATGCTTTTAAGGCTTTATCGCCTCGGCCAATGCCAACAGCACCAGAACGTACAACTTCAATAATATCGGTTTCATGGCGAAGTGTGTCTAAAAACGATTCTATTTTGTCTGTACTGCTCACTAGTTGCAGGCTATAGCTTTGTCGGCCCATATCTAAAATAACACCCTGAAACACATCAACTACGCGGGTAACCGCTGCACGAGTCGTCTCGTCTTGAGCAAATACCTTAACAAGCAATAACTCTCGCTCAATGTGACTCATTTCTGTTAAATCGATAATTTTAAGCACGTCGACTAATTTGTTAACTTGCTTTGTGATCTGCTCAACCACTCTGTCATCACCCATGGTGGTAATGGTAATACGTGATAACGACTGATCATCAGTTGTGCCCACAGTTAGGCTGTCAATGTTGTATGCACGTTGTGAAAAAAGCCCAACAATACGCGACAGTGCACCCGGTTCGTTTTCCAGTAAAATAGATAAAATACGACGCATTATGCTTTTACTCCTTTACGTAACCACATCTCATCAATGCCACCTAACTTGATTTGCATTGGGTATACATGTTCTTTCTCGTCTACAAGAATATCTAAAAAGACTAAACGATCGTTTATGCTCATAGCTTTATCGATTGCAGGTTGTAACTCATCAAGTGTGTTTACTTTAATACCCACATGCCCGTAGCTTTCAACCAACTTAACAAAATCAGGCAGCGAGTCCATGTAAGATGATGAATGACGACCGCCGTAAACCATATCTTGCCATTGGCGTACCATACCTAAAGAGCGGTTATTAAGTGATACAACTTTTACCGCTAGGTTGTACTGTAAACAGGTAGATAGTTCTTGAATATTCATTTGAATAGAGCCATCACCCGTAATACATACAGATTCTTTATCAGGAAAGGCTAATTTTACGCCCATAGCAGCAGGTAAACCAAAGCCCATAGTGCCTAGGCCACCTGAATTTATCCACTGACGAGGATGCTTAAATGGGTAATACTGCGCTGCAAACATTTGGTGCTGACCAACGTCAGAACTTACGTAAGCATCGCCATTAGTGGCTTTATAAACAGCTTCAATAACGGCTTGTGGCTTAATTTTGTCGCCATCTGTGTTGTAGCTTAAACATTTTTGTTCACGCCAGCTGATAATTTGGCGCCACCAATCTTCTTGCGCGCTGCGATCTATTTTAATTGGGCTTTTATCAATACCCGTTTGTAGTTGTTCAAGTACGGTTGCTAGACAACCTACAACTGGTATGTGTGCTTTGATTGTTTTTGAAATTGAAGTTGGATCTACATCTACATGTACAATTGTGGCATTTGGACAAAACTTTTTAACGTTATTAGTTACTCGATCATCAAAACGAGCACCAAGCGCTAAAATCACATCGGCGTTTGCCATTGCTTTGTTAGCCTCAAGCGTGCCGTGCATGCCTAGCATACCTACAAAGTTTGGATGTACACCTGATATGCCGCCAAGCCCCATTAGTGTATTGGTAATGGGTGCATTTAACGATTCAACTAGATGCGTTAATTGCTCTGACGTATTTGAAATAACAATACCACCGCCAGAATAGATAACCAGTTTTTTGGCCTCTAGAATAGTTGTTACCGCTTTACGAATTTGTTTTGAATGCCCTTTAGTATTAGGGCTGTATGTTCTTAGCTCTGTTGTTTTAGGAAATTCGTATTCAAACTTTATAGCAGGGTTAAGCATATCCTTAGGAAGCTCAACTACAACAGGTCCAGGACGACCTGTACTGGCTATGTAAAAGGCTTTAGCTAAGATTGTTGGGATTTCTTTAGCACTTCTACAGTTAAAGCTGTGTTTAACTATAGGGCGAGAACAGCCAACAATATCAGTTTCTTGGAATGCATCGTCACCAATTAAATTTGTAGGTACTTGGCCTGACAATACAACCATAGGAATTGAATCCATGTAGGCCGTTGCAATACCCGTTATACAGTTTGTAGCGCCAGGGCCTGAGGTTGCAAGTACAACACCAACGTCTCCAGTAGCACGAGCATAACCATCAGCCATATGTGTGGCAGCTTGTTCATGACGTACTAATATATGCTCAATATCATCTTGCTGAAAAAGTGCATCATATAAGTCTAAAACCGAACCACCGGGGTAGCCAAATATGTATTTTACCTTTAACTCTTTTAATGCCTGAACTACTAGTTCAGAGCCATTATATTCTTGTTTGCTCATCCTCATTCCTCTGTGCGCTTTTTTTATGCATAAAAAAACCCCCGCGTAGTGCGAGGGTTTTTAAAAAGCAGTATCACCTTTTAATACATCCCCGCTGGGCTTATAACTAAGACCAGTACGAGTACGACTAAAAGGTTAATTTGTGTGTTCATAGTTTTTACTCTACTTAGCAAAACACTGCTTTTAAATTAAAAATTCTGTATAGGTTTATTTTTAAGGGTTTTGAACCCTTATGTCAACCTTGAAAGTGGTTTTTTGCATTTTAAATTCGTTTTGTAGCTTTTTTTAATTTAAATCTTCAGAAATACTGTATTTAACTGAGTTAACTAGCAGAAATTATGCGTTTTAGGTTGTGTGTTTGATTTTAGTTATAAAAGAGTGTGACAGACCATTAACCTTTATTGCACATGTTAACTATATGTTTTTATCGCATGTTTAAATTTCTATTATTAGGTATGATTACTACATAATTATGTTTGAGGAAAAAACAGTGAAAAAAGTGACGTTAATTGCGCTTTTAACTACGCTATTAAGCCCTATGGTAGCGGCTAATAATTTAAGCCCGCATGATGTTGGTATAACTAACGAAGAACGTATTTTATATTGGCTTAAAAAAAGAGACCAAATATCCTCTAGTGAGTTAGATAGTTCATTTAAGTCATATATGAGTAACAAAGAAGTTGCCAATCACTCAATTAAAAATGGCTTTAGGCAATTTAAATCCTCCTCTACGGATTTTTCAAACACAAATAAACAACAAGCCGCTTTTTCAACGTCGCTAGTGCCTGATCAAAGCGTTAATGATGTAAAAGTGTTAGCTATCTTAATTGATTTTCCTGACCTCAAACATGACGATAATCGACTTGTAGAGCAAGACACAGACATGTTTTACGCTGATTATTCAACTGAGCACTATCAGCAAATGCTTTTTAATACTCAAGGTTATGCGGGCCCTGATGGACAAAGCTTATCAACGGCTGCAGATTATTATAAAGCAGCATCTGGTAATAGCTTAAACTTTAACGGGCAGGTATATGGCTGGGTAACCGCTGATAGCAATGCAAAAATATATGGTGAACGCCAAGGCAGTACGCGTGATAAAAATGCGCCCGCTTTAGTCAAAGAGGCTGTGGAGAAGGCGGTTGCAAAGTTTAATATTAATTTAGCTGATTATGATTTAACTGATTTAGATGATGTTGATGGCGATGGCATCCTCAACGAGCCTAATGGAATTATTGATCATGTAATGATTTTTCATTCAAGTATTGGTGAGGAGTCAGGTGGCGGTTACCTAAGCACCGACGCTATTTGGTCGCACCGCTACTATGTATTTGATGAAAATAGTGGGCCGAGCGAGATTGCAGGCAGCAGTATTAAACTCTTTGGTTACACAATTAATCCAATTGATGCTGGGATTGGCGTGGTGGTACATGAGTTTGGGCATGACTTGGGATTATTAGATGAATACGACTTACAATCTAACACGGTAGGTGAGCCTGTTGCGTCTTGGTCAGTTATGTCGACAGGAAGTTGGGCAGGTTCGCCACGAGGTTCAGAGCCTGTTATGTTTAGTCCTTATGCGCTTGAATATTTACAAAATCGATACCAGGGTAATTGGGCTAATCAGCTCACGCTTGATATGGATGAGATAGATGCTAACGCACAGCAAACATTAATTAATACTGCGAGTACTTCACAACTACAAAGCCAAATAAAAATAACACTGCCATCTCGACTCGAAAAATTTAAAACGCCAGTAGAAGGCGATTTTCAATACTATTCAAATACGGGCGACAATGTTAGTAACAGCCTAGTTAATACAGTAACGCTACCAAACACAACTGAGGCACTTACTTTAAGCTTTATTGCTTATTACAGTATTGAGCGCGACTATGATTTAGTACAGGTAAAAGTAAATGGGGAGCCTATTGCTAGTAATTATACGCAAGCAATAAACCCATACTATGGTGACATTGGTCCGTATATATCAGGTGATTCATTTTTTAATAGTGATGCTAAGCAGCCTAACGGCTATTTAACTCATAAGTTTGATTTATCAGCTTATGCTGGGCAAATGATTGATCTAAAAATTGAATACATAACAGATGCGAACACACATTATTATGGTTTTGTTGTGGATGATATGCGTATTGAGCAAAGTGATACCTTAATTTGGCAAAATAATGCACAAGATCAAATTAACACCGAGTTTAATGGCTTTGAAAAAATAGGTAGTTACACATATGCATCGCCATCACATTACTATTTACAATTGCGTTCATACACAGGTGTTGACAGTAGTTTGCAAGCAGAGCAGTACTCACCGGGATTATTATTGTGGTATAGCAATGAATCTCAAGCCGATAACAACACGACAGAGCATCCAGGTAGTGGTTTTGCATTAGTGGTAGATGCTGATCAGCGCTCGATAAATAAAGGCAGTACGCAAACTCCGGCTGCTTCAGCAATTCAAATTCGTGATGCTGCTTTTAGTTTATATCCACAGCGAGCTGGGTTAGGTGATGATGATTTATCAGCTATTACAGAGTTTACTGATAAAACCGACTATAGTTTTTCAGCGCAACAGCCATCGGGCGTTGTGCTTCCACAGGTTGGCTTTGGGTTTAATATTATAAGCCAGTCAGCTGATAGTGAAGATATAGAAGTAGAGCTTAATTACGATGTTACTAAAGGTATTAATTTTACCAAAACAGGTTTAATCGTTAATTTTAATGTAGAAGGTTTTGCACTCACGCCAGCGGATAAATTCACGTGGAATTTTGACGATGGTAGCTCAAGCACAGAGTTAACGCCTACTCATGAATACCAAGACTATGGCACCTATAGCGTTGAGTTTATGGCAAGTAATGATACTTCACAGCAAGTAGCTGTAGCTCAAGTTACATTAGCTGAGCCATTATCTGTAAATGAAATTGAATATGAAATAAACCAAGGAATATTAACAGCTCAAGCTTCGTTTACAGGTGGAGTCGCACCGTATACTTATAATTGGCAGCTAGGGGATGGAAGTACTTTAGCGACTCAATCGCTCACTTATAATTATTTATACTCTGGTGATTACCAAGTAACGCTTACAGTGACAGATAACGAAGGCACGGAGCAAACTAAAGCGGTTGATGTAACTGCAACTGTTCCGCTTAGCATAGACGCAAACGTTACAGTAAATGATTTAAGCGCTCAATTTAATGCGCAAGTAACCGGCGGCTTTAATAGTTATACTTACAGTTGGGATTTTGGTGATGGCAGTGCGGTATCAAACTTACAAAACCCAAGGCATACTTATCAAACTGACGGGGCATTTAGTGTAACGTTGAATGTTACTGACACTCAAACAAATGACACTTTTGCTAAAGAGTTATCTCTTACAGTGCAAAAGCAACAAAGTAGTTCGGGTTCAAGTGGCGGATCATTGGCAGGTTTATTAGGATTACTACTGTTAAGTTTATTTAGGTTCAATACTAACTATATAAGCAGGTTGGTATAAGCTTAATTAACAAATAAAAAAAGCCCGCTAAATTAGCGGGCTATTTAAATTAATAACAAATATTAATTATAAACGGTCAATTACTGATTGAGTGAAATCAGTTGTACCGTGGCTGCCGCCTAAATCGCGAGTTGTACGGTCGCCTGATTTAATTACATCAGCAACAGCACTACGAATACGCTCTGCTGTATCGCCCATATCTAAATGCTCAAGCATTTGGATAGACGCTAAAATTACAGATGTTGGGTTAGCTAGGTTTTTGCCAGCAATATCTGGTGCACTACCGTGTACAGCTTCAAAAATTGCAGCGTCTTCACCAATGTTAGCACCTGGAGCCATACCTAAACCGCCAACTAAACCAGCACAAAGATCAGATAAAATATCACCAAATAAGTTAGTCGTAACAATTACGTCAAACTCTTCAGGTGTCATTACCAGTTTCATACACGTTGCATCAACAATCATTTCATTTGATTCAATTTGTGGGTAACGCTCAGCTACTTCACGTGCTACTTTTAAAAACAAACCAGATGTTGATTTTAAAATGTTAGCTTTATGAACAGCAGTTACTTTTTTACGACCTTCACGTACCGCTAGCTCATATGCAAAAGTTACGATTTTTTCTGCGCCTTCACGCGTAATTATCGATTTTGCTTCTGCTTCATTACCGTCTTCACTTACTATTTGGCCTGCACCTGAGTACATACCTTGCGTATTTTCACGAATAGTAATGATATCAATATCGTCGTAACGCGCTTTAGTGCCAACAAATGATTTAACAGGGCGTACGTTAGCGTATAAACCAAATTGCTTACGAAGTGTTACGTTAATAGACGTAAAACCTTCACCTACAGGCGTTGTTAATGGGCCTTTAAGAGTGATTTTGTTTCTAGCTATTGTATCAACCGTGTCTTGTGGAAGTAACTCACCTGTTTTTTCAAGTGCAGCTAGGCCAGCATCAACAAATTCATAATCAAAGTCGCAACCTGCGGCTTTTAATATTTCAAGTGCTGAGTCGATAATGCTCGGACCGATGCCGTCGCCTTTGATCACTGTGATGGTTTGTTTGGCCATTGACTTTTCCTTTAAAGAGTTTGATTTGCACATAAATTATTACCCTGAGAGGGTAACCGCTTGTTAGATCATTTATGTGAACGTGCTTGAAAATTTAAGGGCGCATTTATATCAACTTATCACCCATTTTGCTAGTTTATACAAGAAATACTGGGTATACACCAAAGTTATAATGGGTATAAAGACGTTAAATAGGGCCCCATAAATTAAATACTATTAAATAACGCGAGAGATTCTAATTTTTGATTAAAATCAGTTGGGTTTTGCCAATTTAGTATTTTCAGTTGTTCGTTTAATGTTTGCAGTTGCCACGCTGTTAGCGCAAGTTCTGGTTTAAAAACACTCTGAGCAACAATTTTAAGTGTGATCCAGAGTTTATGAGAATCAGTTAAGTGTTTTTTAGGTGTTTGCTCTGCTTCTAAAAGTGCCGTTGTCCATGGGTTGTCACTTAATAAATGAGTAAGCTGTTGCGTTAGTTGCTCGTTATTAATTGAATCTACTCCAAAAAATGAGCAAATAGGGGCACTCAATGTTTTATTTGGTGTGTCGTCAATCAGCGTTTTACGAGAAAGCTGTGTACTGCATTGCGTTAATAAAAAATGAGCATAAGCATATAAAGGTAATGTAATGTGTTCAAACTGGTCGTGTTTATTTTTACTGACTAATAAGGCCATTATTTTCACTAAACCATTTAATCTGTTAGTAACGTAGGCTTGTAGAGGGTGTGGGGTAACATTAACTAATTGCTCAAAAACAACTCTTTGAATTATCGCGGGCGCATTATAATAACCGACCATCGATAAACTATGCTTTAAGTCTTTAGCGGCCTGATGCTCCTTATTATAAGGTTTTACTGCCTCACATAAATTAGCAACTACCTGAGGGTGAGCCGCCATTAGCTGGTTTAGCCCTTTATAGCTATATTCGTGCTGTGACTTAATATTACTTATTAGTTCAAGTAAAGACTGTGCTTTATCAACGCCAACCACACTTTTTGACTTAACATGTTCACTGTTAAACACTTTAAAGCTAATGGTTTTATCAGCGCAATGCCATTGTTTTGGGTTGTCGTTAAGCGTTGCTTTAACGCTAAACCAAGCCAATTTATTTGGATTAGCGGTACTAATTAAAATATGTTTTTGCTGCGCATCAGTCGCTAAATAAATCATGGTTTGCTCGGCATAAAAAACGCGGCTTCCCGGTAGCAGTGGCCCCAAATGAGCTATAAGTGATTTGATTAGCTGCAGTGCAAACAAATTTGGTGTGCGAATGTACAAGTCAGTAAGTGCTTTAAATAAACTCATGTGTTTATTAGCCGTATTACTAGTAATGTTCATACTAATAATATTTGCTAAAGCAATTAGTGTTATGCCCCCATCGTAAAGCATTATTTTAGGAGCACTTACCAATGCTTGTTTATATTTACTTAACTTAGCTAATAATTGCGTAACGGGTTTGGCAGAATCGCCACTGGATAACATTACTTTAGCAGCTAACTGATGACGCATTTTCCATATGTTTTTATCAGAGTCTTGAAAAGGTGTTTGCTCACAGAGCTTGTTTAATTGCGCTCCAACACATAAATGCTCAATGAGTGAAGCCGCTATGTATAGCTCGCTTAGGGCATTGTTATAGTGTTGAGATTTACAAAGTGCAGCGGTTATTACACTCTGACTAACAACTAAGTTGGTGGCATAAGAATAATTAGGATTATAAAGTGTTAAACGAGCTTGTAATGCGAATGGCTGTTCGCTATAGAGCACTCTATATTGCTCAGCTAGCTTACTTGCCATGGGGTATAAGGCTGTCCATTTTTGTTTATTGTTATAATAGCTTAAAAACAGCTGCGTATTATTAAGCAGCTGCTCTAAAGTAGTTGAAACAGCTTCATCCATTAAACCTTCACCTAGTTTTGTTCTTGATATTTATTATATGCACTAGGACCCCATAAAAATAGCTGCCCATTTTTAAATAATAACCCAGTACATTCATCCATAGTGGTTATACCGTCAGATGTTTTATGCTGTGTACGGTAAAAAACAATCTGAAATACCTGTTCACCATCTCGTTTGGCATAAGTAAGGTCGGGGCTGCCTAAATAATCAAGCACAGTATTTAGTGTTGTTGGCTGCTCAAGTGATAGTTTTTCGATATAACGTTTATTGAAAGCCTCTCGGTCTTGCCAAATCATAGCCTGAGGATCATCTTTATAAAAGGTGATCACCAACGCTGCTATCAATGCATATAGCCCTAAACCTAAGATTAAATATCGGATAAATTTTTTCAATATGGTTTACTCTAACTCCGGTAACTAATAAATAGTATACGTTTTGTAATGTTTAGAGGCTATTAACTTGCGATTAATTAAGCCTTAACTGCTTTAAACTAAAGCCTAAATTTATATCGGTGCGTAAACTAACCAAGTGCTTTGAGATTACGTACATATCCATATTAGCGGCTAACTTTGCTTTAATACTCGGGCTTAGAGACTCATCTTCGGCCGCATGCTCAATTGAATTATAGTTATTAACTATTTGCTGCGCAGACTTAGTGCCTATTCCTTTTACTCCCGGAATATCATTTGTTTTATCACCAGCCAAAGCCCAAAAATCAACGAGCTTATTTTGCTCAACACCAAAACGCTCTTTTATACTTGTCTCATCTAAATAGAGTTTTTTAAAATAATCATAAACTGTAATGTAGGGGCCTATATAGGGTAAAAAGCCTTTATCAGTAGAGACAACAGTATTAGCTATTTGATTATTTGATGCCTTAAACGCAAGCGTTGCAATAATGTCATCGGCTTCATCGTTAATAGGCTCAAATACAACAATACCGGTTTCTTCTATTGCGGTTTTAAAGTGCTCTAAGGCATCTTTTAGCACTTGAGGCATTGGGGCACGGGAGTGTTTGTAGTCTTTATAAAAATGATAACGCCAGCTTTTGTCACCATCAAATACCGCAATCGCATGGGTTGCATTACTTGTATCTAAAAGCTTTTTACACGCATGAGCTACACGTGCACAGCACGTTTGTATCATTTGCTCATCACTGTGATGTTTTTGATTAGCGTCAACGGCGTAAATGCGCCTAATTAAATTAAGCGCATCAATAAGAAGTAAATGGGGTTTCAAACTATAAAACTCATGCTTTTATTTTGTAACACGGAATGTATTTGCTGCCAGGGAGTTTCATACGGCCTTGATCAACAAATGCTTGTAATAACGTATCCATATTTTCCATAAGGGCAGGCTCGCCACTTAAAATGTATGGACCGTTTTGCTTAATGGCTTTAACGCCTTCGTCTTTTACATTTCCAGCTACAATACCTGAAAAAGCTCTGCGTAAATTAGCCGCTAATAACTGCTTTGGTTGATCAAGATGTAAATCAAGACTTGCCATATTTTCGTGTGTTGGTGCAAAAGGTTGTTGAAAATCGTTATCGATTTTTAACGTCCAGTTAAAGTAGTAGGCATCGCCTTCACTTTTACGGTAATCACGAACATTGGCCATAGCCGATCTTAGCTTTTGCCCAACTAACTCAGGATTATCAATAATAACTTCAAACTTATCTAATGCTTCTTTACCAAGCGTCATTTCAACAAATTCACACAGCTCTTTAAAGTACGCTTCACTTTCTTTAGGGCCAGTTAAAATAACAGGCAAACATTGTTTGGTGTTATCTGGATGAAGTAATATCCCTAATAAATATAGCAATTCTTCAGCAGTACCTGCGCCTCCAGGAAAAATGATAATAGCGTGAGCTGTTCTTATAAAAGCTTCAAGGCGCTTTTCAATGTCAGGTAAAATAACTAATTCGTTAACAATAGGGTTTGGTGGCTCTGCAGCAATAATGCTTGGCTCTGTTAGGCCTAAGTAACGGTTATTGGTATTGCGCTGTTTTGCATGGCCAATAGTGGCACCTTTCATTGGGCCTTTCATGGCACCAGGGCCACAACCAGTACAAATATTTAATCCACGTAAGCCCAGTTCGTAACCTACTTGTTTTGTGTATTTATATTCAACTTCGTTTATTGAGTGTCCGCCCCAGCAAACAACCATACTTGGTTCGCTATTAACACGCAAAGCACCTGCATTTCTGAGCATATCGAACACCATATGAGTAATGGCTTTTTGCTCTTTTAAATCTTTTTCGTATTTTTGACAAATAAACAAAATATCGCGAATAACAGAAAATATATGCTCGTGAATTCCGGTAATTATTTCGCCATCAACAAATGCGGTTTCGGGTGGGTTTTCAAGCTCAATTTTAATACCTCGTTCGCGGCTTACTAAACGAATATCAAAATCTTTGTATTTGTCGTATATATCGCTACTTTCGTCGGTATGGCTACCTACATTAAGCACTGCTAGTACGCAGTTTCTAAATAACTTATAACGCTCACTAGCAGAAGATTGCTCTAATAAATCAACTTCTAATTGCGACAGTAAATCTAAAACCCCAGTTGGGTTTAACTGTATTAACATAGACGTTCTCCTTACTGCTAAATCGTAAAAAACTACTTGTCATAAAATCTATAATGGCTATGACATTATTTACTGGTACAAAGTCTATCTCGTCCTGAGTTTTTGGCCTCGTAAAGAGCATCATCTGCTCTATCAAATGCCTTTAACAGAGTATCGCCTTTTTTAAACTGAGTTGCACCTACCGAGATAGTGATCTCAATTTGTTTTTCTCTAAATTTAAAAGGTATATTTTTAATTACCTTTCTTACTTTATCCAGAGGTAATGTTGCGTTTTCTAGCGATACACCTGGCATTAACAATACAAATTCTTCACCGCCGTAACGCGCTATAAAATCGGACTTTCTTACCGATTTTTGCAACGCTTTTGATATAACCTGTAAGGTAATGTCACCTGCGGTGTGGCCAAATCTATCATTGATAGATTTAAAGTGGTCAACATCAATAACCGCAAGCGTAACATCTGATGGCTGCACATTAAACAAATGCATTTCGTGATTGTAACGTTCATCAAATGCAGCTCGGTTAGGCAGTTTTGTAAGCCCATCAAGTAAACTTTTAAAGCGCTGTTCGTTTAAGCGTTTTTTATACGTTGTTAACTTATCTTCTAAAGTAACAATTCGTTTGTTTATTTCACTAAAGCTAGTGCTAAGCATTTCTCTATCTTTTCGTTCTAACTTTTCTTTTGCTAGAAAATCTTCGCTTAGTGATTTTAATTCGTTATCTACGAGTTCTTTTAAAGATGAGATTGACGTTGCTTTTTGTGTTTGTTCGTTGAGGTTTTTAATTTTTAGTTCAATGCTTTTATTCAACGAATCAAACTCAATACTCATCGATTCTGAGTGTCTACTAGTAGAGACAATAGAATTATGTAGATCTTCGAGGGTTTGATTTAATGAAACTAAAAAGCTTTGTGCAGATTTGCGCTCTTTGCTAATGTTTTTTACTACGACTTCAATTATCTTTATCGCGACATCGAGTAATGCGTCGATTGTGTCACTTTCTGTAATATTATTTTTTATACTATTAATTTGTAGTGTAGCTTCTTCTTCAAGTATAAGTTCGTTAGCTAGCTCAAGTAGTTTTTTTGCACGAGCCTGTTTTACAGGGCCCTGATTATCGGCTTGAGGGTCTTGCTTAGTTAGCAATGCTTCATGATAAAAGAGAATAAGTTGATCAAGTAGCGGAATATAACCATGGGTTGATTGAACGTTATTAATCTCTTGATCGAGTAAATTTCTCAGGGCTCTGCGAGTATCGTCTGGTAAACCTTTAGTTTTTTGTAACTGTTTACCTGCATTTTGTACACTGTTGAATAAATCACGTTGCTGAGCTTGCTGAATCGATTCTTGATTTTTAAGTAATATCAAAGTTTCACTAACAAGGGGAGAGAGGTCTTCAAAGCTCATACCTTTATTGAGTGCACTTCTAAATTTAGCAAGGCGATTATCTAACTCAATATCAAGCCCTTTACAGCTTAGCGAAAGTTTAGCTGCAAAGTCGCACAAAATATCCACTTGATGTTTGCGTGCACTCTCAATAGCCATACGAGCATCAATTGCTTGTTTGAGTTTTTTATCTGTTGGATTAGATCTTTCAGACACCTAAGCGTACCGCCATCAAATTAATTTTATTATCTTCAGTTTACAACAAATTTTTATTATGTGTAGTTATCTAGTAAAAAACTTAGAAATTTTAATAAGCTACTACGTATAAACTCGTATACGGGGCAATTTGTCGTATTTAATTCACTTTTAAATAGGGGCTTGCTAGTCTTGCAGGCAATTAAGTTTCCACTAAGAGTCTCTATGAAAAAGTTATTAGCCCTATCTATTTTAGCTGCATGTTCAGCACCTGTATTTGCCGATGTAAATTATTCTTTAGAAATCTCACAACCACAACATCATTTAGGCGATGTAAGTGTTGAGTTTCCAAAAACAGCGCAAGCACATCTTGATATAAAACTTCCTGCATGGCGAACGGGTCGCTATGAAATGCTAAACCTTGCCAATGGTGTTCGTTATTTCAAAGCTAAAGATGAAGATGGCAAAGAGTTAAAATGGGAAAAAATTGACCATAGTACATGGCGTGTTCACCTTAATGAGCCAACAGAAGTTAATGTTGACTACCAGGTGTATGCAAATGAGCTTGGTAAGCGCGCTCGCCACATTGACGACAGCCATGCATTTATAGATGCATCAGGCTTTTTTATGTTTAGTGAATCATTCCGCCAAGAGCCAGTAACCGTTAATTTAGAGGTACCTAAAAAGTGGCGCTCTGTATCGGGTATGGATAATTTAAAAGGCAAAAATTCATTTAAAGCAGCAGATTACGACGTACTTGTTGATTCACCAATCGAAACGGGTATTAACCAACTACACACATTTGAAGTAGATGGCCGTGAATACGATTTAGTTATATGGGGCGATGGTAACTACGATGTAGAGCAAGTGCTTACCGATCTTAAAAAATTAGTTGCCACTGGTAATGTAATTTGGGATGGCTATCCGTATGAACGTTATGTATTTATGGTACATGCTACGTCGGGTGCTGGTGGTGCAACAGAGCATTTAAACTCAACAATTATTCAACGTCCACGCGATAGATTTGGTAGCCGCGAAGATTACCTAGCCTTTATTAGCACCGCTGCGCATGAGTTTGTTCATACATGGAATGTTAAAGCATACCGCCCTCAAGGTTTAGTGCCGTACGATTACACTAATATGAATTACTCTAAACTGCTTTGGATTGCAGAGGGTTCAACAAGTTATTTTGAAGATCATTTAATGGTTCGCTCTGGTATTGAAACCACAGATGAATTTTTTAAAGTGATGAGTAAAACCATTAATCGTCATTTACAAACACCGGGCCGTGAAGTGCAAAGCGCAAGCGAAACAAGCTTTGATAAATGGATTAACCAAGGTGGCGATCATGCACGTAATTACAGCACTAATATTTATTCAGAAGGTTCATTACTTTCATTAGTTTTAGATATCGACTTGCTAGAAAAAAGCCAAGGTAAAATAAGCTATCGCGACGTACACAAAGCACTTTATAACAATCATAAAATGCCAGCTGGTTTTACAGATATAGATGTACTTAATATCTTAAAAGATTTAACAGGGCGTGATTACTCAAGCTGGTGGCAAGAAAATGTTGAGTCGCCTGCAAGTATTAACTTTGACGACTTACTTACTAAAGTAGGCTTGAAATTTGAACGTCCTGAAAAAGCAAAAGCCCTTGCAAGCATTGATGCTACCGCTAAAAACACAGGCGAGTTACTTACGTTAAGTTACGTTCGCCGTGGTGGCAGTGCGTGGAAAGCAGGTTTAACTACCGATGATAAAATTGTCGCTATAAACAAACATCACGTAGGTAAAGATTTAAAAACCAGCTTAGAAACGTTTAAAAAAGGCGATAAAGTAACTATTGACTATCTTCGTCGCGATGCTCTTGAAAGCTTAACATTAGTATTATCAGAAGATTTTGATAAGCCTAAAAAAGTAGTTGCTAATAAAGAGGCAACGCCTGAGCAAAAAGCACTATTCAAAGCATGGATTGGCGTGGAACATCCAAATGATGTGGCAAAAAAATAAATTCAGTTTTTATAGCGTTTAAATATAGTTAACAATTATTAAAAAGAGCTTCTGCTCTTTTTTTGTTTTGTATAATGGCGTATATAATGTACATGGAAATTTAATATTAAAATTAAATTTAATTATTATTTAGTATTTCTCTATTATTAAATAAAATTATTTATGGATATAGCCTCAAAATGAAATTAGATAACCCGACTTCAAACTTAACCCATCAATTTGTAATTAACGACTATTTGCATCAGTTATTTGATGCGGTAAATGTTATTTCTGTTCAAGGTTATGACAATGAACGTCGTGTTATTTATTGGAATGAAGGCAGTGAGCGACTTTATGGATATACCAAAGAAGAAGCCATAGGACAAAAAATAGAAGACCTTATAATTCCAGAGCCAATGTGTGAGTTAGTTATTAACGCACATAGTGATTGGGTAAAAAAAGATATAGAAATTCCAGCATCTGAAATTATCTTACAAGACAAAGATGGAAACAATGTATCGGTTTTTTCCAGCCATGTTATGTTTACAAATCAATATAATACAAAACAAATGTACTGTATTGATATTGATTTATCTGAGGTTAAAAAGGCACAAGCGGATGCGTCATTTAATGAGCATATGCTAAAAACTATTTTTGGAGCAATTCCTGACTTATTTTTCTTGATGGAAAACGATGGAACTATTATTGAGTATCATGCCAGTAATGAGACCGATCTCTATACCAAGCCAAAGCAATTTATTGGTAAAAGAATGGGTGATGTATTACCTGAGGACGTAGCCAAAAAATTTGAAACTTATATCAATCTTGTATTAGAAAAAGAGCAGATGATGAGCTTTAAATACGAGCTAGCTTTGCCCCATGGGCTCGTTTTTTTTGAAGCAAGAATAAATAAAATAACAGAACATAACCAGTTAATGGTTATTATTCGAGATATTACAGAACAGCATAAATCAGATGAAATAATTAGACATCAAGCGTATTACGATAGTCTAACTTTACTCCCAAATCGTTTTTTAGCACTTGATCGTTTGTCGCAATTACTTATTGAAGCACAAAGAAATAACGAGAAAGCGGCGGTACTGTTTTTGGATTTAGATGATTTTAAAAAAATAAATGACTCTTTAGGCCATGAAACAGGAGACAAACTTTTAATTGAATCAGCGCAAAGGCTGCAAGAGGCACTGCGAAAAGACGACACGGTAGGGCGCCTAGGTGGAGATGAGTTTATCGTATTACTACGAGGTATAACTGATCACCATGCAGCGCTAAAAATCACTGAAAAACTGGTCAATAACTTTAGAGCCCCTTTTAAGATTGAGGGTCGGGAACACATACTAACAGCGAGTATTGGTGTAGCCATATACCCAGAAAATGGTACAACCGTTGCTGATTTATTACGAAATGCTGACACTGCAATGTATCAAGCAAAATCATATGGTCGTAATACTTATTCATTTTTTACTAAAAAGATGAACGTAATTATTCAGCGCCGACTCGTAATAGAAGAGCAGATGCGTGGCGCCCTTGAGCGTAATGAATTCGAGTTATTCTACCAACCCCAATTTGACGCCAAAAATAAACACATCATTGGTGCAGAAGCGTTATTACGCTGGCATAACCCTGTGCTAGGTAATGTAACACCCGATGAGTTTATACCTATTGCCGAAAATACAGGATTAATTGTACCTATTGGTAAGTTTGTAATTAGCCAAGTATTACACTTTTTAAACACATGGCAAAGTACCTGTAAACGCCAACAAAAATACACCATGGCTGTTAACTTATCTCCTCGCCAATTTAGAGACGTAGGGTTGCTCAGTTTTATTCAAAACTCATTGAGTGAAGCAAACGTAAACCCCGAAAGTTTAGAGCTTGAAATAACTGAGGGAGTATTGATGAGTTGCCACACTAATGTTGTTGATATACTGACTGAAATTACTGCATTAGGCATTAACTTATCAATGGATGACTTTGGTACAGGTTATTCATCATTAAGTTATTTGAGAGAATACCCTTTTAATGTACTTAAAATAGATAGAAGTTTTATTGATGGTATTGTACTAAACAATGAAGATTGTAATCTCGTAAAGGCAATTATTGCTATGTCGCACAGCTTAGGACTGACAGTGGTAGCCGAAGGTGTAGAAACAAAAGAGCAGCATACTTTATTGAACGAATTGGGTTGTGATTTTATGCAAGGCTTCTATTTTAGTAAACCAATACCAGCAAAACAGTTTCTTGATTTTTCGATGAATTTTGATAAAAAGTAAGATTAAACACTCGATTGTAACAATTCATTGCACGGCTATTGACCTTATTGTCCCATCGCGAGTAACCTGTTATAGAAACAAATAAAAAGGATTCTATAATGCGTTTAAAACCTCTTGTAGCTACATTAGTAGCCACATTTTCTTTATCACTTTCAAGTAGTGCCTTAGCCGACGAAGGCATGTGGCAACCACACCAACTTCCAGAGTTAGAATCAATTTTAAAAGCCAAGGGGCTTGAAATTGATGTTGAATCTATTTCTAAATTAACCGAATTCCCAATGAATGCGGTAATTAGCCTAGGTGGTTGTACAGCATCGTTTGTATCGCCTAAAGGTTTAGTTGTGTCAAACCATCACTGTGTTTATGGCTCGGTACAATACAACTCAACGCCTGAAAACAATATCTTAGAAAATGGCTTTTTAGCTAAAAGTCCTGCTGAGGACTTACCAGCAGCGCCGGGTTCACGCGTATACGTCACAGAAACAGTTACTAATGTGACTGACAAAGTTAGTAAAGGTATTGAAGAACTAAGCGGTAAAGCACGCTACGACGCAATAGTAAAAAACGAAAAAGCGCTAGTAGCCCAGTGTGAAGCCGACGAAAGCTACCGTTGTAATGTGTATTCATTTCATGGTGGCTTAGAGTTTTACCTAATTAAGTCACTTGAAATTAAAGACGTACGTTTATCTTATGCACCGGCAATGGGCGTAGGTAAATACGGTGGCGATATAGATAACTGGATGTGGCCGCGCCACACAGGCGACTTTGGTTTTTACCGTGCTTATGTAGGCAAAGATGGAAAACCAGCTGAGTACAGCGAAGACAACGTACCTTACGTACCTGACTCTTACCTAAAAGTAAGTGCCAAAGGCGTGCAAGAAGGCGACTTTGTAATGGTTACAGGCTACCCAGGGCGTACTAACCGCTACCGTATAGCAACAGAGGTAGATAACGTATTTAACGACAGCTACCCTAAAGCACGCGTTCATAACTCAAAATACGTGTCGCTTATTGAAGAAAACTCAGAAGACGGCAGTAAAGCGCGTATTGCTTACGAAAGCACCATTGCAGGTTATAACAACTATATTAAAAACTATGGTTCGATGATCGAAAGCTTCAAAAAAGGCACTATGCTTGAGCGCAAAAAACAGTTTGAGCAAGAGTTAACACAATGGATCAATAGTGATGGTGAGCGTAAAGAGCAATACGGAAGCGTATTAGGTGAGCTATCTGAGCTAATTGCACAATCACAAGAGCACAGTGAACGCGACCGAATGTTAGGTTATGTACATCGCTCACAAATGATCAGCACAGCACGACGTTTATACCGCCTAGCTTACGAAAAACAAAAGCCAAATAGCGAACGTGAATCTGGTTATCAAGAACGTGATTTACCTCGCATTAAAGCGGGGCTTGAGCGTATGAGCCGCCGTTATGATAGCAAAGTAGATAAAGCTATTTTACTGCACTTTTTAGAGCTGTATGCAGCACTTCCAAAAGAAGAGCGTTTTAGCGAAGTTGATAACGTATTTAAAGTACAAAATGGGTTTGATAAAGCAACTCAAAGCGCGTTACTTGATAGCATGTATGAGCAGTCAAGACTCGATAATGCCACTGTTCGCAATTCATTATTTGAACAATCGTTTAGCCAGCTAAATCAAAGCCAAGACCCATTTGTGCAGTATGCTAAAGCCATATTTAAAGTAATGAAAGCACAGGAAGATAAATCAAAAGCACTTGCAGGTAAATTACAAGCAGCTCGCCCAGAGCTAATGAGCGCAATCATTGCGTTTAACAAAGCTAAAAACAAACCTGTATACGCCGATGCCAATAGCACATTACGAGTAACCTATGGCACCGTAGGTGGCTACTCACCTCAAGATGGCTTGGTAGCAACACCTTTTACCTCGCTTGAAGGGTTACTCGCTAAAAACACCGATGTTGACCCATTTAATGCACCTAAAAAGTTACAAGAGCAAATTAAAGCCAAGCTTTACGGTGATTACACGGGCGGCATGAATACAGTACCAGTAAACTTTTTATCAAATGTAGACACTACCGGTGGTAACTCAGGTTCGCCAACACTTAACGGCAAAGCAGAGCTTGTTGGTTTACTGTTTGACGGTGTTTACGAAAGTATTATTGGTGACTGGGATTACAACCCTGAGCTTAATCGCTCAATCCACGTTGATTCACGCTACATGCTGTGGGTAATGGATAAAGTAGATAATGCACAAAACTTATTAGACGAAATGACAATCGTAAAATAAGTAATTAGTGAGATAACAGAAGGGCGCTTACCGTAAAGGAAGCGCCTTTTTTATTAATCATAATGGGTTACGGTTTGTATACGTCAGTAGCATAACTTAGTTTTGCTAAGCACGCTTCTCTTCATCGCGAAGTGTTAAAACTTCGAAGCCCGTTTCTGTTACTAGAACGGTATGTTCCCACTGAGCAGAAAGTTTCTTGTCTTTTGTTACGACTGTCCATCCATCTTTTTTAGTTTTTACCTTCTTGGAACCTTGGTTGATCATAGGCTCTATAGTAAAGGTCATACCTGCTTCAAGCACTAACCCTGTATGAGGTTTACCATAATGCAAAACTTGCGGCTCTTCATGCATTTCTTTACCAATACCATGACCGCAATATTCACGTACTACACTATAACCAGAAGATTCAGCGTGCTTTTGAATAGCATAGCCAATATCACCAAGCGTTGCTTTTGGCTTTACCACCTTAATACCTTCCCACATAGCATCATAAGTCGTTTTAACCAATCGTTTGGCTTCTGAGCTTGTCGCTGCAAAAGTATACATTTTACTTGAATCACTGATATAACCATTTTTCTCTAAGGTAATATCAATATTTAAAATATCTTTGTTTTTTAATTTATAAATATTATTGGGTACACCATGGCACACTACGTCATTAACAGATGAGTTCAATGAATACCGATAGCCATATTGGCCTTTACTGGCAGGACGAGCATGTAACACATTGGTAATATAGCTTTCTACTTTAGTGTCTATATCTAACGTAGTTATGCCCTCGCAAATAAAATCATCAAGCATTTTAAATACCTGAGCTAAAAGCTTTCCTGAATCTCTCATGAGCTCAATTTCTGCATCAGTCTTTATTGTTGCTTTACTCATGCAAAAGATCCTGAATAGTAAGCTTTTCTTTTATGAGTTGTTTTTTAATTATTTCATGGTAGGTAAGTGTCGGATTTAACTCAGCAAGCATGCCTATTTTAATCCAAAACTCTGCTTGTGAATTGATAGATCTGGACATGATATTACTCGATTTTCTAATTTCTTCATGCAGCCCATCTGATATTTTCACTATTCCCATTATATATACCGTATATGATTTATTATGTATCGTATATAATGAAAACATGGATGTCAACTTGGAGGTCTTACAATCAAAAGTGTATTTCTCGGCCACTTCACAAGAAAAATGATTAATAAGTAATACTTTATGTTTGCATTGAATTATATAAGCAATCCTTTTAAACTGCATTGGGGCAGCTGATAAATTTAATGGGTTATGATATGAGATTGAATGTGACAAGAAGTGCGACTAGTATTTTATATAGCGCTATTTTGTATTTTCACTGTATTATTTTTGCACTAGGAATGGTTGAATCTACTTTTTCTGGGTATGAATTAATGAAGGTGATAAGCCCCACGACGGCAATAATTTCACTGTTAATTGCAGGCGTTTTAGCAACCATAAAAAAAGTAAGTCTATATACAAAGAAGTATTGCATCGCAATAGCTACAGTTGCTGCATTGTGTTTTCTATTTATTCAGTTTTCTTTTTTATTTCATATGCAGGTTAATTTCGATCTGGGAAGCCTTGATAACAACCCATTTACTTTATCATTGTACGCCATTTTTATGTTTACTTGTTTTTCAGCAATTACTATCAAAGCTTTTCATAAAAATATAAAAATAAATGAAATGAAAAAAATAAAATTAGTCGTATTTATAGTTGTATTAATCGGTTCAACTGTGTGGCATCAGTCATCTTTGAATCTAGTCAGAACCCAAGATGCTAATGCAAGAGAAAAAATACACTTATTAGAAACAATGATAAACCGCTCTTTGGCTTCACAGAAAAAAGCTCTAGCTAGAATAAAGACTAGAGTAGAAAAAGTTAGTTTTGAAGATTTTATGCGTCTAATTAATATAGACTCAAAAAATTACATTAGTGATTATAATATAATCAAAGGTGTTTTAGTTCTTGATAATGAATTAAATTATATTTCAGGCGATAATTTTTCTAGCAGTTTTTACTTAAATGGAATGCTAGAAAAACCTACAATAAAATTATGGCTTAAAAGAGATATAGAGGAAGTCCAATTTGCAGCTAACTCATTAACTCTAGACTCCGATATACCAATTTTAATGTTTTTAGCCCCTGTTAAACTTGCGAATCAAAGTCGTTTTTATATATTAAATTTACTAGATATGAACTTATTATTAGAGAAAAGTTATTTAAAATATCTTAGTCGGTATGATACATATTTAGAATTAACTCCAAATGTATACTTTTCAGTAGACTATAAAAATAAAACTCAGTCTGATTTAAACAAGCTAACTAGCCGTTATAACCATTTTATCACTGAAAAAATAAATGTGATGGGTTTAGTTGAACATAATGTCTATACCTTTATCAATGACTATGAAGCAATACACATTGATACCATAATTGATCAATTAATATTATGGTTTACGTTTCTATTTATATTTATTTTTGTACTGGTAGCTGATTCATCAAGAGCCTTAGAGTTTAGTACAAAGCATGATGAATTAACTGGTTTACTGAGATTGAAAGCTTTGGAAGAAGAGTTTCTGCAGCTTAGCTCGGTTAGAGGATATAGTAATTTTGCAACTGTAATAGTTAAACTAGATTTTTATGAAGAGATACATAACTCTTTAGGTTATGAAATCAGTGATAAAATTCTGAAAAAAGCTTCTGAAAGAATAAGTATAAATGTTGACAACCGAGTATTAATTTCTAAGGGAATTAACGATAGCTTTGTTTTATATTTTACAGATACTACACCAGCTATCCTTGAGCAAAAAATTGAGGCTCTAATACTCGATTTATCTAAAGCGTACTGTATAGACACATTTGACTTCAATCTTACTGCAAGTGCTGGAGTGGTATTTTATCAAACCCCCGAATTATTTAATTTTAAGCTTAACCTTCAGCAAGCAAATATAGCCCTTGAAAAATCTACAGAGCTTGGAGGGAATCAAATACACTTTTATCAACAAATAATGGATGATAAACACAGCGAAAAAATTATTATCCGAAATAATTTACACACGGCTCTAAAGAACAACGAATTAGAAGTGTTCTACCAACCTATACATAACTTGAATGGGAACCAAATTGTAGGTGTTGAAGCGCTAGTTAGGTGGTGTTGTAACGGTGAATGGATCTCTCCGGCAAAATTTATCCCTGTAGCAGAAACTACGGGTCAAATAGTTCAAGTAGGTAAACAAGTTTTAAATCAAGTCCTTCACGATATAAAAAAACATTCGCAACTGCAAAATATAACCGTAGCAGTTAATTTTTCAACCAAGCAGATTATTAAAGACAATTTTTCTATCGACTTACTCCATTTACTTACTCAAAATAACATCACATATAAAAATTTCACTGTTGAAGTCACTGAGTCCTCCTTTCAAGAAAAGACATCTATAGAGAAAACATTACTTGAATTAATTAATTCAGGTTTGAATGTTGCTATAGACGATTTTGGGACTGGTTTTTCAAGTTTGTCATATCTTGCTAATCAGCCCGCGAACATTATTAAAATTGATCGAGAGTTTACTCTTGGAGCGGATAAAGATACGAAAGAACGAAAGCTTTTAGATACCATTATCAAAGTTTGTTATGACTTAGGCAAAAAAGTGGTAGTAGAGGGGGTAGAAGATGAAAAGCTAATTACACACTTATCTAGATATAAAGGTATTAGGATTCAAGGATACTTTTTCTCAAAGCCGCTTCCTGTTGACCAACTTATTGAATATATTCGAGCCATACAATACAAATAATATTAGTAATTTATGTTGTCCTCTAAAGTTTCTAATACATATTTCGATTAAGCTTGTTTTATTTAGTGCTTAATACTAATTCATTAAATATAACCTTAAAATAACTTACTACCTAATGGAAGAACACAGCCATATAAAGTTTTTTTATATGGCTTTTCTAAAAAGTTCAAAAGAACATAATCCTTGAACTCATAGCTATTAACCGCCTTAACTTAAATCAAATCACCTTAACACCCTTAAATATATTTCATGTACATTTTATAACCAAGAAGTGCTAGGTTAGTGGTAAATTAATTGAAGGAAATAATTATGAAATTAGAGTCATTAGCACTGCACCACGGTTACGAATCTGAGCCTACGACCAAATCGGCAGCCGTGCCTATTTATCACACTTCTTCTTATACATTTGACAACACGCAGCATGGCGCTGATTTATTCGATTTAAAAGTACCTGGAAATATTTACACCCGCATAATGAACCCAACTAATGCCGTACTTGAGCAACGTATTGCTGCAATGGAAGGGGGTATTGGTGGGCTAGCTGTTGCCTCTGGGATGGCCGCTATTACGTATGCTATTCAATGCTTGTGTGAAGTAGGCACTAATATTGTAAGTACCAGCCAAGTATATGGTGGCACGTATAACTTATTTGCACATACCTTACCTAGGCAAGGTATTGAAGCGCGCATGATTAAAGCCGATGACTTTACCGCGTTCGAGAATGCAATTGACGACAACACCCGCGCTGTTTTTTGTGAATCTATTGGTAATCCTGCAGGTAATATTGTTGATATTGAACGTTTAGCACGTATTGCACATAGCAAAGGTGTGCCGCTTATTGTTGATAATACCGTGGCTACGCCGTATTTATGCCGCCCATTTGAGCTGGGCGCCGATATAGTGGTTCACTCACTTACAAAGTATATAAACGGGCACGGTACTGCTATTGGCGGCATGATTGTCGACTCAGGAAAATTTGATTGGAAAGCGAATGCCACGCGTTTTGCAATGATGAACGAGCCCGATCCGTCGTATCACAATGTGGTTTATACCGAAGCTTTTGCTGAAGCTGCATTTATTGGTCGTTGTAGAGTAGTGCCACTTAGAAATACTGGCGCAGCGCTTGCCCCTAAAAACGCATCTGACATTTTAATCGGCCTTGAAACCTTAGGCTTAAGAATGGATCGCCACTGCGAAAATGCACAGCACTTGGCTGAGTATTTAGAAAATCATCCAAAAGTGCTTTGGGTTAACTACGCAGGGCTTGAATCAAGCCCGTATAAAGAAATGAGTCAAAAAATTACCAGTGGCAAAGCATCGGGTATTTTAAGCTTTGGTATTGCTGGTGGCCTAGAAGCAGGCACTCGTTTTATTGATGCGCTAAACATGATTTTACGCTTAGTTAATATTGGCGATGCCAAGTCGCTTGCGTGTCATCCTGCGTCAACCACACACCGCCAATTAAATGATGAAGAGCTTGCTAATGCGGGCGTAAGCCGCGATTTAATTCGTTTATCGGTCGGTATTGAGAACATTGCTGACATAATTGCCGATGTAAGCCAAGCGCTCGATAAAGCATAGTTACCTCACTACCTTTCATAAAAAACTTTAAAGCATAAAAAGCGTTAGTTGAAAATAAACTATCGTTTTTTATGTTTTTCTAAAATCTATTAATAAGTATACCTCTTTATTTTATCTACCTTTTTTATAAAACCTTCCTAAGACTTTTATATTTCTACCGTTTGTTTTTTATTCACATGTCAATTTTGTATTGACACTAAGATTACTTACTACTACATTTGTAACAGTACCACTACAAGTGTAGTAATAGGAGCGACAATGAAACTTAGTGATTTTGAAATGGATATTATGCAGCTGCTCTGGCAGGAAGAGCCCTGTACCGCGAGTCAACTACATAAGGTGCTTTTAGCTGATAAGCAAAAAGATAAAAAAGTAGCCTATACAACAGTTAAGACTATTGTAGATAGGTTAGAACACAAAGGAGCGATTGAGCGTTGTGGACATGAAGGGCGAGCTATTGTTTTTAGAACAATAGTTACTCAAGACACATTATCGGAGCAAGCTATGCCTAGTTTTATGCAACGATTTTTTAAAGGTAATTCTCGTAGTTTAATTGCCCACTTTATCAAAGAAGAAAAGCTAAATGATGAAGATATAGAATATTTACAAACGCTTTTAAAAAATAAGAAGTTAGATTAAAGGAGAGGGTAATGACGGATTATTTACTAACTTGCACACTTATTAGCTTATGTATTTTGCTTACAGTAAAAGGGCTTAAAAATGCCCCAGCACGATTAAACTTTTACATTTTAATGATTGCCTTGGCATGTTGGTTTGTCCCTTGGCAATACTTATCTCAGTTATCATTTTTTGAAGGATCAGAACGTTACACATTAAATGTGGCGCAAATTGTTCCCGATATAAAAGTATTAATACCAGATACCTTACACACAACGACTCCGAACACGCTACTAAGTAAGCAGAGTATGTGGGACTTTGTTCCATCAATGAGTAATATTTTTATTATTTTGCTTGTTAGTGGTTTTGGACTGTTTTTATTACGCGTGGGCTTATATGTAAAGCTTATAAAAAATTTATACATTAACTCAAAGCCAAGTCCTGAACTTAACCACATTAACAATCAGTATCCAATTAGACTAACAACCCATACAGAACCTGCTTTTGCTACCGGGTTAATAAAGCCTGTTATTTGGTTAGAGTCGACGATGACACACCGTAAAGAATTAGATTCAGTCATTCAACACGAGGTAACTCATTTACAACAAGGTGATATTTATTGGACGTGGCTTATTTGTTTTATAGAAAGCGTTTTTTGGTGGAATCCTATTTGCTTAAAGTTAACTGGTTTAGCAAAAGAGCAACTCGAACTTAGCTGTGATGAGTTGTGTATGCAAAAGCTAAAAGGTAAATACCAATTGGATTTAGCCAGTTTATTGCTACAAGAGCAAAGTGCTAAAAGCTCGCCTAACTTTTTTACCCCCCCACTTTTGAATATTGCTCATTCTAAGAGTTTTAATATTCAGAGGATCAAAATGTTAAACAAGGAAAAAACAATGAAAAGTAAATATTTGGTTATGGTTGCGGCGGCAATGTCTTTTAGTGCTTTAGCTGCAGCGCAAATTGTAGACGGTAGTTCAGATAACAAACAGCAAAGTAATAATACGTCTCAGGCTCCTGTTAAAAGTGAAGAATATAAACAACAACTTGCACAGCTTCTAAAAAGCGCTGCTGGGGCAAAAAGTGATAACCCTGAACTGTTAAGCCAAGCTGCGCAAGGCATTCAAGATTGGCACTTGAATAGAGACAAACTTACTGGTTTTGAAGAAGCTGAAATCAAACTACAAAGCTTTAGGCTGCTAAATCACGTTTACTCTAAACTTGAGCAATATGATGACATACTGAGTGCTTACGAAAAATGGTACGAGCCGGGCAGTAACCCGCCTTACTTTTTAAAAAATTCACTAGCAACGGCCTATATACAGCTAGGGCGTTATGAGCTTGCTGTTGCAGAGCTTGAAGATTTATCAAAACAGCTTGAAGGGAAGCTACATGTTGGCTCTGCTGATAACTTAGCACTGGCATACATTTACCTTGCTGATTACGATAAAGCATTAAAAACCCTAGAGCAGGTTGATGCAAAAGACAATGTATACGGAAATATCCTTAAATATTATGTTTATGATAAACAAAATAACCGTAAAAAGATGGATGAAATTAAAAGTAAAATTCCAGAAGTATTTGCAGTTACCCCCGCGTTATTACCACAAAGCGGCGTACCTGGTTCGCAATTGTTGAGATTGCTATAAGTTTTTAATTACGATGAGGCTCGGAGTATCTGAGCCTCTGTTTAATGTTATTGGTACAAATACAGATTTATTCATTAAAATAGGTCTAGGTTATTTAAATCTCTTGGGTAATCGCTTAGTGATAACCTAAATAAAAATGGCTAAAAGTAGTGATTTTTCACAATAGTTGGTATGTTACAAGTAACATTTTATTTAATTGTGTGTGATGAAAAAAAACAAACGTTCTTCTCTTCAAGATATTGCCGATGCGGTTGGTGTAACCAAAATGACGGTGAGTCGTTATTTACGTAATCCCGAAAAAGTATCAGAGTCTACTCGCACTAAAATTAGTGCAGCTATTGATACGCTAGGTTACATTGCAAATAAAGCCCCTGATTTACTCTCTAATGCTAAAAGCTACTCTATTGGTGTACTCGTTCCATCGTTAACGAATCACGTGTTTGCTCAAGTTATAAGAGGTATTGAAGATGTAACAGGGCCTGCAGGGTATCAAACAATGTTGGCCCATTATGGTTACAACCCTGAAATTGAAGAAAAACGGGTTGAGTATTTATTGTCGTACCACGTTGATGGTTTAATTTTATCAGAAACCACACACACAGACAGAACGCTAAAAATGATTGAAATGTCAGGCGTACCTGTGATTGAAATAATGGATACTCATCACTCTCCTATGCAACAAGCGGTTGGTTTTGATAACCTTAAAGCAGCTTTTGATATGACGACAGCACTTTTAAATAAAGGCTATCGCAATATTGTTTATATTGGAGCAAGGCTCGATGTACGAACACGCCTAAAATTTCAAGGTTATTCAGATGCTATGTTAGCTAAAGGCTTTACGCCTAAAAGTGTGATGACTGATCAAGCTTCATCTTACAGTTTAGGCGCTGAACTTTTACAAAAAGCGCGTGCCGAATACCCAAATACTGACTGTTTGTTTTGTACTAATGATGATTTAGCAATTGGGGCTATTTTTGAGTGCCAGCGAAACAATATTTTAGTGCCTAGCCAAATGGGGGTTGTGGGTTTTCATGGTCATGATATTGGCCAAGCAATGGTGCCTCAATTAGCAAGTGTGATCACCCCTCGTTATCAGATAGGTAATGTTGCGGGAAGAGAATTGTTGAGCCGGATTAATTCCGATTTGGATACTAGCATGAATTATAAGCAAGTAATTGATACTGGTTATATAGTTCATCTAGGTGAGAGTGTTTAAATACTCAAATTACATGAGCTTAATTACATGATCTTAATTACCTGAGCCTAAATAACAAAAGGCTCAGGTAATTTTTATATGTGTGATGATAACTCTACATACTGTAATTTTACAAAAACAGAGAAATAATCATAGCGACAAGTGCGCCAACAGTACCAATAATGGTTTCCATAACTGTCCATGTTTTAAGAGTTTGCATTTCGCTCAAACCGAGATAGCGACTCGCTAACCAAAATCCTGAGTCGTTTACATGAGAGAGCACAATAGAGCCCCCACCAATAGCGATGGTAACAGCGGCAAGCTGCGCTCCATCAAGGCCTAAAGGCTGAAGCATTGGAATAATTAAGCCACACGCTGTAAGCATAGCTACTGTCGCAGAGCCTTGAATGACCCGCACAGCGGCTGATAATACAAAAGCGAGTATTACAATCGGTAAGCCTGAGCCAGCTAAGTAATTACCCAGTGCCGTACCTACTCCTGAATCAACTAATACTTGTTTAAATACCCCACCGGCACCAGTGACAAGAATAATAATTCCCGCAGGTTGTAAGGCACTACCACAAATTTCCATGATTCTAGCATTAGGGACACCGCGCCTTGCGCCGAGCAAATAAAATGCCATTAGGCAGGCAACTAAAATTGCAGTAAATGGATGACCTATAAAGGCTAACCAATTATATAAATCAGAGTCTTTTTCAACAAAGCGACTACCAATAGTATTTAAACTAATCATAATTAATGGTAAAGCAATCAAACCTAATGCTAATCCAAAACTAGGCGTCCCTTTACCAACTCTTTGGTTATCGTCGATTTGTTCGTGCTGTGGGAGTTCTACATGAATAGATTTAGAAATAATAGAGCCCCAAATTGGACCTCCTATAATCATTGCCGGTATGGCAGCAATAAGGCCAAATAAAATCATATAACCATAGTCAGCGCCTAATTGAGAGGCAACCAAAATCGGCCCTGGCGCAGGAATAAGAAACGCCTGACAAGACGCTATTCCAGCAAGTAGCCCAATACCAATTTTAACAACGCTGCCACCGCCTTTTCTTACCACAGCAAAAACAATACCGATTAAAAGTACAACGGCTACATCAAAAAACAGGGGGAGGGCACAAATAAAGCCCGTAAAGGTAAGCGCCCAATTAGCGTTTTTTTCTCCAAAACGGTGTAAAAGTGTGTGGGCAATACGATCCAGCGCGCCGGTTTCTTCCATTACTTTGCCAAACATGGCGCCTAAAGCGACCACCACCGCTACAAAGCCTAGCGTTCCAGCCATTCCCTTTTGAATTGTACCGGCAATTATTTCAGGGCTCATTCCTGAGAGTAATCCTGCAATCATAGAAACAAGGATTAAAGAGACGACAGCATGTAGTCGTACTTTCATTACTAAGAAAAGCAATAAAAATATGGAGCCTGCCGCTGTTAGTATTAAAGATAGATCTGACATTTTTCCCTACTTATATTCAGTGTGAATTATGATGTTTAGTGTGTGTTTAACTTCACTTTCGTATTTGTTACCGGTAACATGTTACCCGTAACTCAATATAATATATACATTGAAAATAATTAATTATTAAATTAAGGCGAGGGTAAATACATGAGTAACACAAATGTAGGTCGTGTTTATATTGTAATGGGGGTTTCAAGCACAGGAAAGTCAAGTGTGGGTGATGCATTAGCAAAGCGCATTGGCGCTAAATTTATCGACGGAGACGATTTACATCCCAAGGCTAATATATTAAAAATGTCATCTGGGCAGCCTTTAAACGATGCTGATCGTGTGCCTTGGCTAGAAAGAATACGTGATGCTGCATTTAGCATTGAAAAGAAAAATGAAATTGCGGTAATAGTCTGCTCTGCATTAAAAAAGAAATACCGAGAACAAATATGTGACGGAAATACAGGTATTACCTTTTTACATCTTTATGGTGATTTTGAACTGGTTAAAAGCCGTATGCAGGACAGAAAAGGACATTTTATGCCTGTTGATTTACTCAAAAGCCAATTTGAAGCGCTAGAAGTGCCAAAAGAAGATGAGCCCAATGTTATAAATATAGATATTAATAACTCATTCGAGCAAGTAGTCGAAAGCTGTATTAGCGCAACTAAAATGAATAGTCACAACAAGTTAAAAGTTTTTAGTTAACTGTTACTTTTAACATTTAGGGGCTTTATTTTTTATGAGTTAGCATCTGCTCGTGGTGTTTCTAAAATCGCTTTTTTTTCATCTTCAGATAATATTATCCAATCAAAAATTTCTTCGTTAGTACGCCCACAACCGGTGCAGTAACCGCTGCGCCTTTCGCATATTCCTAGGCAATCAGTTTTAAATTTAGATGGTTTTTTGTTTTGATTTAATTGGCGCATAATTATAGCCCTAACGGTGGTGCAATTTCAAAGCGAGTAGAAAACCCATTACCTTCTTGATTGGTAGAGAGTGTAATGACAGGGGTTTTAGTATTAAGTACAAATGTGCTGTAAATTGAACTTGCTGTTTCTTTTTGGCTTTCAAACCAACCTGTTGTGGTTAAGCATTGGCGTAATTGCTTAGCCAGTTTTTGATGAGACCTTACGGTTTGCGTTTGTGTATTAACAGGTGTTTGGCATTGGTAGCTTGCTTGCTCTGAATTATTTAAAGTAACCGTACAGGTTGCTCCAATAATATGAGTATTAGTACGCCATTTATTAGTAAACTGGTTATTTACTTTATCTGTTTTGATTGAATTAAAACCAGACTCATAACCATTTATTAGGTTATTTATGGTGCTGCATTCATCGAGTGTTACTGTGGTTTTTACAGACTGATTCGTTGTAGTAGTGGTTGCTGTAGTTGTAGTCTGATTAGTTTTGCTGGTACAGCCCGCTAAAATAAACGCGATAACTAAAATAAATGCGACAATAGAAGGAGTAATATAGTTTTTCATAGTTCACAGTAACCGATTAATTTAGCCACGCACTATATCACACGTGATTTACTGTAAAAATAAAAAGGCCCATAAGATATGAGCCTTTTTCAATTTGCTTTAGCAGGTGCTATTTATGGCGACCTTGCAAGCATTTAACTACATCTTCAAGGGCTAAGCCTTGGCGTTGTAGCAATACTGTAAGGTGATAAATTAAATCAGCAGACTCGTTTGTTAGCTCATCGTTATCGTGTTTCATAGCGGCAAGGGCAACTTCTACGCCTTCTTCACCTACTTTTTGACAACTACGGCTTAAGTCTTTTGCAAATAATGACGCTGTGTAGCTTTTTTCAGGGTCGTCGTTTTTACGCGCTACAATCACATCTTCTAACTGTGCTAAAAAGCTTAAACTTGGTTTTGCTTCATCACCAAAACAGCTTTGTGTGCCTAAGTGGCACGTTGGACCTTCTGGATTGGCAAGTACTAAAATTGAATCGTAGTCACAATCGGTATGCACAGATACTACGTTTAAGTAGTTTTCTGATGACTCACCTTTAGTCCATAAACGCGATTTTGAACGCGAGTAAAACGTCACTTTATTACTCTCAAGCGTAACGTTTAGTGCTTCGCTGTTCATAAAGCCTTGCATTAAAATAACACCCGAGCGGGCATCTTGAATAATAGCAGGGATCATTTCACTTTTAGCGAAATCGACTTGAGCTTGGTTTTGTTGTGTTACTTGCATAATCTTGCTGCCACTTGGTTATCTGTTAAAAATTGTTTTAGTTCGCCAATGTTAATCACATTTTTATGAAAAACGCTGGCGGCTAATGCACCATCTACTTTGCTTTGTTTAAATACATCAACAAAATCTTGCATGCTACCCGCACCGCCAGAGGCGATTAAAGGAATATCACACAGCTCGCGAATTTTACTCAGCTGCTCATTGTCGTAACCATTACGAACGCCATCTTGGTTCATACAGTTTAAAACAATTTCGCCAGCGCCTAAGTCTTGCACGCGCTGAACCCACTCTTGGGTTTTATAACGAGTACGGCTTGAGGCATTAGGATCGCCTGTAAGCTGATACACTAAGTATTCACCGGTTGTTTCATCGTAAAAGCTATCAATACCGACAACCACACACTGCTTGCCAAACTCATCGTGTAACTCTTTTATAAGCTCAGGACGGGCAATGGCTGGGCTGTTAATACTGATTTTGTCAGCGCCGCGCTCAAGCACGCGCGCTGCATCGGCTACCGATTTAATGCCACCCGCTACACAAAATGGAATATCGATATGGCGGGCAATATTTTCTACCCAATTCACATCGAGTAATCGTTTTTCAACGCTTGCACTGATCTCGTAAAATACCAGTTCGTCGGCACCGGCTTCACTGTACGCTTTAGCAAGTGTTAAAACATCGCCGACTATTTCATGGCCCTTAAATTTAACGCCTTTAACGACTTGGCCGTCTTTTACGTCTAAACAAGGAATTATGCGTTTTGATAACATGCGCTTACCTCGTTTTTAAAATTCTGGATTGTAATATGGTTATTATTACGTTTGTTATTGGTATAACTCATTAGAAGACACATAGACTGCACTTGATATGTTATATTTTTAATAAAAATGAATAGTTAATTTAATGAATGAATCTAAATGCATTACTATGCAATGAATTCTTGGCTCCACTATATAATAAAACTTGCGGTATGTTAATGGCAAAAGTTAGAACTAAAAGTGATAATTCATTCCGGAAAAACGCGCAATCTTGAAACCGTAGACTAAATTCATAAAATACTAAAAATTAGCGTGTTTCTTTAGAAAATCGATAGCAGTTTCGACCGGAATTTTTAGCCTCGTAAAGTGCTTGAAAAGTCTGTAATGTTGGCTGGAATTTTTTATAAATTGCATAGTCGCGATTTAATAATTGGCCATGACTTTTTACTAAGCATGGCCAATTTTTTTCGTTAGTATTAATTAGTTGTTTGTTCGCCTTGTTTAACGTTCATAAATATCGCGTAGAGCACGGGGATCACAATTAAAGTCAGTAGGGTGGCAAACAGTAGACCAAACACCAGTACCACTGACATCGATTGGAAAAACGCATCAAAGTATAGTGGTATTACCCCTAGTACGGTGGTGAGTGTGCCCATCATTACTGGCCTTACACGACTATTTGCCGAATCGATAATGGCCTCATAGCGTGGTTTTCCTTGGCGTATTTCCATATCCATTTGATCCACTAATACAATGGCATTTTTAATCAATAAACCAGAGAGTGATAACAAGCCTAGCAGTCCCATAAATTCTAATGGGATTTGTGTGGTTACCAGCCCAAAAACAACGCCAATTAACGCTAAGGGCACGACTAGCCAAATTATAATAGGTTGTTTTAATGCGTTAAACAGCACGATCACTATTAACACCATGGCTAAAAAACCAAGCGGAATGGTTGAGGCGAGCATTTCATTAGACTCTTTGGATTGACCATATTCGCCATCCCATTCTAGGCGGTAGCCTTGTGGTAGCTCAATGGCGTCTATTTTAGGTTTTACTCTATTAAACAACTCAGAAGCAAGCTCGCCTGGCAGCGGATCGGCCTGAGCTTTTATGGTCCATTCGCGGTCTTCGCGTTTTAATATGCCGTCGCGCCATACGGTTTTAAAGCCATTGGTGACTTGAGCAAGGGGCAGTGTTTCACCGGTTATATTGCTTTGCACTTGAATGTTACCAATATCGTTTATGTCTACGCGTTCTTTTTGTGGCGCTCTGACAATAATAGGAATGAGCTCTTCGCCTTCACGATATTGGCCAACGATTTGCCCTGAAAAGTTTTGTTGCAGTGCTTCGGCAACGGCTTTGCGCGTTACACCCGCGCGCTGTGCATTAATGGCAGAGTACTGTGGCTCAATAACACTAATGCGTTGTCGCCAGGTGTCTTTAATTGACAGCGCACCGCCATCTTCAATTAATACGGCTTTTGCTTTAGCTGCCAGCTCTCTTAGTACACTCGGATCGGGGCCTTTAAATGTGGCTTCTATTTTAGAGCCACCACCGGGGCCCATTACAAAGCGCCATACTTTGCCTTGCGCATCCACAAAGTTGTTATCGATGAAGTTTTGTACCCTAGGTAAGAGTTGATCTAGTTTTTTATAATCATCGACTTTAGCTAAAATTTGCCCGTAAGAGCTGTTGGGTGATTCGCTGCCATAAATAAGCATGTAACGTAATCCGCCGCCACCAATAAGAGTTTGTATGCCTTCAACGCCGTTTTGTTGTTTTACAAACGCTTCAAGTTTGAGCATGTCTTTTTTGGTTTTTTCAATATCGGTGCCTTGCGGTAACCAAAAATCAACCACCATTTGCGGCGTGGTAGAAGCTGGGAAAAATCCTGATTTTACAAATTGAAAACCCCACATAGACACACTAAACATGGCAACCACGACAGTAACCGTTAACCAGCGATGATGAAGCGCCGACACCACAACCGATTGATACAACGCCATAAGTTTATTAGGTTTTACTGATGCTGAGGTATCGGTATCTTGTTCTTTAAATAAGCAATAACAAAACAGGGGCGTTAGGGTAATGGCAAATAACCAGCTGTATAACAAAGAGATTAAAATAACCCAAAATAAATGACCGGTAAATTCAGCTGTATCGCCCGGTGCGAGGCCAATAGGTGCAAAGGCAACAATGCCGACTAATGTGCCGCCAAGTAGTGGCCATTTAGTTTGTTTTACAACTTCACTGGCAATGTCTAACTTTTTACGCCCTTGTTGTGTGCCTACCAAAATTCCTTCTGTCACCACAATCGCATTATCAACCATCATACCGAGGGCAATAATAAGCGCACCTAAGGAAATACGGTGCATGGGTATACCGCTAAAGTCCATGGTAGCAAGGGTCGCAAAAATAGTTAGCAGTAACACGGCACCAATAATAACCCCAGAGCGTAACCCCATAAATAGCAGCAGCGTGACCATGACAATCACCAGCGCCACTAATACATTAACCACAAAGTTATCGACAGAGTCTTGTACCACTTTTCCTTGGTGATAAAACTCATGCACGCTGATGCCAAGCGGTCTTAGGTTTTCAGTTTGCTTTACTTTGTCATCAACGCGGTCAAATACTTTTACCACATTAGCGCCTAATACACTGGCAACTCCCAGTGATATGGCAGGCTTGGAGTTGTAGCGCACTAACTTGGTTGCTGGGCTTTGAAAACCGCGGTATACATTGGCAATATCTTTTAGGTAAATGGTTTTACCTTTAGCACTGGCACTTACCAGTAGGTTTTTAATGGTATCAACGGAGTTTATTTCCCCGGTGGGATCAATAAAAATACGTTGATCGCCAATTTGGGTATTACCTGCACTCAATACGGCGTTTTGTTCATCCAAAATACCGTAAATGTTATTAATAGACACGCCTAAAGAAGCTAACTCTTCTCGGGCTATTTCTACAAATATCCCCTCTTGTTGTACGCCCGTCATGGCAACTTTTGCTACACCGTCTACTTGTAAAATGTCACTTTGTAGCGTTTTAGCATAGGCATGCAGTTCATCGGGGGAGTAACCTTCGGCAGTAATTAAATAACTCAAGCCATATACATCGCCATAATCATCAAACACTTTGGGGGTCCCTGTACCAGGAGGAAGTGTTGGGCGAGTATCGTTAATTTTGTTTCTGAGTTTAGTCCAAATAACTTGTAGCTCAGATTTGGTTGGCGAAAATTCTGATTTAATTTCTACTTTAATTTCAGATAAGCCCGTTGATGAGGTCGACGATATAGTATCGACTTCTTGTAACTCTTGAATGGCACGCTCAAGCGGCTCGGTCACTTCTTTAGCAACCTCAAGCGGGCTCGCGCCTGAATAAGAAACAAATACTTGTGCGGTGCGAATTATAAATTCGGGGTCTTCAAACCGAGCCATGTTTTTGTATGACGAAAAACCAAAGCCAAGCGTTAAAATGATGAGTATAGTGCTAATTAATTTATTATTTATTGTCCACTTTGCTAAATCCATTACTGCGCTCCTATGCTTTAGTCCAAGGACGTACTTTCATACCCTCAGTCACATAGTTTGCACCTGCACCTACAATCACATCACCTGCTTTTAACCCCGCAGTAATAATCAGTTGTTCGCCAATACCTTGTTCAATAGTGACGAGTGTTTTTGATACTTGCATTGTTTGTTGGTCAACAGTCCATACAAAATGCTGGCCGTTTTCTTCAAAAATGGCAAAGGTAGGTACCGCCAGTCGTGTAGCAGTTGAACTCGTTTGACGCTCTATTTTTAGGCTGGCATTCATGCCAGGTAATATATTAAGGTTATTGGGCACAGCAAACGAAAAGCGTACTTCATAGGTTTGACTGGCAGAATCGGCTTCTAAATTGGCACGTCTAAATGTGGCAGCAATAGGGGGAGCCGATACATCTTGTAAAATAACAGTCGCTGAATTGTTTTGTTTAGAATCAACCGTAGCCACAACTGAAGCGGGAATATTTACAACCGCTTCCATTTCACCTTTACCAAAAAGGGTAACTACATGTTGCCCAGCACTGATGTTTTCAAGCTGCTTTACCGGAACTTCTGCAACAATGGCATCATAAGGAGCAACAATAGTGCTATCCGTTAAGGCTTTTTGCGCTGAGTCATACTGTGATTCGGCTACTTCTTTTTTAGATTTTAGTTGCTCTATATCTCGCTGTGAAATAACCCCATCTTTTGCAAGCTGTAAACCACGTTGATAGTCATTGTCGGCCGTTTCAAACTGTACCTTGCTTGATTTAACTTCATTAACAAAATTACGTTGCTCCAATGCGGCTATTACGTCTCCTTTTTTTACGTTTTGCGCGGCAATAACGTTGAGCTTTTCTAGTTTACCACTGACCTGAAAGGCCAGTTTTGAGCTGTTTATTGTATCTATAGTGGCAGGGTAGGTGAGTGTTTTTGATTGAGACCCATCATCAATGGTTATTAACTTAACAGGACGAGGCTTTTTTTGTTTTTGAGTGCTGACTTCGCTATCTGAACAACCGGCTAACAAAAACAGTAGCGCAATACTAATAAAATTAAATTTAGTAAAACATCGTTTATTGATCATCTTGCTTACCTTAAATAAAAAGTGCGGTGTTAATCGTTGGCATTTTTGTGTGGTTTAAAATTATAAAATGCGTAAATGTGTTTATTTTCGAATTTACCTGTAATGCTGTTTATTAAGCTATAACTACTTACTACTTGAAAAAAGCAGTAGATAACTAGTGAGTAATAAATAATATTTTAATTTCAACAGTTTATTATTGCTGTACGGTTTTGTTTTAATTTGTGTGATTTTGTAGAACGTAATAAATCAGCACCCCAATGCTTGCTTTGTATCAACATTAGTATAATTAACAATCGGTTTTTTTAAAGCGCAGCTCATAAAGATTATATTTTTGGAATTTAAAATACTTAAAGTGGGATTTTTATTAATTGAATTGAAATATTAATTGCTTGGGGTCGGTCTTGTGAGTGTCGTGTCGGTATAACTAAATAAAAGCTATCCGATCTAAAGCATATCTCAGTAATGGTTAGCCATTAATTTAAAGACGTAATTAAAACTATGAAAAATTCCAAACATAATCATCATGAAAATAATCATACGAGGTCTAATCCTACCATGAGTAAAAAAATCACCTTAATTGCAATAATCACTTTATTTGCACTGACGATTTTATATTTTACCGGCGCTTTTAACAGCGATGCGGTTACTGCGCAGCGTTTTGTTAATTTACAACAAGGTGATCAAGCCCATGCGGGTTTTCGTCGTGCTCACGCTAAAGGTATTTGTTTAGCGGGGTCTTTTGAGTCTACCGGTGAGCTTGCTATATATTCACAAGCCAAGGTATTTGATTTAGGCGCCACTCCTTTTGTTGGCCGTTTTTCTATTGCAGGGAATAACCCAACCGCGCCTGATTTAAAAGCACCGGTGCGCAGTTTAGCGTTTTCTATAACTACCGATGATAACCAAGAATGGCGCGTGGCAATGAATACGCCTCCAGTTATGGCTGTAGCGACGCCAGATGCGTTTTTTAAACAGTTACAAGCGCTATCCCCTGATCCGGTAACCAAAAAACGCAGCCCTGAAAAAATTAAAGCCTTTTTTGCTGCGCATCCAGAAAGTGCCGCATTTAATAACTGGAAAGCCAGTTACAAACCAACCAGCAGTTTTGCCACTGAGCAATACCACAGCATTAACGCTTTTTATTTGGTTGATGAACACGGTAAAAAGCACGCCGTACGCTGGATTGCTAAACCACAATTAAATGATGAAAACATTCAACCACTTAATAATGATTCAGTCGATGCATTGCAGCTACAACTTAAAGATCAAGTAGCACAAGCCCCCGTTAAATTCGACATGCTGTTTAGCTTTGCAACCGCTGAAGATGATGAAAATAACCCAACTGTTTTATGGCCACAATCACGCAAAACAATTAACGCAGGCACATTAGTTATCTCAAGCCTTCAGGCGCAAGAAGGAGGCGTGTGTGCTGATATGAACTTTGATCCCTTGGTACTTCCTACAGGGATAGAGCCAAGCGCCGATCCTATATTACGTGCCCGTGGCGCGGCTTATGCTGAGTCATTTCGTCGTCGTGCTAAAGAAGTACTTTTAAATAATTAATAACAGGAAATATCGAATGAAAACAATTAATAAATACTCAGCGTCGAGTATGCTTATTCACTGGGCGATGGCATTAATCATACTTTCTATGTTATTTCTTGGTCTGTCGATGGTGCAAAGTTTAGCGGTTTGGCAAGTAGAGGCCATTGCGCTGCATAAGTCGTTTGGTGTTTTAGCGTTAGTGTTAGTTGCTATTAGATTAATCAATAAACTAGTCACCACCAGCCCTGCATTACCACCCAGTGTGCCTAAAGCTCAGGCATTAGCAGCGCATTTAACCCAAGTGGGTTTATATGCATCTATGATTTTAATGCCGATTTCAGGCTGGTTAATGCAAAGCGCTGATGGCCGCCATGTGAGCTTTTTTGGTTTATTTACTTTGCCTAGCCTAGTAAGTAAAGATATTGAACTATATGCTTTTTTCCGTGAAGCACATGGGTTTATTGCTTATGCATTTTTATTGTTTATTTTTATGCATGTTAGTGCCGCGCTTTACCATGGTTTAATAAAGCAAGATGGCGTATTAGGCTCTATGTTGCCGGGTAAGCATAAATAAACTGATTGTTTTATACAAAAAAGGCACAGATGCGCTCGCACCTGTGCCTTTTTTGATTTAGCTGCTTAGACCTATCTGTTTAGCTTAATTTAAGCGCCTCTTCTACGCTAAAGGCACCATCTAATAAAGATTTACCCAAAATTACGCCGCCCACACCAAGTTCGTTTAGCTTTTTAATATCATCCAACGAACTCACACCACCTGAGGCTTGTACTTTAATATCAGCGTTGTGCTTTACTAGGTCTTCGTATAGTTCAAATGAAGGGCCTGTCATGGTGCCGTCTTTACTGATGTCCGTGCATAAAAAATCAATAATGCCCAGCTCAACATAAAAATCAATAAGTTCAAATAGCCCAAACTCAGATTCATTTAACCAACCATGGGTTGCAGGCGCCCAACCGGACTCTGTTTTATTAACATCAAGGGCAATTACAAAGTGCTCAGCGCCAAACTTTTCAATCCAAGCTTTAACCTGTTCACGCTTTTCAACTGCCATAGAACCAATAACCACTTGGTTTGCACCGGCTTTTAGCCAATCGCTCACGTCTTGCTCTGAGCGAATACCGCCGCCCACTTGGTACGGTACGTTAAGTGCTTTGGTTGCAGCTTGAATATGTTTCCACTGCTTTTTACTTGGATCGCGTGCACCTTCTAAATCAACAAGGTGTAGTTTACCTGCGCCGCTGTCGGCGTATTCTTTTAAACGCGCGCCAAGTTCGAAAGGGTAAAACTGTGCTGTGTCGTATTTACCTTGGTACAAGCGCACAATTTGATTTTGTAATACGTCTAATGCTGGAATAATCACAAATAATCTCTTTTTTGTTAGTTAATGGGCAGCTTATAACTGCCAATCTAGAAAGTTTTGTAATAAACGGGTGCCTACTTTCGCGCTTCGCTCTGGGTGAAATTGCATACCGGCATAGTTATCTTTAGCGACAATGGCTGAGAAAGTTTGCCCGTATTCACTACTGACTAAAGTGGCATCGTTAACGGTGTGCGCAAAGCTGTGCACATAATAAACCTGATCGTCTTTATGTAAGCCTTTGGTTAGTGGGTGCGCTTGTTGGATAGATAAGTTATTCCACCCCATATGCGGTGACGTTAAACTACCTACATCCAGTGCTTTTACTAGGCCTGGTATTTTACCTAAGCATTGCACGTTGCCTTCTTCGGTGCTTTCGCACAGCAACTGCATCCCTAAACAAATCCCCATTAGCGGGCGTTGATACTCGTTAATAGCTTGCTGCCAACCATTATCGACTAGGCGTTTCATAGCAACCGACGCGTGACCTACACCTGGCAATATAGCGCGCTCAAAACCCGCTAATTGCTCTGGTGATGTAATTACTGTTGGCGTTTGCCCTAAGCGTTCAAACGCAAAACGTACTGAATTTATATTGGCACAACCGGTATTAATTATGGCAATCATAAACATCCCTTAGAGCTGGCTGTTTGTTGGGTCGTATCTTGTGCTACTGCCATACGAAGGGCGCGTGAAAACGCTTTAAATAAGCCTTCTACTTGGTGATGACAGTTACCGTCGCTTACCGATAAAATAAGGCTAATGGCGGCGTTATCACTTAAGCTTTTGAAAAAGTGCTCAACCATTTGTACGTCTAAATCACCGGCTTTTTCGCGGCTAAAGTTAGCGTTTAATACAAATGATGCACGACCCGATAAATCAATTTGTGCTTCAGCTTTACATTCATCCATAGGAAGAGCAAAACCATAGCGCGCAATTTGCGATTTAGTGCCAAGCGCTTGTTTAAGTGCGACACCAAGAGCAATACCAATGTCTTCAACCAGGTGGTGCTCGTCTATGTGTAAATCGCCTTTGGCTTTAATGTTTAAACCAATGTTTGCGTGCGTGCGAATTTGATCAAGCATGTGATCAAAAAAGCCAAGACCGGTGTCTATGCTGCCATTCTTAGTTTGATCTAAGTTTATTGCCACATCAATTTGGGTTTCTTTGGTATTGCGTGTAACACGACCTTCGCGGTTTGCGGTGGTCAATTTAGTTACTATGGCACTCCAATCGCCATCGTATAAAATACCTTCACAACATAGATTTTGAGCAAGACCAATATCAGTTTCACGGTCGCCAATAACAAAAGAGCGCGCTAAGTCTACTTTGCCTGAGCGCATAAGCTCGGTAAGTAAGCCTGTTTTAGGTTTACGGCAATCGCAGTTTTGCTCGTTAAAGTGAGGGCAAATTAATACTTCGTCAAAGCTAATGCCTTGGCTTTGCATTATGTCCATCATTTTGTCTTGTGCTATATCAAAATCAGCAATAGGGAAGCTATCTGTGCCCAAACCATCTTGGTTAGATACCATAACTAAACGGTAACCTGCAGCTTGTAATTGTAATAACGCAGGGATAACGCCAGGTAAAAATGCTAGCTTTTCAAGGCTATCTACCTGTTTGTCGGTAATTGGCTCTTCAATGATAGTGCCGTCGCGGTCGATAAATAAATAGGGGTTACTCATGATACTTCGTTTCCTGCTAAAGATGCTGTGGAAGCTGGCGTTTGTAAGCCATCTAACCAAATTTTTACTTGTTCAAGTTCTTGTTCACTACCAATTGAAATTCGTAGCCAGTCGTCTTCACCGTATAGCGTAAAAGCGCGCATAACCAAACCTTGCTCAAGTGCAATTTTAAAGTAGTTTTTATCGGCTAATTTTAAAGTAACAAAGTTACCTTCACCAGTGAGAATTTTTAATGCAGCAGGGGAGGCGTTTAGCCAATCCACTAATTTAGCTTTTAAGCTATTTAAAATAGTAACTTGGCGGCGCATTGATGTAATTGCATCAGGTGCAATTGCTTGCGCTGCAATACTTGCTACTACGCCCGATACCGGATACGGCGCAATGACTTTACGAATTGGCGCAAGAGTTGCTGCTTGTGCAAGGGTAAAGCCTGTTCTAAGGCCCGCTAGCGCAAAGGCTTTAGAAAGCGTACGCAATACGACTACATTACTAAACTCATTAATAAGCTTAGTCGCGCTTTGCTCTGGGCAAAACTCTATATAGGCTTCATCAACAATAACTAATGCAGAACCCGCAAGTGCTGTAGCAATCGCTTTTACTTTATCAAGTGGTGTTAGGCTGCCCGTTGGATTATTTGGGTTACAAATAAATACTAGTTTTGAGCTGCCAACAGCTGCAACTATTTCGTCAGCACTGCCACTTAATAATAATTCTTGGGTAAGCGCGTTAATACCAACGTTGTGTGTATCGGCGGTAACTTTGTACATACCGTAGGTTGGTAAAAATAGCGCAATACTATCTTTAGCTGGCTCACAGTATGTGCGCACTAAAAGCTCAATGCCTTCATCTGCGCCGCGCGTCATTAATATATTTTCGCTTTCAAGCTCTGTATAAGCGGCGTACCTGTCAATAACCAGTTGCGGTTGTGGATCGGGGTAGCGATTTAAATCCTCAATACTCAGTTCAAGATTTCTAGCATACGGGCTTTCGTTAGCATTTAGCCACGTAGTACCGGTTAGCTTTTCACTTTTTGCAGAGCTGTATGCAGCAAGGGCTGCAATATTTTTAGGTAATAAGCTAGACGCTTGTGCGCTCTCATTGCTCATTTTTAATTGCCTCTAAACGAATTGAAACCGCATTAGCGTGGGCATCAAGGCCTTCTGCATCTGCAAGTGGTAAAATAGCTTTTGAAAGCTGCGTTAAACCACTTTTAGTAATTGTTTGCACTGTGTATGTACGAAAAAAATCAAGTAAGTTTAAGCTCGAGTAAGTTGCACTATAACCATATGTTGGTAACACGTGGTTAGTACCCGATGCGTAATCGCCTGCAGATTCTGGCGTGTAGTCACCTACAAATACTGAGCCTGCGTTTTTAACTTTATCTAGGTAAGGTGTTGCGTCGCCTAGTTGTAAAATTAAGTGCTCTGGTCCGTACTGCGCAGATACATCAAATGCTTGCTCAATTGAATCAACTAAAATAAGTGAAGAATTAGCGAGCGCTTGCTCGGCTGTTTCTTTGCGGCTCAAATTAGCCAGCTGGCGTGTAAGTGCCTGCTGAGTTTGTTCTATAATACTCTCACTGTTACATAATAAAATAACTTGCGAGTCTGCGCCGTGCTCTGCTTGTGAGAGTAAATCGGCGGCTATAAATTCTGGGTTTGCGCGTTCATCTGCAATAACAAGTACTTCAGACGGACCTGCTGGCATATCAATTGCCATACCTGGAATAGTTTGCGCAACGAGCTGTTTAGCCATTGTTACAAAGCTATTACCTGGGCCAAATATTTTGTTCACTTTAGGAACCGATTCGGTGCCATAAGCCATTGCTGCAATTGCGCCTGCGCCACCACTTTCTATCAAAGTAGTAATGCCACATAACTTAGCTGCATATAAAATAGCAGGGTTAATCGCTTTATCACCTTGTACTGGTGTAGCAAGTACAACGGTTTTTGCGCCGCTTAACTGCGCTAATACACCCTGCATAATAACCGACGATGGCAGTGGAGCACTGCCACCGGGTACATAAATACCGACTGCTTCGATGGCTTGATATTTCAGTTCACATACAACGCCTGGTTGGGTCGATAATTTAATATCTTTTGGCAATTGCGCTTCGTGAAAACGTTTAACGTTTGCATAAGCAGTATCAATTGCGTATTTAAGCTCTGCACTCAGTGCTTGCTCTGATGCGTTAATTTCATCAAGCGGAACACATAAGCGAGGGTTAGATCTATTATCAAACTCTTTAGCCATGCTAAGTAAGGCTTCATCGCCTTGGTCTTTTACGTTAGCTAAAATAGTTTTGCATATAGCTTCAACCTTGGCACTAGCAGAAACTGCAGGGCGCATTAGCGCCGCTGCTTGTACTTGTGAAGATTCCTCATTCCAACGAAGCATGGCACTTACTCCATCATTTTTTCAATTGGCATAACTAAAATAGAGTTAGCGCCTAGGGCTTTTAACTGCTCCATTGTTTCCCAAAATAATGTTTCGCTGCTTACCATGTGAAGTGCTACGTATTCATCGTTACCAGCAAGGGCAAGCAGAGTAGGTTGACCAGAACCTGGTAAAATTTCACAAATTTCATCAAGTTTGTTTTTTGGTGCGTGTAGCATGATGTATTTGCTTTCTTTAGCTTGTCTAACACCACGTAGGCGCGGCATAAGCTTATTGATTAGTGCTAGTTTGTCAGCATCTTGAAGATCTTTATTTTGAATTAAACACGCGTTTGATTCTAAAATTGTTTCGCCTTGAATCAAGCCGTTAGCTTCAAGTGTTGCGCCAGTAGATACTAAATCACAAATTGCATCAGATAAACCTGCACGCGGTGCTACTTCAACAGAACCCGTAAGCATTACTGTACTTGCGTTAATGCCTTCGCGCTTTAACCACTGAGTTAAGATTTCTGGGTAGGTAGTCGCAATACGTTTGCCTTCAAACCAGCTCTTATCGCGAGCGCCAAGCTCTTGTGGCCATGCAAGTGCAAGACGACAGTAACCAAAGTCTAGTTTTGAAAGTTTGGTTACTTCACTTGGAACACCTTGTCGTTCACGTTCTGCTTGAACTTCTACAAGTACGTTTTCGCCAACTATGCCTAAGTCACATACACCGTCCATTACTAAACCCGGAATATCGTCATCGCGCACACGTAGTACGTCAATTGGCATATTAGTTGAGTGTGCAATTAAGCGTTGTTCACGAAGGTTAAGTTTAACACCTAACTGTTTAAGCAGATCTTGACAATCTTTAGATAGGCGGCCGCCTTTTTGGATGGCGATACGTAGACGATTACTGTTGTTCATTATTCATTTTCCTTTAATTTAAAAACTAAAAACCCCGAGGGGAACCTCAGGGCGAAAATGAATCAATGTTATTTGAATCGCCAGAGGTTCCTTTTAGGAATAACCTCTCAGCGAAAGACCTGACAGGTTATTCCGGTGAATGGTGGTGATGATGTACTGTTGTCAGGTTTGAGCGCATTTTTTATCCTATGTAACTGCCCGTTGATTTGTTAACGTGCAGTTGTTATCTGTTTAAATAAATTTCGCACTCATAAAAACATAAACAGCTATATTATGGCAAGTTTTTTTTAGCTTAATTAAAGCATATGTTATAACTGTCGATAATATTAAGATAATAAGCGCAATTTTCGCCAACAATTGGTTGTTTATCACTCAAACCAAGTGGTTAATGAATAAAATGAAAAAATAAGGAAGTACTTATGGATATTATGATCCCTTATTTAGGAAGAATAACTAGGCTAGAAGTTGAGTCAAAAAGTGCTTTTCATATTGCGGGTGTGCAAAGTGGGACTGCCGCTGAAAAAGTTGAACTAGAGAATAAAAAAAGGCGTGAGTTACAAAAAAAGAAACAGCTCAATGATCAAAATAGTAAAAAAAAGTCTAACGTAGATGATGACGAAAACACCCATTTAGATACATGGGCTTGATAATACCAACTTTACTAAATACATAAGCAATTAACTCAAAAAGGCCCTTGCGGGCCTTTTTACTATGTATTTTGCTTATGCCAATTAGCTTAAACTCTTAAGCAGATAGGCATTACTATTGGTTTTTGCTTTTTAATATATAAAAGCTAAATATAGCGAACACGCATACTTGAGACACAATACCTTGCCATGTTGACTTTATACCAAGCCATGCAATATCAAAGCTCATTGGTAGCGGCGCAATACCTATTATGTCGGCCTCTTGTAATGCAATAACAGCTTTGCCCATAAGCACAAACGAGAGTGCAAATAATAGGTAAGTGGTAATTGCAAAAAACTTAGCAACCGGTAATTTAATTGAGTACTTAATTAATACCCACGTAATAATAGCCAGTATTGCTACAGCTATCGCAAAACCCGAAGCAATAGATGAATATTGGGCAGGCGAGCTTTGCGTTAATAAAGACTGATAGAACAATACAGTTTCAAAGACTTCTCGGTATACGGCAATAAAAGAAAGCCCTGCTAAACCCCATAATGTACCCGACTCAAGACGCTTATCTATATTGTCTTTGATGTATTTTTGCCATTGCTGCGCACTGGTTTTACTGTGCATCCATACGCCAACATAAAGTAAAATTACAGCGGCAAACAATGCACCAGCACCTTCCATAACTTCGCGACTTGCACCACTTATTTCTATTAATGTTTGCGCCGCAGCCCACGTTAAGCCACCAGCAATAAGTGCGGTTACCCAACCAACATGTACATATTTAAGTGCGTCTTGGCGTTTAGTTTTAATAAGTACGGTCATAAGGGCAATAATAACGAGGAGTGCTTCTAGGCCTTCGCGTAGTAATATAACTAAACTCGCTGAGAGGAGTGCACCATCAGTTAGTTTGGTTTCGTTTAGCATGCTATCTGCTTTAGCGAGTTGAGCTAGCGCTGCACTTACTTTTTCGTCAACGATGGCTGCATCTTTCTCGTTTTTAAATGTTTGGCGCAGGTTCATCAGTTGTACTTCGATGTTTTTACGCAGTGTTTCGTCGTAGGCATTTAAGTTGTTTTCAACAAGTTCAAAGCCATCTAGGTAAGCGCTAATTGCTAAATCACTTGCTTGTGAGTAATTGCCTTTAGCATGCGCGGCTTGTGCCGCAAGTAACTGCGTGCGAGTAACCGTTATCGGATTCTTTTTACCGGTAAATAGTTGCTCTGGATTACCACGAAGCCATTTAACGTAATGTGCTTGTGCTTCACTTTGACCTGCCGATAATTGTGCAGGGTTTAAGTTTACAATCTGCGAAGCGGTAATGTTTTGCTCTAGGTTTTGTGGTTTTTGAACATCTTTAAATGCCAAGCTACCTACATAAAAAGCTAAAGACCAACGTTGTTGTTCATTAAATTGAGCAAAAGCAACCATTGGCGTGTCGTTAATACCGTTACTTACAGCATCAAATAAACCCATTAATGAGCGGTTAGTTGCGCGTTCTTCATCGGTAAAATTGGTAGGCTCTGGTGATAAGTTTTTTGCAAGCGGGCCGTCGCCTTGACCACTAGGGCCGTGACACATTGAACAGTTAGCAGCAAAAAGCGCTTTGGTTTGCTCAACAGGAAGTAGTGATGTAGGTAACGATAGTTGCGGCATAAAGGTAAGTAGCGACTCACGAAGCGCTGAGCTTGCTGCACGTACATCGGCAACACTCGCTTTATTGGCAATCGCTGAATGCAGGGCTTTAGCTTGTGCCTTTACTGTATCAAACTCATTTGTTTGGCTTGATAGCTGTCCAGCTTGCTCAATAATAACGTGCGAAAATTCAGTCATTTCTTGATATTCGTCAGGATCAAGTATTTCACCATTTCCAACAGCTGCCACGTAATCAACACCTACATACTCTGCAAGCTGTGCAATTTGTTTTATTTTTGTTTGCTCATTAGGCGAGGCTGAAACACTAAAGCTTGCCATGACCATTATAAAAAGCATAAAAAAACATTGAAATTGTCGTTTGCTCAGAGACACCAAATTTAAAAACATGTGAGAATTATTTATGGACATCGAAAAGCCCTGTAGAGGAAAAGTCAAAATTATAATTGTTTTCATTTGCATTTCAAGCGGATTAATTTAAACAAAGCAGATAAATAAAAAGGATAACAATTTATAGAACTTTAAAGTGTTTTTGTAACACGTGAGTAACAGTAACCAAGTGATTTTTATAATAACTTGGTTACTGAATGTGTTGCAGACAAAGCATTTATTACTTGGCTTGCTCAGCTGACTTAATGCTACTTTGAATAAGCGGCGAAATAGTTAAGCCTTGTACAATAATAGAAAATATAACCACTACGTAAGTAACAATAACGATTAGGTTATGTAGGTCTGAACCGCCTACAAAAACTTGCTCGCGTGGGATTGCTGCCGCCATTGCCAGAGCAAGGCCACCACGTAGTCCACCCCAGGTCAAAATTTTAACACTGTGTTTATCGTAAGTTCTAAAGCGTTTAAAAATTACAAATGGTGCGCCTACACTTATAAAGCGTGCTAGTAATACAACAGGTACCATTAATAAGCCTAAACCAATTTCTCCAAGCGTGATTGGCATAGTGACTATTAGCATACCTATTATTAAAAACAGTAGAGCATTTAGAAAGCTGTCGGTTGCATGCCAAAAATCTTTTACGTAGCGCGTGTCTTCGGGGCCCGTACGCTCGGTTGCTTTAGTGCGGGTAATATTACCCATCAATATGCCACTGGTTACCATGGCAAGTGCGCCAGATATTTCCCAAATATTTGCTGCAGCAAAACCTGCTGTTGGGATAGTTAAGGTAATTAATAAGCGAATATTTACATCGCGGCTATTAATAATTAAAAAGTGGCCAACTAATGCAATGACTAAACCAAACGCAATGCCCCCTATTGCATCAACAAAGAATAGCTCTGCTATGTCACCAAATTGTGCATCGGTGCCATAAAAAGCAACAGAAAATATAGTGGTAAATATAACTAAACCAATACCATCGTTAAATAGCGACTCACCTTCTACTTGAACTGAGATGCCTTCTGGCGCTCGCATTTGTTTAATAATAGCAAGTACAGCGATAGGGTCGGTTGGGCTAATAAGCGCGCCAAACAGTAAACAATAAATAAAAGGGACATCAAAACCAAAAACTGAAAATAAATAAAAACTTAAATAACCCACTATAAATGTGGAGGCAATGGTTGAAAACAATACCAGGGCAGTAATTTCCCACCGCTGCTTACGCAGGGCAAGTAGGTTTATTTCGAGCGCACCCGCATAAAGTAAAAACCCCAACATGCCTTTAAGTAGTAACTCGTTAAAGTCAATACTGGAAACTATTTGGGTCATTGCTAATGCGTTCTGATCGCCTAATAATTTTACTGCAATAATCAGTAATAAAGAAATAACCACAGAGCCGGTAGTAATGGCAATTGTAGTTTGCATTTTGAGGATGTACTGGTTTGCAAAGGCTATAAAAATTGCAATTGCAGAGAGAAAACAAATGAGGTACCAAGCATTCATTGATTAACCTTAACTATTTTTTAAACGACACACAAAAAAGAGGATTATAAACCCGCGTATGGTACTCCTGTAATATTTGAGAGTCACAGTATTTATGCCTAAATATAGCTTTTAATGAGGATTGTTTTTAGTAAGAGTTAATAAGAAATGTGGCTTTGTAAATATTGTCATTATTAAATTAAATGTACGTTATAAATACAGTGTTTGTTGTAAACTTTAGTGGTTAATCACATTATTGAAACGTGTGTTGCATCATAAAATAAAAGTCGATTTTGTAATTACTTGCCCTAAATGCTTTGCTTACGTAAAATCCCGCTATTATTTATTTTAAAGTGATTGGTATTATCAAACAGCTGTTTAGTGCAACCGGACCTTTGGCGTCATCATTAGATGGATATACGCCTCGCCAACCACAAATTGATATGGCAGTAGCTGTTGCAGATGCATTAAAAAACAGTTCGCAATTAGTTGTTGAAGCAGGCACGGGTACTGGTAAAACATTTGCATATTTAGCCCCTGCACTTAAATCAAAAGGCCGAACGATAATATCGACTGGTTCTAAAGCCTTACAAGAACAGTTATATCACCGCGATTTACCTCAATTAGTGAAAGCGCTTGGTGCTTCTAAAAAAACCGCCTTATTAAAAGGGCGTGCCAATTACTTATGTACCTACCGACTTAATCAGCATGTTGCGCATGTACCTACTGACGACTCCGACGTAATGCATCAACTAGCTATGGTGGCTAAGTTTGCCAGTGAAACGCAATCGGGCGATTTGGCCGATTGTATTGGTATAGAAGATGACGCGAAAGTACTGCCTTATGTAAATTCAACAGCCGATAATTGCTTAGGTAAAGAGTGTCCAGATTTTCAAAGCTGTTATATACGCAAAGCACGTTTAACTGCGGCCGATGCCGACGTAGTTGTGATTAACCATCATTTATTTTTTGCCGACATGGCCGTAAAAGAAAGTGGCTTTGCTGAGCTTATGCCAAAAGCTGACGCGTATATATTTGATGAAGCCCATCAGTTAAGCGAAATTGCCAGTGATTATTTTGGTGAGAGTATTAGTACTAAAAAGCTGGTGGATTTAATTAATGATTTACGTGCTATTTATAGAGCCGAAATTCCCGATATGCTGCAGCTAGGTAAAAGCTTAAATAAGCTTGAAACAAGCGTTGCTGATTTACGATTACAGTTTGGTGTTGATGGCAGTAGAGGCGATTGGCGAGAAAAGTTAAGTGATAAACAAATATGCGCGGCGCTTCACCGCGTCATTAGTGATTTAGATTTTGTTTATCAAGTACTTAAACTTTGCCTAGATAGAAGCGACAAAATTGAGCATCCATTTGAACGTGCACTTGCGTTTAAAGGGCAGTTAGAGCGGGTTTTTGATACAGCTCAAACCGGTTTTAGTTACTGGTATGAAACAACGCGCCGTTATTTAACGATTAATATAACGCCATTAAATGTATCAGCTAAATTTGCTCAAATGATGCAAGATACGGGCGCAGGCTTTGTATTTACTTCAGCAACACTTTCGGTCGACAACAAACTAGAGCACTTTAATGCAAGCCTTGGTTTAAAACCAAAGCAAAGCATGATGGTAGATAGCCCATTTGATTACCCTAATCAGGCGTTGCTGTGTTTACCGCGTTACTTACCTGAATCGCACGCTGATAATATGCCCCATGCAATTGTAAAATTAACACTTGAGCTTATAAAGTCAGCGCAAGGGCGTTGTTTTGTGTTATTTACGAGCTATCGAATGATGCACTTAGTTGCCGAAGGGCTCACCACACAAATAGACTACCCAGTTTATATGCAGGGGCAAATGTCTAAGCGTATTATTTTAGAGAAATTTACTCGCCATGGTAATGCTGTATTACTGGGCACGGCTTCATTTTGGGAAGGCGTTGATGTACGCGGCAGCACATTAAGCTGTGTTATTATAGACAAATTGCCATTTGCAGCCCCTGACGATCCATTGCTTCAAGCTAAAATGCAAGATTGCCAAATGCAGGGAAAAGACCCTTTTTCACACATACAATTACCGCAGGCTGTTATTGCGCTAAAACAAGGTGTAGGGCGTTTAATTCGAGATAGTAAAGACAAAGGCGTACTTGTAATATGCGATAATCGCTTAGTTACACGCCAATATGGCCAAGTATTTTTAAAAAGCTTACCGCCGATGCGCCGCACGCGAAGCTTAGAAGATGCCAATACATTTTTAAAACAAATTAATTAGAGTAATAAAATGATCAAAAGTAATATTCTTGCCCTTGATGCTTCAACTGAAGCACTTTCAATTGTTTTACATTTTCAGGGCCAAACATTTCATCATTTTGAAGAATGTCCGCAGCAACATAGCCAAAAAATACTTCCACTTGTGGATGAGCTATTAACTAAAGCAAACTGTAAATTAAAAGACTTAGATGTCATTGGTTTTGGGCAAGGCCCGGGCAGTTTTACTGGTGTGCGTATTAGTGTAGCAATAGCGCAAGGTTTAGCGTATTCAACTAATTTGCCACTTGTAGGTGTGTCTACTTTGGCTATTATGGCGCAACAAGCGTTTGAACAAAACGGTAGTGTGAGTGTTTATCCAAGCATAGATGCGCGTATGGGGGAGATATACTTTGCACATTACCAAGCGCAAAATAATCTAATGCTTTTAGTTAACCAAGAATGCGTTATAAAACCTGATTTACTAAACAATGATTATATAGCGACCAATGAGCCATCTGTAGCGGTAGGCACGGGCTTTAAAACCTATCCTGATGCGCTTAATGACTTTGAAAACGTGACAATTAATACTGATATTACATTGCCTGATGCGCGTTATATGTTAGCGCATGTTGAAGCCGCGTTTTTAGCGGGTGACGTTGTAAAAGCGAGTGACGCTCAACCTAAATATGTGCGCGATACGGTAACGTGGAAAAAGCTACCAGGACGTGAGTAATCATATTATTTGCAAATTGGTTGTTTTTAAATCATGATTTTATGCGATATTAAGGTTGGAGACGCGTAATGACGCTGCCTATTGGTTCAGGTTTTTTTACCGGAGATATTCCGGGTAGGGTTAGCCCTACTAAAGTTGTTACTAATAAACCACAGAGTTTATTAGACCAGCCGGCTGCTCAAAAAACGAATACCGATTATGTAAAAAGCAGTGTCGAGGGCGTCGAACTGGCTAATCAACTGTTTAAAAGCAGTGCTAAAAGCAATGAATACAGCCAAACAATTTACGACCAACCGACAGCTCAAGTAAGCAAAGCGATTTCTACTTATACTGAATTTGCAAATTTAGAACGCAGAGCCGAAGTACAAAATTTAATAGGCGTTGATATATACGCTTAAAGCTCATTCAAACGTTTAGATAAATACAGTGATAAAATTTAATAAAAAGCCCGAACATGTGTTCGGGCTTTTTGTGTTAAAAACGAGGTGAAATTATACCAATTCGCTTAATTAAGTGATCTATTTTGAGGGAAGAAAATCGTGTAGATAACAAGGCAAAAATTTCGTTATTTAGTTGTTCTATATCAGAAATTTTTAACGTAGTTAACGTCAGATTTAACCCCTCAAATTGATTAAGTATTATTGCGGATTGGTATTACTGTTCAATAAAGCCAATTAGCTTATCGGCAATATCAGTATTATTTTGTGAGCCAATAAATTGCTCACTGCCTTTGCCATAGGCAAATACTTGAACGTCTACAGCGGTGTGTCCGCCGGTTGTCCAGCCAGTAAAGCTCGCATCACTAATAATACTTTTAACAGCTAAATTAAGCGCTTTTTCGCCCATTTTTTTAGCTTGCTCAAGTTTGATTTGGTTTTCGGTTGTAAATTCAATATTTGTGTTAGCAGTCCATACTGGTTTTAAGTCTTTAGACTCCATAAGTTTGTCAGTTAACTTACTAGCAGTTGCCTTAACACCCTTAATTACGTCTGTTTCCCATTTAAATTGGCCGTGCGAACCAATAGTTAAACCGCCCGTTGAGTGATCGGCTGTGACTACAAGTATAGTGTCTTTATTTTTATCAACGTACGCTTTTGCTTTTTCGATTGATTTAGCAAAGTCGTCCATTTCAGCCATCGCACAGGCTATATCGTTAGAGTGACCACACCAATCAATTTGGCTGCCCTCAATCATCACAAAAAAGCCTTCTTCGTTCTGGTTATCTAGTAAACCAAGCGCTTTAGATGTTAACTGAGTAAGGCGAGTTGGGTTTATATCAAGTGCAAATGGCAGGCCTTTGCTTGCATACAAACCAATGGCAGGTATTTGTGTAATTTGGCCCAGATTATTAATATCGTCACCGTATTGGTAACCTGCCGCTTTAAATTCTTCAACTAAATTACGGTCATCACGAATAAAATATTTAGTACCGCCACCTAGCATTAAATCAACGGGTAATTTACCAGCAATCTTATTATCAATATAATCGTTAGCAATATCATCGTAGTTGTAACGAGATTCATTGTGAGCTGTAAAGCTAGCAGGCGTTGCATGGTTTATTTGTGACGTTACAACAAGCGCTGTTGTCATACCACGCTCTTTTGCTATTTCAAGCATAGTTTTAACTGGTTTTTTGTCTGTATCTACAGCAACTGCGCCATTATAACTTTTATGACCGCTACTAAGCGCTGTAGCACCCGCAGCACTGTCTGTTACATAAGTATGGTCATCAGGGTAGGTATGAGCCATGCCTTTTAAAATAGTGTCAAAAACCGTGCCTTCTACTTCTTTTGTTGCAGGGTCGTCTTTAAAATAGCGATAAGCCGTGGTGTAAGCCGGACCCATGCCGTCACCAATCATATAAATTACATTTTTAGGTGCTGATTTTGCGTAAGCACCAGAAGCGGTGCATAAAAGTGCCAATAAGCTGATCTGTTTTTTCATGGTTGTACCTTATGAGTGTACCTTATTTAATAGCCGCTGATATTGTATACAGATAGGATGATAAATAAATGAATATCTGAGATATTTATAATTTATACTTTGATTTTATATACATAGAATTGTAGTTAACGCTGTTAGTTCTATTTATTTAAATTATACTAGTTATAAGCTATCTATATATGGTGTTCTCACCTTTTATTTGTTTAAAAGGTACTCAAAATTAATATGTTAAAAAAACTTTGCTTATTACTCCATTTTTAAGTTATTGAAAATATTGAGTTTGGTTTTCTACTCAGTGCTATATTTGATACCAGGAAGATAATTAAATCGTGAATTTGGCACCATTTTCTAAGTTAGTGGTCTGACAACTTGTATGCTATAAATAATGATGCTCTAAATTAATAAAGGACTTACCGTGCAGCCATTTAATATTGAAACCAATAATTTAAATATTCATGGCTTAAAAGTAGGTTCAGGGAACGAAATAGTAATAGCGTTGCATGGGTGGTTAGACAACTGCCATAGCTTTATGCCAATGTTAAACAACGTTAACCCAAAACACACTTGGTACTGCATTGACTTTGTTGGGCACGGTTTATCGTCTTGGCGAAGTGATGATGCACACTATTATTTTATTGATTATATTGATGATGTGTACCAACTTATAAATGCGCTTGGTGTTAAAAAAGTACATTTAGTAGGTCATTCAATGGGGGCTATGGTTGCAGGACTTTTTGCAAGCTGCTTTAGCGATTATGTAAAGTCTGTTACCTTTATTGAGGGAATTGGTTGTGTTACAACCCCGAGTGAAGGTGTGTGTGAACAGTTAAAAAGTGCAGTACTAAATAGAGCGCGTTTAAAAAATAAAAAGTCGAGAATTTATAAGTCGAAAGAACTTATTTATGAAGCACGCGCTCAAACAACCGATTTAAATAGCGAGCTTATTACGCTATTAATGCAGCGAAATATAAAACAGGTTCTAGATGGTTTTGCGCTAACAACAGATCCAAAACTCAAAAATCACTCAGGTTTTAGGTTTAATGAGGCGCAATGTATTGGTGCAATAAAAGATTTAATTGCACCATGTCAATTAATTTTAGGTAACGAAGGTTATTCGTTTGTAAAACAAAATTTGGCAAAGTATATTAGTTATTACAATAGCTTGAAGGTCATTAATGTAGATGGTGGGCATCATTGCCACATGCAAAGCAGTGAACTATGTTTTGAGCATATTCAAGACTTTATGCTGCAAAATGGTGCATGTTAATTGTAAGTTTGTGTTAAATGTGGGATTATTCCTGCATTAGAGTATTTGCTCAATTGTTAAAGCGCCTTACTTAGATTAAGGTTAATAAAAATATAATTATAAACAGGGGCTAAGAGTGGAAAAAATCTGGCTTAAGCGCTACCCAGAGGGTATGCCTGAAACAATCGATCCTGAGCATTACAACTCGTTACTCGAAGTGTTCGAAAAAAGTTTTAGTGACTACACCGATTTACCTGCATTTACGAATATGGGTAAAACGATGTCTTACGATGAAATAGACACAGCAACAAAAAAAGTTGCTTCCTATATTCAAAATGATTTGGGTCTTAAAAAAGGCGACAAAGTTGCCGTAATGATGCCTAACTTACTACAAACACCAGTCACAATTTTAGGTGTTTTGCGTGCAGGTTGTGTGGTTGTAAATGTTAACCCACTTTACACAGTACGTGAATTAGAGCATCAGCTAAAAGACTCTGACACTACAGCTATTTTCATCCTAGCAAACTTTGCTGACACACTTGAAAAGTCACTTGCTCATACTGATGTTAAGCATATTGTGGTCACGCAAGTAGGCGATATGGTTGGCGGGCTTAAAAAGCATGTAGTTAACTTTGTTGTGAAGCACATTAAAAAAATGGTGCCAAAGTTCAACTTGCCTAACACAATTAAATTTTCAGACGTTTTAGCTGCAGATGAAGCTAAATATACGCGCCCTGAAATGAGCTTGTCTGATCTTGCATTTTTACAGTACACCGGTGGCACAACAGGTGTATCTAAAGGGGCAATGCTGAGCCATGGCAACATGGTTGGTAACCTTGAACAAGTTTCAGGTTGTTTAGACAAAGTGTTAAACCGTGGTGAAGAAGTGGTTGTGACTGCTTTACCGCTTTATCATATATTTGCCTTAACAGCTAACTGCCTAACATTTATGAAGTACGGTGGTTTAAATATATTAATTACAAACCCACGAGATATGCCTGGGTTTGTTAAAGAGCTGGGTCAGCACAATTTCACAGCTATTACCGGTGTTAATACATTATTTAATGGTTTATTAAACACACCAGGTTTTGCTGAACTTGATTTTAGTCATTTAAAAATGTCTTTAGGCGGCGGTATGGCCGTTCAACGTCCTGTTGCTGAAAAATGGCAAAAAGTGACTGGCTCAAAATTAATGGAAGGTTATGGCCTTACAGAATGTTCTCCTTTAGTTACTATTAGTCCTTTTGATTTGAAAGCATATAATGGCTCTATTGGTTTACCAGCGCCTAACACTGATATTAAATTGGTTTTAGATAACGGCGAAGAAGCCGCTAAAGGTGAACCTGGCGAGCTTTGTGTTAAAGGCCCGCAAGTCATGGTTGGTTATTACAAACGACCAGATGCAACCGCTGAATGTTTAAAAGACGGCTGGTTTGCTACAGGTGATATTGCGACTTATGATGACGAAGGTTTCTTCTTTATTGTAGATCGTAAAAAAGACATGATCATCGTATCTGGCTTTAATGTTTTCCCTAATGAGATTGAAGAAGTAGTGGCTATGCACGAAGGTGTGCTTGAAGTAGCTGCTATCGGTATTCCTCACGATGTAAGTGGTGAACAAGTTAAAGTTTTTGTTGTGAAAAAAGACCCTTCTTTAACTGAAAAAGATATAATAAGTCACTGTCGTGATAATTTAACTAATTACAAGGTCCCCAAGCTGGTAGAGTTTAGGGATGAGTTACCTAAGACTAACGTAGGTAAGATACTCCGAAGAGCCTTGAAAGATTAGCAACCTATAAAAAAGCCGACATATGTCGGCTTTTTTATTGTAGGAGATTAAGTGCAATACCAATTGATCGAAACCCAAAATCAACTGAACACTTTTGTTGAACAAATAAAAAATAAACCTATTTTAGCTATTGATACTGAGTTTATGCGTCGTCGTACTTTGTATCCAGAAGTTGCACTTATCCAAGTTTTTGATGGTGAGCATTTAGCGCTTATTGACCCATTAGCAGAACTTTCACTATTTGATTTTTGGGAAATACTTAAAGATCCTGCCGTTTTAAAAGTACTGCATTCTCCTTCAGAAGATATTGAAGTTTTTCAAAAGTACGCAGGCTTTGTCCCAGCCCCATTATTTGATACACAATTTGCGTTGCAGCTACTCGGTGAAGGTAACTGTATGGGTTTTGCTCTTATGGTAAAAGAGCTGCAAGGTATTGAAATAGATAAAAGCGAGTCACGCACTAACTGGCTACAACGCCCGTTAACTAAAAAACAATTAGACTACGCGGCTGCTGATACTTTTTACTTATTACCGTGTTTTGAGCTGATTATCGATCGCATTAATGCCGCTGGCTTCTTTGACATTGTAATAAACGAAAGTGAATTGATTGCCAACAAACGTGCATTTCAAACACCTGACGAGCTTTTATATAAAGATATTAAAAATGCATGGCAACTTAAACCGCACGAACTTGCAGTGTTAAAAGAGCTTGCTGTATGGCGAAGAAATAAAGCTATCAAGAAAAATTTGGCGCTTAATTTTGTGTTAAAAGAACATAACATGACTGAAATTGCCAAACGTGGTCCTTCAAGTTTAAATGCTCTACGTCAAATTCCAGGTGTTGAAGCTATTGAAGTTAATCGCTCTGGTGTCGATATAATAAAGTGTATTGAAGTTGCTAAAGAAGTCCCAGATGCTCAGCACCCTGATGTACTTAAGCGCTTAATTGATTTTCCTACTTATAAAAAAGTAGCAAAAGATATAAAACAAAAAATCACTAAAGTAGCTAAAGAGCACAATATACCAGAAGATGTTATGGCCTCTAAAAAGCAAGTCAATCAACTGATTAGTTGGAATTGGAAGTTAACTAATGAGCAAAAACAGAGTCATATAAAGCCTGATTTACTTAGCTCTTGGCGATATACCTACGTTAAAGACGCTTTAAAAGAATGGGATACTTAAGACTAAATATTTTCTTTAACTGTGTAATACTTATCTATAGTTTTTGTGTTACATAGTTAAAAGTTTTAGTTGCACGAAGGGGATTAAAACGTAGATATTTAGAAAGTTATTGCGAAAATAAAGAGGGCGCTTATAAAGCGCCCTTTCTTCAATTACTTCTTTTCTTCATCAGGTAGTGTAACGTTTAGCTCAAGTACGGCTAAATCGTCTTCGTTCTGATCAAACTGAACCTGAACTGCATCGGTACTTACGTTCACGTATTTACGGATCACATCTAAAATGTCTTGTTTTAATTGTGGTAAGTAATCCGGCGTTCCTCGTTGAGAACGCTCGTGCGCGACAATGATCTGCAATCGCTCTTTTGCTAGTGACGCACTGTTTTTCTTTTCTGAGCGGAAGTAGTCAAGTAAAGACACGTTAACCTCCAAAAATCCGTTTAAATAAGCCTTTTTTCTCAACGTCTAAGAAGCGAAAATCGACGGTTTCACCTAGTAAGCGGTTAATTGCATCAGAATAAGCTTGGCCTGCATCAGATTCTGTATCCAATATAACAGGTTGGCCTGAGTTTGAAGCACTTAATACCGCTTGCGATTCAGGAATAACACCTAATAGTGGGATTGACAGAATATCTTGCACATCTTCTACCGATAGCATTTCACCTTTTTCAACACGACTAGGATTATAGCGTGTTAATAGTAAGTGTTCTTTAATGTTTTCTAGGCCTTCTTCAGCACGTTTTGATTTGCTGTGTAAAATACCTAAAATACGATCTGAATCTCGAACTGACGACACTTCTGGATTTGTTGTCACGATTGCTTCGTCAGCAAAGTACATTGCCATCATAGCGCCAGCTTCGATACCTGCTGGTGAATCACACACAATGTAATCAAAGTCTTCTTTTAATTCGTTTAATACGCGTTCAACACCTTCACGAGTTAATGCGTCTTTATCACGAGTTTGTGAAGCGGGTAGTAAAAACAATTTATCTACACGTTTATCTTTAATAAGCGCTTGGTTAAGGTTTGCCTCACCATTAATTACGTTTACAAAGTCATAAACAACACGGCGTTCACAACCCATAATTAAATCTAAGTTACGTAAACCAATATCAAAGTCGATAATAACTGTTTTATAGCCTTTTAACGCTAAGCCTGTGCCAATTGCAGCACTTGATGTTGTTTTACCAACACCGCCTTTACCTGAGGTAACGACAATTACTTTTGCCATGAGATTTATCCTTTAACCAAAGCTGAAATTTCTAATGATTCGTCTTTTTGTTGTATTTGCACTGCATTTCCCCAATGTTCACCTTGTAGTGAATCACTGATCCAGTAGTTACCATCTATTGAAACCAGCTCGGCCTCAAGTTTTTGGCAAAAAATGTGTGCTTCTTTAAAACCTTTTGCGCCTGCAATAGCGCGACCGCGTAGCGTGCCATAAATATGCACATTTCCATCGGCAATAACTTCAGCACCATGACTAACCGCGCCAAGTACTATCAAATCTCTATCTTTTGCATAAACTTGTTGTCCAGAACGAACTGTACCGCTAATAATTTGCGCTGGTAAATGCACTGTTTTCTCTACAATCGACGTATTAGCCTCTTGTTTAACAGGTTCGCTCTTAACGTCTTGTGAATAATTCAAAACAGACAAGCCAGCAGCTTTAGCTTGTGTATGTTGCTCATCTGAGCCATTACATACACCAACAGCGTTAAAGCTCATACGCTCGATTAATGACTTTAAGTGTACAAAATCAAGTGAACTGTTTTTAATTTCAATTAAATTAACAACAATAGGAGCACCCTCAAAAAACTTAGGGGCCTGGGCTGTTTTTATATATAGTTGTTCTGCTAAAAGGTTTATATCAGTACTATAAAGATGCAAAACTGATAACGTAAAAAGATTCCCTTTTAACTCAAAAATTTGGTCCGACATACACGCTCAATTGAATTGTCTGATTAGAAATTAATTTTAGATAAACGTAGGCTGAATAGGGCCTTTATTGAAATTTCTAATCTAATTTTTCTAACTTATTATTACTCTCATGTTATAGTGTGCGGCATTGTTAAGCAAGAATTTATAGGGTCATAATGCTCACTGCAGTATATAAAAGTAAGAAAAAAGCGGATACGTTCTTATTTGTTGAAAAAAGAGATGATTTTGACAAAGTTCCGGAACCTTTAATGGCTATGTTTGGTCAACCTCTTTATGTGATGATCATCAACTTAGCAAAACGTGAGCATTTAGGTGGGGCAGATTTAGAGACTGTAAAAGCAGCGTTATCAAACCCTGATAAAGGCTACTACTTACAAATTCCTCCACCGGAACAAAATTTGCTAAGTCAGTTACGAAAAGAAAATGGAGTTGATAGTGATTAAAAAACTTATCGTTATATTATGTGGTGTATGTTTAAGCTCATCTGTGATGGCAAAAACACAGGCCGAATTTCAAGATTATTTAGCAAATTTAAAGCAAGAAGCCATCTCAAAAGGCTATGAAGCAAAACTTATTGATGATGCTTTTGCAACAGCAACATATAAAGAAAAAGTGGTTTCGGCTGATAAAAACCAGCCAGAAGTAAAAGAAACCCTTGAAACGTATTTACCAAAACGCGTACCACAGTGGAAAATAGACCGTGCACGCAAGCTTTATGCAGAAAACAAAGATGTACTTGAAAAAGTAGCGAAAGAGTTTGGAGTACAAGCACGCTTTATAGTGGCATTGTGGGGACTTGAAAGTAACTTTGGCGCCATTCAAGGTGGCCATAATGTTATTTCGTCACTTGTTACACTTGCTTTTGATGGACGCCGAGAAGCGCTTTATAAACGCCAACTTTGGGCTGCACTCGACATTTTAAAATCGGGCCATATCACGCTTGATAAATTTAAAGGCTCATGGGCAGGCGCAATGGGGCAAACGCAATTTATGCCAACTTCATTTAATGCTTACGCGGTTGATTACAATAATGATGGCCGTAAAGATATTTGGACCACAAAAGAAGATGCTTTTGCTTCAATTGCTAACTATTTAAAGCAAGAAGGCTGGAACGATTCGCTTACGTGGGGTCGCCAAGTACAGTTACCTGAAAACTTTGATAGTAAATACGTTTTAGTGCGTGGTACAAAAACGCGCAAGCAGTGGCTAGAATATTGGAATGATTCTGAGCGCTCATTAGCTGATTGGCAAGCACTGGGTGTTCGTAAAGCTGATGGCTCTGATTTACCTAATGTGGACGTGCGTGCTGCGCTGGTTATGCCTGATGATATAAATGGCCGTATGTACTTAGCGTACGACAACTACAAAGTATTTATGCATTGGAATCGCTCGTATTACTTTGCTACTAGCGTAGGTTACTTGTCGGATAGAATTGGTTATCCAAAAATCTAATTTTAAAATATACCTATAAATAAAGCCGCAATTGCGGCTTTATTCTTTTTTGAATATTTTATCTTTTAAGTCAATAACTTTACCAATTCCAGAACCTAGCTTCATCAGCTTATTAAGTTGCTCTGGCGTTAAACGTTGCAGCTCTGATGACCATTTAGTTACGGTTTCAAGTAGGTTGTGAATTTCACCCATTTGTTTTTGTGCATAAAGCTCATCGTCGTTACTGGCTTCGTCTAATAAGTTATCGCGTAGTAATGTTAAGGTGGGCTCAATTTCGCGCTTTTTACGTTCTTCAAATACGCGATTTGCCATATCCCAAATATCGCCAGCAGGGGCGTAGTACTCTTTTCGATCGCCAGGAATATGCTGCACTTTAATTAATTGCCACGATTGCAACTCTTTAATACCCATGCTTACATTACCGCGAGAAATACTAAGCGCATCTGCAATCTCATTGGCTGTCATTGGATTTTTAGTAATAATCAGCAAACCACACATTTGCCCAATCGTTCGATTGAATCCCCAGCGGCTGCCCATTTCACCACAATGCATTACAAAGGCAAAATTCTTTTCGGATAAACTCATAGCTTAGTAACTTTCAGTAATTTCAGAAAGTAAATGCTAGCACGCTCATTTTGGATAGCAAGTTCTTAGCCATTTTATAAATTGATTTTAACGACTAAAGTATGATTTAGATTAATATTTATACATCTATATTGGGATATGTTGTACACAACAATACGTAAATAAATCCTTTTTTTTAATTTTTTTCACATACGATGGAATGACTATGAAAGCTGCAATTAATAATGAATACAAAGGTAAATTACAAATAACAGATCTGCCAATTCCTGAGGTTGGAATAAACGACGTTTTAGTAAAAATAGCCGCTTGTGGCGTTTGCCACACCGATTTACATGCCTGTCATGGTGATTGGCCGGTAAAGCCAAAAATGCCATTAGTTCCAGGGCATGAAGGAGTTGGTGTTATTGATAAAGTTGGAAGCAACATTAAGCACTTAGAAGCTGGCGATAGAGTGGGTATTCCTTGGCTCTATAGTGCATGTGGGCACTGTGAGTTTTGCCTAGATGGCAAAGAAACACTGTGTTTATCGCAGCATAATACTGGCTATTCTATTGATGGTAGCTATGCAGAATATTGTTTGGCTCACGGTGATTACGTTGTAAAAATACCTGAGGGATTAGGCTTTTCTGAAGCTGCTCCATTATTTTGTGCAGGTGTTACAACCTATAAAGCATTGAAAGTATCCGGTGCTAAACCTGGGCAGTGGGTTGCTATTGTTGGTGTAGGCGGGCTTGGTCATTTAGCAGTACAGTACGCTAAAGCAATGGGTTTTAATGTAATAGCTGTTGATACAGGTAAAGAAAAACTCGCGCTTGCTAAAGAGCTTGGCGCAGATATAACACTCGACTTTAAAGAAGTTGTTCCTAGCGAAGCTATTTTTGAACAAGTAGGTGGCGCGCATGGCGTTGTGTGTACTGCGGTATCTAAAGCTGGGTTTGAACAAGCTTATAAGAGTGTACGCCGTGGCGGTAAATGTGTATTAGTGGGATTACCTCCAGAGGATATGCCGCTTCCTATTTTTGATACTGTGCTTAATGGCGTGTCAGTAGTGGGCTCTATTGTTGGTACACGTAAAGATTTGCAAGAATGCTTGGAATTTGCAGCGCAAGGTAAAGTAAAAGCGATTATTGAAGAAAAACGCTTAGAGGACATTAACGAAATTTTTGATGATATGCTCAAAGGTGAAATTAACGGTCGCATAGTGGTTACTATTTAATTTAGATTAAGCATTTATAAAACACAAAAAAGCACGGCTTCTAAATTAGAAAACCGTGCTTTTTAAGTATCCTAGATTCAAATTGTAAGTGCATAACTTGTTTTGGCTAGATTAAGTGGTCAGTTGCTCATAAGCTAACTGCTTTTT
>NZ_JADYWS010000078.1:0-859 GCF_015864715.1 Pseudoalteromonas sp. NZS71 | reverse complement strand
GAATTAGAAAAGGATATATTAAAAAAGGCTACCGCTCTCTTGATGTCCGACTCCCTGAACAATTCTCGTTAATTGAGAAACTAAATCAACGAGAGCGTTACCCAATTAGCGTGCTGTGTAACGTATTCAATGTGCATCGTAGCAGCTATAAATATTGGGCTATAAGGGATACAACGCCGACACCAGAACAAATAAGGCTAGAGGCTGAAGTTAGAGCAATACATGCAATGAGCGGCGGCTCAGCTGGGGCGCGGACAATCGCGGCAATAGCAACGAACAATGATTTTGAATTGAGTCGTTATCGTGCTGCTAAGCTAATGGTTAAATTAAAGCTTGAAAGCTGCCAAGTACCTCAACATTCATATAAACGCGGCGGTAATGAGCACCTTGAAATTCCAAATCTGCTTGATAGACAATTTGATGTTGTTGAGCCAGATACCGTGTGGTGCGGTGATGTGACGTATATTTGGGTAGGTAATCGCTGGGCTTATTTAGCCGTTATTATTGATTTATTTGCACGTAAAGTAGTTGGCTGGGCCATGTCGTTGTCGCCAGATACTAATTTAACGCTAAAAGCGCTTGAACTCGCGTATGAAAGCAGAGGAAAACCGACAGGACTGATGTTTCATTCAGACCAGGGTAGTCACTATACCAGTTTAAAATATCGTCAACGTTTATGGCGCTATAAAATCAAACAAAGTATGAGTAGGCGTGGAAACTGTTGGGATAATGCACCAATGGAGCGATTTTTTAGAAGCTTTAAAACGGAATGGATGCCAAAGGTTGGATATGGAAATTTTATAGATGCTAAATATAGCGTTAGTGATTATATCAACGGATATTACAACAACGTTAGGCC
>NZ_JADYWS010000077.1:0-891 GCF_015864715.1 Pseudoalteromonas sp. NZS71 | reverse complement strand
GTCCTTTCTTATTGTAAGGCGCTTTGAGTGTCACTGGCGCATAGGTGATATCCAGTGTTGCGCTTCGGGCTTTTCTTCCTCCTTTTTGTGCAATGTGGATGTGTTTGGTGCCTGCACTCATCAGCTCGCTTGCAAACGCATAGAGCTTATCCTCACCTTCTTCAATATGACGACTTTGCATCGAGCGTACGACGAATCGTTGCTGCTCGGTCAGTTTATACTGCAAGTATTCGTAGATGTCCGCTTCGCGGTCACACACCGATATCACGTTCGCCATTTGTCCTTGCAGCCGCTCTGCCATCGCTCGTGACGCTGACTCCCACTTGTAACTTTCTTTTTCTTCGTAAGAAGTCGTCGCGTGTTTTTCTCTTTTTCCAATCGTGTTGATATCACGACTCCAGCGAGACTGTTCAATTAATCCCACAACTTGCTTTGTGTCTGGCGCAAACAGTAATACGCTATGAGCTAACAAGCCTCGTTGTTTTGCTCCTCGTCCGACATGACCCAAATCATCTCGAATGGAGGAATGTTTATAAATTAGTGTGGTCGTGTCTTCTAATGCGAGCAATAAGTTATGACTTTTTGCTTGTTCAACCGTGGCTTTAAAGCCTGACTCTGCTATAGCCGTTGCGTCAATATTCTCGTTGCGAATAAAGCGGTAGGCACCTTCCATATCGGCGGGGGATTGAGTGATGTTTACAAGTGGTTTTCCTGGTTCATTTGCAAGCGTTGATGCTAACTTTACCAGACGCGCTGTTCTTCTTGGATCACCTAAGTCCGATTTACCGAATTGTTGTTTTGCCCAATGAGTATGTTCGTTAATCATAATGTGCCCTCAAACAAGATTTGAAGATCTGATCATGACATTGAGATTTAGTTCAAAAAAATCCC
>NZ_JADYWS010000075.1:0-1060 GCF_015864715.1 Pseudoalteromonas sp. NZS71 | reverse complement strand
TGATGAGGCAACGCAAACATGCCGCTGCCCTGCAGGCAATGCCATGTGGCGAAGCGGGGTCAATGTAAACAGCCATAGCCAACAATACACGCGATTCTGTGGTTATTTAAGAGACTGTAAAACCTGCCCACTACAACAACAATGCATGCGAAAGCCACCCATTAAAACGGGGCGACAAGTACAGTTTATAAATAATGAATCACGCAAAAAGCTAAGCTATATCGACAAAATGAAAGTAAAAATAGACAGCCCCATAGGTCGACGACAATACAGCAAACGACTCGGGTGTATCGAACCGGTGTTCGGGAATATTACGGTGAATAAAGGTATGAATAAATTGACCTTACGGGGTCAAATGAAAGTGAATGCGCAATGGCAATTGTATTGCCTTGTTCATAATATAGAAAAGCTGCAAAACACGATGCATTAAGAAGGGTAAGCCCTTTCACCCTAAATAAAAGCCACTCAAACACCCGTAATCCCTTCCAAAACGCCAATTAAAACAATATCAAACACTTCTATATTCTGCGTAAAAATACAGTAATCAATTGAACCAAAATAGGAACTCAGCTATGGTTTGTTTATCAATAAAAACAAATTTAAAAACGAGTTAATCTACAGGCTCGTTAGCTAGCAAATGAAAGGTTCGTACAATATTCCAAATTCTATCCCAAAACCAGAGAGAGTCTTCAATATAATTTGGGGGCTAGGATTATTGAGTTATGCCTTATATGGTTACCAACACGGTGAACTTTACCTTCCAGGTAGAGGTTCATCTGATGGTGTTACGTTTACAGGTATCACATTAAATTTAATAATTGCAGCCATGGTTTTGGGAGCATTAAGTCTATTTGTTACTGTTGTTGATCATAATTAACAGTGACACCCATCCTAAATTTTAATTAACATAATTAACAGTGACACCCATCCTAAATTTTAATTAACAGTGACACCCATCCTAAATTTTGATCTTTTTAAAATTAAGGACTACGTTTATTTAGTGTAAAAAATAAGCAGGGTGTCTTATGGCTATCGCAAGAAAGCGTCAAGTAAGTTTGGT
>NZ_JADYWS010000074.1:0-1111 GCF_015864715.1 Pseudoalteromonas sp. NZS71 | reverse complement strand
AGGACTACGTTTATTTAGTGTAAAAAATAAGCAGGGTGTCTTATGGCTATCGCAAGAAAGCGTCAAGTAAGTTTGGTTGATACAAAATACTATCACTGTATTTCACGCTGTGTTCGTCGTGCATTTTTATGTGGAGAAGACCGTTTTACTGGTCAATCTTACGAGCATCGACGAGGGTGGGTTGAAGATAAGCTGCTTGAATTAGCAAAGGTATTTTGTATTGATGTATGTGCTTATGCCGTAATGAGTAATCACACCCATTTGGTACTATATGTAGATGATAAGAAAGCAAACAGGCTGAATGATAAAGCGATTGTTATTCGCTGGCATAAACTCTGTAAAGGCACATTGTTAACGCAAAAATATGTACAAGGTGAAAAGCTAAGTAAAGTTGAACTCATCTTTTTCAACCAAACGGTTAAACAATACCGCGAACGCCTAGCAAGTATTAGCTGGTTTATGCGGTTGTTAAATGAAGACATTGCGCGCAGAGCAAATAAAGAAGATAACTGCACAGGACGATTCTGGGAGGGTAGATTCAAATCGCAAGCATTACTAGATGAAGCAGCCCTTGCGGCCTGCATGGCCTATGTCGATTTAAATCCCATTAGGGCTAAAATGGCTAACACACCAGAAGAGTCAGACCATACCAGTGTACAAAAGCGCTTAACATGCGCGACAGAAGGTAAACAGCCTAAACAGTTACTACGTTTTGCAGGTATGCCACGTCAGATTATGCCTAAAGGACTGCCGTTTGAGCTTAAATCGTACCTTGAACTTGTTGAGTTAACAGGGCGAATAATACGAGAGGATAAACGCGGGTATATTGATTACATGAACCTACCTTTGTTAGAAAGGCTTAATATCTCTCCAGAGAACTGGTTAAAACTGACTACGCAATTTACGCGCGTATTTCATGGTGCAGTAGGCAGGCCCACTTCACAAGCAAGTTACTGTGAAAACTTAAAGCGGAAACGGCGATCAAATATTAGCAACTGCGAAAAGCTACTCGCATAATACTTAAGCTACTCAGTAAAACCATTCAGTAAACATTATAACTGCAATTATGTAGTTATTATCATGCGTGTAATTCAGGTTTTAACGTGCTAAT
>NZ_JADYWS010000008.1:0-165918 GCF_015864715.1 Pseudoalteromonas sp. NZS71 | reverse complement strand
GCGACCTTGCCAAGGTCGAGGTCACGAGTTCGAGCCTCGTGTACCGCTCCAATTTCTAACCAAAAGAAATTGTAGTGTTGAATGAAAATATAATGCGGTACTAGCTCAGTTGGTAGAGCGCGACCTTGCCAAGGTCGAGGTCACGAGTTCGAGCCTCGTGTACCGCTCCAATTATTTTATATCCTTTCAAAATTTTCTGTATTAAAAATCATAATTTAAAATATCTCTCATCTACTTTATTCTATGTGTAATATTCAGCATTGAAGTTTTGATTATTAGAAATTATTACTTCGCGCGCCTAAGATTTACGTCTATAGAGTGGCGTATTTTGAATCTATGAGGGTATGACTGAAGAAAAACAGAGGTTAACATTTTAAACCGAGAAGCTTGTGTTAAAACAGCTCCCCTTGAATAGTCGCTATAATTCGCCTTGAGCCACCAGAGTCACGATGCTCCCCCAAGTAAACACCTTGCCATGTACCTAACGCTAAATAACCATTTGAAATAGGAATACTTAACTCACAGCCTAACGTACTGGTTTTAATATGTGCGGGCATGTCGTCATCACCTTCATAATCGTGACGATAATAAGGTTGACGTTCAGGAACAAATTTATTGAAATGGCTTTCCATGTCCATACGAACAGTGGGGTCTGCATTCTCGTTTATGGTAAGACTTGCTGAGGTATGCTGAATAAATAAATGTAACAAGCCTATTTTGTAATTTGCCAGTTCAGGAAGTTGAGACAATATTTCGTCATCAATTATATGAAAACCTCGCGGGCGAGGTTTTAATGTAATTTGCTTTTGCTGCCAACTCATAGTTTATCGAAGCTAACTTCAATGTTTGCATTACCAGCGTCACAGCTAAATGGCATGATAATCTTTTTACCTTGGCTTTTATGAGTAATTGTATGACCCTTACCCGATACCACAATAGGCGTTGCCATATCAAAGTCGAAGCCTTTCTCGCCTAGTAAGTTTTTAGCACCGCCGGTTACCATGTTGGTTATCTCGCCAACCATGTCAGTTACTTCTTCATCTATAGTATCTGGTCTTTCGCCAAGCATACGTTCCATAATGGTTAATGCTAGCCCTTCATCAAACGTAATTGAAAATGATCCGCGAGTTTGCGGGCCAACCATACCAATCAAACCTGATACATCACCACAGGCAATCTCATCAGTTTTAATGCGAGGTTTACCCGGTTTTAATTGAGTTTGAGCCATAGTGCTCAAAACATTAATTAAAGATGATAAAAACGGATTGATGAACTCTACATTCATAGTGGGTACTCTTAAATTGGGGCTAATAAATGGCTATATAGTATGAGTATAGCCACTAAGGATAATTTTGGGGGATTATGATGCTCTACAAGACTCACATTTGCCATGTGCTTCGATTGTTTGTCCAGAAACAACGAAGCCACCTTCAGCGGCTAAATTATTTAACTCATGAGAGATAACGGTTGAGTGCAACTCTTTAACAAATCCACAGGTATCGCAAATTAATAACTGTACAGGATGAATATGATCAAAATGATGGCACAGCATAAATGCATTTGTGCTTTCAATTTTATGAATAAAACCTAGTTCAGCTAAAAAGTCTAATGCACGATAAATAGTTGCAGGTTTAGCACCTGTTTCAGTTACTTTTAATTGCTCAAGCAAATCGTATGCACCAACACCACCTTGTGCACTGGCTAATAGACGAAATACTTTCTCGCGGATAGGCGTAAAACGCGCACCACGGTTGTCACAAACTTGTTTTGCTTTACTTACGAGTGATTCTATATTCATCATTACTCTTATCCTTATGCTACCGTGGTATACTAACATACTGTGTTGTAGTTGCAGCGTTTTTATTAAGCGCTTTTTACCTAGGAAACCCAGTAATGCACGAACTATTGGCTATATTTATTTTCTTTTTTGCGGTTATTGACCCCATTGGCACTGTCCCTGTATTTATTGCAGTCACACGTGGTGATGATGAGAAATTTAAACGTAAAGTTATATTTAAAGCGGTAGGCGTATCTGCATTAGTGCTCTTATTTTTTGTACTTGCAGGTGAGCAATTACTTAACGCAATTGAAATCCCACTTTCGGCTTTTCAAATAGCCGGCGGAATCATATTACTTATTTTTGCGCTTTCAATGATATTTGGTGAAAGTAAACCTGAAGCCGAAATTAAAAGTGTGCGCGATAGTACTGAAACCGCTATTTTTCCGTTAGCGATTCCATCTATTGCGAGCCCGGGCGCTATGTTAGGCGCCGTATTAATGACCCGAAACGAAGAATATACATGGGTTGAGCAGTTACTAACGTCTTCAATGATGCTTGCTGTATTAGCGGTTGTACTGGTTTTGTTATTGCTTGCAACGCATGTACATAAATTAATTGGTGACAGTGGTGCAAGTATAATAAGTAGAATTATGGGGCTTATTTTAAGTTCGGTTGCGGTTACCAATATTTTAAATGGCATAGCTCATTATTTTGGCTTGCAGGTGTTCTCTTAACATTGATGCCCGTTAGGCTTTTGTGTAAAATGCAGCGCCTTTTAAGCTGTGCTTAATAACTTTAATACCCTGAGGTTTGCTTTGAATAAATGTACTTTGGATAGACGCTTTTCTGTGGCACCAATGCTTGATTGGACTGATCGCCATTGTCGTACTTTTCATCGCAAAATGACTAAACATACTGTGCTTTATACTGAAATGATAACCACAGGGGCTATCTTATTTGGTCGAGGCGACTACTTACATTTTAATAAACACGAAGGCCCAGTGGCGTTGCAGCTTGGTGGCTCTGATCCTAAAGCGCTTGCGCAATGTGCAAAGTTAGCCGGTGAGCGTGGTTATGACGAAATAAATTTAAATGTAGGTTGCCCGTCAGACAGAGTTCAAAATGGTCGATTTGGCGCATGTTTAATGGCTGAACCTCAATTAGTAGCGGACTGTGTTGCAGCAATGAAAAGCGAAGTAAACATTCCTGTTACCGTTAAAACGCGCATTGGCATTGATGAGCAAGATTCGTATGAGTTTTTATGTGCGCTAATTGAAGCGTCCCATAAAGTAGGGTGTGATGACTTTATTATTCATGCTCGTAAAGCATGGCTCAATGGTTTAAGCCCAAAAGAAAATCGTGAAGTTCCACCGCTTGATTACCCACGTGTTTATCAACTTAAAAAAGATTATCCGCAACTCGATTTAAGCTTAAATGGCGGTGTTAAAACAATTGAGCAGAGCCTAGAACATTTACAACATATCGATGGTGTAATGATTGGGCGTGAAGCTTACAGTAACCCATTTATGCTCAATGACGTTGATGAGAAAATTTATGGTGATGCTGCAAACACACAATCACGCCACGACGTAGTGCGCTCAATGTACAGCTACATTGAAGAAGAAATGCGTTTGGGTGCTAATTTTTGGCATATTGCACGTCACATGCTCGGTATTTTTCAGGGGCAGCCTGGTGCACGAGGCTTTAGGCGCCACCTTTCTGAAAGTGGTCACGGGAAGCAAGCTGATTTATCGGTAATGGATAAAGCATTAAGCTTTGTACCAGAATAAAGCTAAGCTTTAAAAATTCTAAATTTAAGCCACTTTCGAGTGGCTTTTTTGAGCCTAAAAATTAGTCAAAATCATAATTTATTGGCCAATTACACTCTATGCTGTTCAGCTTGAAGTCACTAAAATTTAGATGGCTTGTTATTTATCACTTTGATTTTAAATGTCTTATTCTTATTTTTATGGACTTGGCACAACTCTTGGAATCTTCTTGTTGAAATTAATTAAAAATCAACAGGAGAATACCATGGGAATATTTAACCGCGTAAATGACGTTATTCAATCAAACATTGTGGCTATGCTTGATAAAGCAGAAGACCCTGAAAAACTTTTAAACCTAATGCTTAACGACATGCAAGATGCGTTGAATGAGTGTCGTAGTACAGCTGCTGCTTTATTGTGTGAAGAAAAAATAATTAATCGTCAAATTGATACTAAAAAAACAGAATTAGCAGCTTGGCAAGTTAAGGCTGAACATGCGGTTGAAAAAGGCAGTGATAACCTTGCTAAATCTGCTTTACTTGAAAAGCAACGTGTTAGTGAAAGCATTGTAAATAAGCAAACTCAGTTAGAAACTTTGCAAGAGTCTATCGCAAAAATTAAAGTTGATTGTGAGCGCCTGCAGCAAAAAATAGTAGAAGCTAAAACGAAGCAAGCACAATTAGTTAAACGCCATGATGTAGCAGCTACAAGAAAAAAGATAAGTACAACGTTACAAAGCGACAAAGTAGCTAATGCATTATCTCGGTTTGAGCAAGTTGAGCAACGTGTAGAAAGTATTGAAGCCCAAATAGAAGCGTATGAGTTAACCGACTCTGCAAATACGACTGCTGCACAAATTGAAGCCTTAGTTAAAAATGAAAAAATAGATGCTGAGCTAGCTCAGTTGAAAACAAGTTTAAAAACTGATTTAAAACAGACTGCTTAAGGAGAAGATTATGAATAGCTTTAATCGCCAACGTGGTTGGTATAAAGATACGTTAAATAAAAAAATATCAGGTGTATGTAGTGGTTTGGCGCATCGATTAGATTTTCCGGTGTGGGCAACGCGCTTAGTAACTATTTTATTATTTTTAAGCTTTCCGTTTGCAGTTGCTCTTGGTTATTTTATTGCGCATTGCTGCCTTGAAAATAAAGAGTATTAATACCAACAGGCATAAATATTTGAACAATTTAACGAATTAAGTCACTCTATAACGTTATTAAAATTTATATGTATAACAACTAGATATAAAAGTTTTTCCTAGTTGTAGCGCAATTTTCTTATCGTTAAATAGACCCCGTATATAAGCCGGTTGGTATAGGGAGAATTACTATGAAAGCTTTGGCAGTATGTGTAATTATCTATTTATTACTGTTTACTGATTTAATAGCGTTTGTGCATGTCGACTCTTGGCAGTTGCCGTTATGGATTGCTGATATTAGCTGGGCAGGGCTAGAGCTTGTAGGCGCTTTGGCCGCAATTGTTACTGTAGTTGCGGTAGTGGCTTTAATTACTATGGGATTAGTAGGTGCGGGTGTAGTGGCGTTAGCAGGGACTGTTTTAGCGCTTTTATTTGGATCTATAATGATTGCATGGCCGTTACTATTTGTTGCAGTGTTGTGTTGGCTTGTTGCCGATAACAAAAAAGTAGCCTCTTAATCCTTAATTTGACTGACTATTATAGGTTAACTATGTTAAATTTAGCCTGTAATTTAAAGTTTTCATAAGGATAAGAATGATGACGAAACTATGTTTTTCGATGGCTTCTGCATTACTATTTAGTTTTTTTTCGTCATCGTTGGCGGCGCACTCAGGACACGAACATGCTTCTGATGTGGCTGTACTCGAAGTAGCTAACGCGCAAGTTAGAGAGTTTTTACCTGGCAGTACTTCAACTGTAGGTTACTTAACGCTTACTAATCACGGCGGAACAGCAGCAACTTTAACTAAGGCAACGCTTGATGGCTTGGGCCGTGTTGAAATACACGAGCACTCACATGTAGACGGCATGATGAAAATGCAACAAGTTAAATCGGTTGAAATTAAAGCGCATGAAAGTGTCAGTTTTCAACCTGGCGGTTATCATTTAATGGTATTTGAACCACAAGAGCCATTAAAAGTAGGGCAAGAACGTAAACTCACGCTATATTTTAGTGACGGTAATCGCTTATTTACTAATGCTCAAGTCGTGTCGCTTGAAGCGCAAGCTAAACAGTCGAAACCTTCTACTCAACACGCTCACCATTAGGAGTACACATGTCGCAACATAAAGGAAAAATAGCAGGAATAGTTGTTTTACTGCTTATCATTTTTTACGCAATTGCTGTTTATTGGAGCACTGAACCTTCACGTTTTGACGTTGTTGCAAACGCTAAAGAGCAAGCGCAGCTTCGTAATGAAAAAATAGTAACGGGTTATGTAACTACCTCTACATTGATTACAGTAGCCAATACCTTACTCGATAAACCGGGTGGCTACTTATCAAATGATGTAATACCGCCAAGTATTATTATGGATGATATGCCAGCGTGGGAATATGGTGCGCTAGAAATGGTACGTGATTTATCGCTTTCTATGCGAAAAGATTTTAGTCGTTCACAATCACAGTCTACTGAACATGAAGCACTTAAAAAGGCGCAGCCACAGTTTAATATAAGCTCTGAAGCATGGGCATGGCCAAGTGCTGAAGGTGAGTACCAAAAAGGTATTGACTACTTAATGGTATATCGAGGACAAATTGCTAACGAGCATGAGCGCGATAGCCAATTTTACGCACGAGCAGATAACTTACGTAGTTGGCTTAAAGAAGCTGAAAAACGTTTAGGTAGTTTAAGCCAGCGTTTAAGTGCCAGTGTAGGTCAAGAAAAAGTGAACACCGATTTAGCGGGTAATTCATCTAATAAACAAGCAACTCTTGCTCCACTGCAGCAGCAAGTAAGAACACCGTGGTTAGAAATTGACGATGTATTTTACGAGTCGCGCGGTGCTACTTGGGCGTTACTACACTTTTTACAAGCGATAGAGTATGACTTTAATGATGTACTTGAAAAGAAAAATGCACGTGTAAGTTTACAACAAATCATACGTGAACTTGAGGCAACTCAAGAAACAGTATGGAGCCCACTTATTTTAAACGGGAATGGTTTTGGCTATGTTGCTAACCACTCTTTAGTTATGGCAAATTATATTTCTAGAGCCAATGCGGCTTTAATCGAACTTAGCGAACTACTAGCTCAAGGATAAAAAATGAAAAAGTATTGTTTAGCAGCAGCCCTTTCAATGGCATGTTTAGCACCAGCGGCGCAAGCTGACACCCTATTAGGTTTATATGTAGGTGTTGATGGATGGAAGTCAGATAACGATGGCCAATTTTCTTACAAAAATAATGCATCTCAAAATTTTAATTTTGAAGATGAGACTTTTGTAAGTTACTACGCGGCGCTTGAGCACCCAGTGCCGTTAGTACCAAATATCAAATTAAAGTATACAGAGCTTGAGCTAAATGGTTCAGCGCTGCTTACAGATACATTTAGCTTCAATGGTTCTGATTATGTTGTTGGTTCTACTGTAAATACGGTAAGTGATTTAACGCATATTGATTATATTTTTTATTATGAAATTTTTGATAATGACTTAATTTCAATAGATCTAGGTTTAAATGCTAAACAGTTTGACGGTGATATTGTTGTAAGTGGCACTACCCAAAATGGTGGTACTAACTTTACCGAAACCAAAGACTTCTCCGGTTTTGTTCCTCTTGCATACGGCCGTGCCGAAGCGGGCTTACCATTTACTGGTTTAAGTGTATTTTTTGAAGGTAGCTTTTTGGCTATTGACGATAGCAAAGTACAAGATTACCAAGTAGGCGTAGCGTGGGAACTTATTGATAACCTAGCAGTAGATGTTGCTGTTAAAGCCGGTTACCGTTCTATGGTGTTAGAACTTGATGATGTAGATGATATTACTACTGATATTGATGCATCTGGCCCATTTGCGGGTATTCAGGTTCATTTTTAATTAGTATTTTCTAATTAAACAAAGCGTGGCATATTATTTTATTGCGTGCCACGCTAAATCAAACTCTCCCTCTAGCGCATTATTAATCAACTGCTTATAGACCTTATTGACAGGGAAATTAATGAGTTTAGAAAGCTCATCACCTGTTTGCGTAAATTTGTAATAGCTTAATACCAAATCACTACTCTTTGCCTTTAACGTTACTTTTTGCGATAAAAATGAAAGGGTAAGCTCTTGCCCCGCTTTAAGCACTGCAGATTCAATTTCTTTTCTATACAGTAAATTAAGATCCATGAGCGTTAAAATATCAGGAAAGCTAATACCCGTTTTTCCTAAATTTAGAGATACTTTATTGCCTTTTCGTAGCAAATCAAACAAGGACGGTTTTTTGTAAAAGCCGAGTAATATAAAGTGGCTGTCGTCTTTTTCGTTATAGCCTGAGAGCGACACACATTTTTGCAAAGAGTCTGCTTCTCGCTGTGTCATATGTTTTAAAGTTTGTAGGCTTTTAATTGAAAACGTACCAGGATTAAGGGTTTCTCCCGTTAAAATTTTGGCCCATAAAATTTGCATTGACGCATTTGAGGTATCTTCACATAGGGCTATAAAGTGTTCTACCCAGTCAACATCGGGCTGTTTACTACTTGCTACATCAGGGCAAAATCCCATAGCCATTGCTAAAATTGATTCTATATTTTGTTGTTGTTTAATAAGTAATAAATCTTGGCGCTTTTGAGCACGAGCTAAAACAGAGTTTTCACTATTGATATGATAAAGCGGCTTAATTTGGCCCTTAATATCGTAACTCTGCTCGTTAGTAGGTAGTACACCGTTACTTCCTACTTTTGTTATAGGGTAACCAAGTAAGGATTCAATGATGTTGGCTAGATTAATTCTCGCCTGTGCTGTTTTGACTGTCATGACTGTGCATTATCCTTTGTGGATCACTAAGCTGTGCAACAGTTTGAAGGTTATTTAAACCCAGTGAAACTGTATTACTGAGTACGTACTCGCTTAAAATTGCAGTGTAACCAGATATTAAAGGAGCCGTTGTTTGACCTTTAATATTACATATTAACGTAACTATACCGTTTTGCTCGCTAAGGTTAAAAGTGCCTCTGATAATATGTTCAGCATTTAAAAGTATGTTGAAGCTGACTTTATTTTGGCTTATCGAAGTTATGATCATTTCACCATACCCCCATTTTCCTTTCCAAGACTGATGAGCTCCTAGGCCAGAACTGGGTTCGCCCAAAGTAAAACGTATGCTGGGGTCTACTTTTTCCCATGGAGACCATTTTTGCCATTGGCTAAAGTCGGTGATAAGCGGCTTTATTACTTTAAGATTGGCATTAATTTCGATTGTTTTATTTACACTATAACTTTGAGGCAGTATTAGCCCTACCAGTGCCAATACCAATAGTAATAACAGCACGCATTTGATTAATATTTTTAATGGTTTAATAAGCACACCTTTTATTAGTTTTTCAAGTTGAAATACAACAACTTTTTATTAATCGACTATAGTATGAATTAGATTATAAACCAAAAATAATTTATAGATTGCTACTTAGGAGAGCGAATGTCGTCAGATCAAAACGATTTTTTATTTTTTGAACAAGATTTTGAAGACGATGCTGTTGTTGAGCAGACTAAGTTTTGGGATATTTTAATTGTTGATGACGAACCTGAGATTCATTCTGTAACAAAATTAGCTTTGTCTGGAGTTGAGTTTTTAGGGGCCGGTTTGCGATTTCACGATGCTTATTCGGGTGCAGAAGCAATAGAAGTGTTAGCTAAAAATAAAAATATTTCGGTTATTTTTTTAGATGTTGTTATGGAAACTGACGATGCCGGTTTGCAGGTTGTAAAAAGAGTGCGTGACGAATTAAATAATCAACATGTAAGGATTATTTTAAGAACAGGACAAGCAGGCAATACACCAGAAGAAAAAGTAATACGAGAATACGACATAAATGATTATAAAACGAAAACAGAGCTTACTCGCTCTAAGTTATTAACTTCGCTTATAACGGCTATTCGCTCATACGAGCAGGTATGCCAGCTTGAATATCAAAGTGATGCGATGAACACGATTGTTTCAGCATCAAAGTCTATTTTAGGACTTACTGATATTAAGCAATTATGCAAAGAAGTCATCAAGCATATGAGTGTTATTTTAAAGTGCGCACCTAGAGGGCTTGTTTGTAGCAAGTTGGATGGCGATGACTTTATTCAAGTATTAGGTGGTTGTGGGCATTACGAAGGCTATTTTGGTGAAAAATTAATTAATGTTGATAGCAGAGTATTTGAACAAGTTGAGTCATGTTTTGCTTTGTCAAAGCACCAACATATAGATTCAAGTTCAACATTTATATTGAAAAGCAAACATCGAAAAGCGGCTTTATATATAGAGTGCGAACACACTCCCTTACAAGCACAGCTTCAATTTGCTGAAATTTTCTTAACTAATGTAAGTGTAGCACTTGATAACATAAGGCTATTTGTAAAGTTAAGAGATGCAGCTTATAAAGATGTGCTTACTGGTATTTCAAATCGTACTAACTTTATTGAACGGGTAGTGCATTATCAAAAGCCGCACGTTAATGATTATGTATTTGTATTACTTGATGTAGTTAACTTTGCAGATATTAATAATGGCTTAGGGCAAGAGGTCGGCAATAAAGTATTAATTGGCATTGTGCAAAGGTTAAAAGAAAATTACCCAACAGCTAAATTACTATCACGTATTGGCGCTGATGTTTTTGGGTTTATTATTCGGCAAGACGAATTTGACTTAAAAAAATTGAATGAGCAACTAGGTATTCCATTTTACGCAGAAGAACATTTACTGCCTATCGACTTTAGAGTCGGCTTATGCCAACAACAAGACTTTCAAAGTAGTGGTATTGATACACTGAAAGTTGCTTATATCGCACTTAATCAAGCTAAAAAAGCAAAGCATAAAGAAGGCGTTTATTACAGTATTGATATGCAAGATAAAATGGCTTGGCGTTTAGGTATTATTAGGCAGCTACGTCATGACTTTGCTCGGAATAAGTTAGAGGTATGGTATCAACCCCAACTTGCACTAGATGATTTATCGCTAATTGGGTGTGAAGCATTATTACGCTGGCCGACAGGTGATGGCGTGTATATATCACCAGCTGTATTTGTACCACTTGCAGAGGATGCTGGCTTAATTGTCGATATAGGGCAGTGGGTATTAGAGCAAGCTTGCCAACAGCAAAAGCGCCTAGAAAATATGGGTACAGAAATTTGTATTGCGGTTAATGTGTCTGTTCCGCAGTTTAAAGTAAAAGGTTATGCACACACTGTTAAAAATACATTGTTAAAATATGGTGTTAAGCCAAAGAACATAGAATTAGAAGTTACCGAGAGCGTAGTAATGGATGAGCTAGAAACTGTTATTAATACTCTAAGAGAGCTTAAAGAACTAGGATTGGAAGTTGCTATTGATGACTTTGGCACTGGTTTTTCGTCGCTGAGCTATATTCAAAGTTTACCACTGGATAGATTAAAGATAGACCGCGCATTTATAAAGGGTTTACCAAACGATGATACAGGTGCTATTGCTGCTTTAGTTATATCACTTGGCGCTAAGTTGGGTTTAAAAACGATTGCTGAAGGGGTCGAAACACAAGCGCAAGCCCAGTTTTTAAAGAATTTAGGGTGTGATGAGGTACAAGGGTTTATGTATGCTAAACCCATGCCTGAGAATGAATTAATAGAATTTATAAATAAACGCTAAAAAAGATTAATTTATTATTTAAGCTAATGAACGATTTAGAATTTAAGGTGCGATATGCTTTGACTACTTTGTATATATAAACAATTTAGTAGGGTATAATTCGCGCCTTTTGTTATTCTACGGCCACAATTATGAGCACACTCAAAGCTAAGCGCGCCTTATTTTCATACCCTAAATATTGGGCTGAATGTTATGGCACCGCGCCATTTTTACCAACTACACGTGAAGAAATGGATGCACTTGGCTGGGATAGCTGCGACATAATAATAATTAGTGGTGACGCGTACGTTGATCATCCTAGCTTTGGTATGGCGGTAATTGGCCGTGTACTTGAAGCGCAAGGCTTTAGAGTGGGTATTATTGCCCAGCCCGCGTGGGACTCTAAAGATGCATTTATGGAGCTAGGCAGACCGAATTTATTTTTTGGTGTAACAGCTGGCAACATGGATTCGATGATCAATCGTTATACAGCTGAAAAGCGTATGCGCCACGATGATGCTTACACGCCAGATAACGTAGGTGGTAAACGTCCCGATCGAGCCGTAATGATTTACTCGCAAAAATGTCGTGAAGCATACAAAGGAATACCAATTGTTATTGGTGGTATTGAAGCGAGTCTTCGTCGTATTGCTCATTACGACTATTGGCAAGAAAAAGTACGTCGTAGTATTTTGTTTGATGCTAAAGCTGATATTTTAATTTACGGTAACGCAGAGCGTCCGTTAGTTGAAGTTGCGCATCGTATTGCCGCAGGCGAAACAATGGATACTATTCAAGATATTCGCGGCACGGCTGTTATTAGAAAAGAACCTTTACCAGGTTGGCGTGGTAGTGACTCTACCGCTATAGATAAAATTGGTAAAATTGATCCAATTCCAAATCCATACGGCGCTGATGATGTTGGATGTAGCAAATCTGAATTTAAACAAGCGGGTATTGATTTAAAGGCGGAAGCTGCAAAACCAATCATGGTTCAGCCTGCGCGACCTAAACCGTGGGAAAAAACTTACGTTAAGTTACCTGCTTATGAGCAAGTAAGTGTTAACAAACCTCTATACGCCCACGCTTCGCGTATTTTACATCAAGAAACAAACCCTGGTTGTGCAAGAGCGCTGTTTCAGCGACACGGCGATCGCTCTATTTGGGTAAACCCGCCTGCATACCCATTAGAAACACATGAAATGGACGCTGTGTTTGGTTTACCGTATCAGCGAATTCCTCACCCAAGTTACGGCGACTCTAAAATTCCTGCTTACGACATGATAAAAACATCGGTAAATATTATGCGCGGTTGTTTTGGTGGTTGTTCGTTTTGCTCAATTACGGAGCATGAAGGGCGTATTATTCAAAGTCGTTCGCAAGAATCTATTATTGAAGAAATTGAACAGATTAGAGATAAAGTACCTGGCTTTACTGGTGTGATTTCTGATTTAGGTGGCCCAACGGCAAATATGTATAAACTGCGTTGTACTAGTAAAAAAGCAGAAAGTACCTGTAGACGTTTATCATGTGTGTACCCTGAGATTTGTAAGCACATGGATACCGACCATACGCCAACAATAGACTTATATAAAAAAGCACGTGAAGTTAAGGGTATTAAAAAGGTTTTGATTGCTTCTGGTGTACGTTATGACTTAGCTGTACGCGACCCTCGTTACGTTAAAGAATTAGTAACGCATCATGTGGGCGGCTACTTAAAAATAGCGCCGGAGCATACAGAGGATGGTCCATTATCAAAAATGATGAAACCAGGTATGGGCGCGTATGATCAATTTAAAGAATTATTTGATAAGTACTCTAAAGAAGCAGGTAAAAAGCAGTATTTAATTCCTTACTTTATATCAGCTCATCCAGGTACAAAAGACGAAGACATGGTAAACATGGCTTTATGGCTTAAATCAAACGACTTTAAGCTTGATCAGGTACAAAATTTTTACCCGTCACCGATGGCTAATGCAACGACTATTTATCATACAGAGATGAACTCTTTACGTAATATAAAAAACAATACAGAAGTTGTTCCAGTACCTAAAGGTGCTCGCCAACGTAGATTACATAAAGCTATTTTACGCTACCATGATGCAGCAGGTTGGCCGATGATACGCGAAGCACTGCGTAAAATGGGTAAAGCTAATTTAATTGGTAAAGGGCCTAACTGTTTAGTGCCTGAAGAAGGGCGTGATGAAAAAGCAGGTAAAGGTCGCAGTAAAGGCGGACGTCCGGCACTAACGCGACATACCGGTTTTAGCCAATTTAAAAAGGCAAACACTAAACCAAAAGTAGGCGGTAATCGTCAAAGTACACGTTAGTGATTCAATCTATTAATAACTAGGGCGTGTTGATCTTTGGTGGGTGAATTTGCAGCAGTATGTTTGGTTTTTAGGCAAGGCGGAGCCTATGTAGTGTGGTTATTCCCCATGAATAGGCGATAACGCAGCATAAATACCAAACATGCGCTGCCCTTTGGGTTCTTTCTAGGGACGATTAACTCTTTGTTGCTCGGTTTTTACTTAGCCCACTAGGTTACAAACCTCGCGCCGCGATTTAATCGCCCCTAGATTGAACAAATTTCAATCCACAAAGATCAACACGCCCTAGTAGATTAGTTTAATTACGCTAAGGGTTTTTAAACCCTTTTCATGCGTAAATTAAGTAAACCTTGCTCTTTATTGGCTATATTATTGTAGGTAATAAAGAGCGAACTTTTAGAAACTCCCCTTAAGATTGGCGTATTTAGAGCCTATATACTTCTAGTTAGTTTTTTTAAAACGTTGATGATAACCACAAACGTAATTTAAGTGACCATAACGGTTGAATACCTGTTAGCCCTTGCTTCATTTTATTATCTTTTAAGATTATATAGGATGGCGTGACTTGTCCTTGCCAGTCGGCAAATATCTCACCGTGTTGATCGTTGACAGTGGCAAAATTGTAGCCGTGATCATTTAGATACTCATGTAGTTCTTTATCAGAACCTGATTTTATTGCGATGCTCACGACAGGGTAGTTATTCTCGTTTGCGAGTTCGTTTATGGCTGGGGAGGTAATACTACAAATAGGGCACCAAGTTCCCCAAAAGTACACAAGCGTTGGTTTATCTTGGCTCATTGCTGATAAATCAATGTTTTGCCCTTTATAGTCTATTAATTGTAATTGAGGATTTGCAGGCATGACCGGTTGCCTCCACCAATTAACAGCGTTATAAATTACGAAAAATATAGAGCCATATATCAATACACTTTTTAATATTGATAGCCCTTTTTGTTTTGGCGTTTTTTTAGGTGTGTCTTTTTTATTTTTGGTATCCGTTGTCATAGTTGCAGCTTTACCCTAAGTGTTTTTTACTTTAGTTATTTGCAAAAGTTTCTAATTTAAACCAGCAACCAAGTAGCAGTACCTAAAAAGGCGAATATACCCACAATATCTGTCACCGTGGTTAGCACTACACTCCCTGCAAGTGCTGGGTCTATATTCATTCTCTTAAGAATAATAGGGATACTCGCACCAGCAACACCTGCCACCACTAAGTTCATAAACATAGCGAAGGCGAGTACGCCACCAAGCATAAAGTCCCACTGCCATAGGGCAATAACACCTGCTATTAACAACGACCACAAAACCCCGTTTAACGCGCCAATAGCAAGCTCTTTCATCATCAAGAAACGTTGGTTTGTTTGATTTATATGACCTACCGCAATACCACGAATAACAAGCGTCAATGATTGGCTGCCTGCAACACCACCCATAGAAGGGACAATACCGTTAAGTACAGCTAAAATAGGTAAAACATCTAAAGTGCCTTCAAAAAAGCTAGCTACAAAAGCAGCTGCAAGTGCCGTTAGTAAGTTGACACCTAACCAAACTGAGCGTTTTTTAGAGCTTTTTAGTACTGGTGCAAAGGTATCTTCTTCATCATCAAGACCGGCTAAACTTAGTAAGCTATGCTCCGCATCTTCTCTTATTACGTCAACGATGTCATCGATAGTTACACGACCAAGGAGCTGATCGTTATCATCAACTACGGGGGCCGATATCCAATTATGACGTTCAAATAATTGCGCGACTTCACTTTCATCCATAGAGATTGGGATAGACTCACAATCTTCATCCATTAAATCGCGAACAATTTTTTCTGGCGGGTTAGTTAATAATGTACTGAGTGATAAAGCGCCTATAAAGCAATTATGCTTATCAACAACATACAAGTCATCGGTACCTTCTGGTAACTCGCCGCGTAGCCTAATATATCTAAGTACAACATCAAGCGTAACGTCAGGGCGGATGGTCACCGTATCGGTGTTCATTAGCGCGCCAGCAGAACGCTCTTGATACGAAAGTGCTTGTGTTGCACGCTCACGGTCTTGAATGTCCATCGCGCTAACAACGTCTTTATAAACGGTATCTGGCAGACTACGTAATACTTCACCTAAGTCATCGTGGCCCATATCCTCTGTTGCGGCTGCAATGTGCTTAGGTTCCATCTGGGCAATAATGCCTAAGCGAACATCTTCTGATAGTTCTTCAAGAACATCGCCTTGCACATCAGGATCAACCAACTGCCAGAGAAGTCGGCGAATTTTATGGGGGGATGATTCTAATAATAATGCGGTATCACAAGGAGCTGTTTTTGCGAGCATGCGCCTAACTTGAACAAATTGACCACTATTGAGTGACTTAGTCACTTGTTTTAGTTGCTGTAGTGGGTAATCTTGTTCAAAAGCTTCAGGCATTGGCGTCCTTTATAAATTTTTATATTACTTTATGGGGAGAGGTGAGTTAACTGGCGTCACTAACCGTATTTATATATCTGTTTTAGTTGAGGCGTTAGTAATGCGAGCATTATTTTTATAACTGTTTATTCTTGCTCATTAAAACGTTGTGCTATTAACTCTCCAACAGCATGTAAAGCTTGCTCAGAATCGGGGCCTTTGCATACAACTTTTACTTCTTTGCCTTGGCTACTTTCAAGTAACATTAGTGCAAGTACGCTATCGCCCGCGGCTTCTTTATCATCTTGAAATAATGTGATTGTCGCATCAAATTGTACTGCTAACTGCGCAAGCACAGTAGCTGCTCTAGCGTGTAAGCCTAATTTGTTTTTTATTAAAAAAGTGTCTTCACAGTGCATAACTTACTCTACCTAAGCTGAACAGGTGATTATTCAGCTCTATTATTTTTCTTGTTCACGATGGCGAATTTTTACATTGGGATGTGTCATTGCAAAACTTTCACCGATAGTTTGCGCTAAATATACAGAGCGATGTTGTCCGCCTGTACATCCGATAGCTATGGTTAAATAACTGCGGTTATTTCGCTCTAAGTGCGGTAACCACGTTTGTACAAATGTTTGAATTTGCCATGTGAATTTTTGCACTATGCTGTGATTGGCCAAATAATCTTTAACGGGTTGATCTAACCCATTTAAAGGTTTTAATTCAGGTTCCCAGTGTGGATTTGGTAAAAAACGCGCATCAAATACATAGTCTGCTTCTTTTGGTATACCGTGTTTAAAACCAAACGATTCAAACGTGACAATTAGTTGCTTATCTTTTTTACCTAAAATCTTTTCACGAATAGATTCTGCAAGTTGGTGAACGCTTAAATCAGTTGTGTCTATCATAAAGTCGGCGCGGGTGATTAATACATCAAGTAATTCTTTTTCTTTTTTGATGGCTAAATCAAGAGGCAGCGAGTCAATTGATAGTGGGTGTAACCTGCGTGTTTCTGAAAAGCGTTTTATCAACGTTTGATCGTCGCTATCTAAATAAAATAACGTAGGATTTGCAAAGCCTGGTAAGTATTCAAGAATATCGTTAAATTCATCTTGCTCTTTAGGGATGTTTCGCACATCAATGCTAACAGCAATTTTATCGTAGCTATCAGACACACTGCGAACTAATGAAGGAAGCAAGTTAACTGGAATATTATCTACGCAATAATAGCCTAAATCTTCTACAACGCGTAAAGCAACCGACTTTCCAGAACCAGAACGGCCGCTTATGATAATTAACTCCATTTAACACCCTTTATAAAACTATGATTGATCGACAATAACTTGGTAAAGCTCAGCATCTGATTTTGCACAGCGTAACTGTTTACAAAAATCTTTGTTGTTTAGTTTATCAGCAATGGTTGCGAGAGTCTTTAAGTGCTGTTGGTTATCGCCATCTGGTACGATGAGTGCGACAAAAATATCAACAGGACGATTATCTATTGCATCAAAATTTATTGGAGTTTCGCTAACGAGTACTAAAGCTAAAGGCTCTTCTGCACCGCTCATTCGACCATGAGGAATGGCAATGCCACGGCCAATACCTGTACTACCCAGTTTCTCTCTACTCATTAAAGCAGTAAGGATATCCTGTTGCGGTAAATACGGAAGTTTGTCGTGAGCAAGTTCGCTAATGAACTCTAAAATTCTTTTTTTGCTATTAAAAAGGACCGCAGCTTTGCTGCAGTCCTGGCATATAAGTGAGCTTAATTTCATCATATTAGTGTCGAGCAAGCTTCTCTTTGTGTTTAATTACTTGTCGATCGAGCTTGTCGATCAACGAGTCAATGGCGGCATACATATCTTGATGTTCCGTAGAGGCAAATAGCTCAGCACCACTTACATGTATTGTGGCTTCTGCTTTTTGATTTAATTTTTCTACATCGAGAATGACATGAACATTATTAATATGATCAGAGTGTCTTTCTAGCTTCGCAAATTTGGTATTAATATAGTCTCTTAGTGAATCGGTTAATTCTACGTGACGACCAGTTAAGTTTAGTTGCATAAGCATTACCCTCTTTTTTTTGCGTCTTAGATCAAGCTTTTACGTTGATTTGACGGTGGAATAGCCAGAGATTCGCGGTATTTTGCGATTGTACGTCTTGCTACTTTAATTCCTTGCTCAGCCAATATATCCGCTATTTTGCTATCACTCAATGGTTTTGCTGAGTTTTCTGCAGCGATTAATTTGCGGATAAGTGCACGAATTGCTGTAGATGAACATTCACCACCGTTTTCGGTGCTTACATGGCTTGAGAAAAAGTATTTAAGCTCAAATATACCACGGGGTGTATGCATATACTTTTGAGTTGTTACGCGCGAAATTGTTGATTCGTGCATTTCTACCATTTCAGCAACATCATTTAAAACCATTGGTTTCATTGCTTCAGGGCCGTGTTCAAAAAAGCCTTGTTGTTGCTTAACAATACAATTAGTTACTTTTAAAAGTGTGTCGTTTCTACTTTCTAAGCTTTTAATAAACCATTTAGCTTCTTGTAAATGCGAGCGAATAAACTGGCTGTCACCACTCGATTTCACAGTGCGAGACATTGCAGCGTATTGGCTATTAACACGAATTTTAGGCATGCTATCTGGGTTTAACTCAACAACCCAGCGGCCTTTAATTTTTTTAACTGACACGTCTGGAATAACATACTCAGATTCTTCTCTTACAATAGTATCTGCTGGCTTAGGACTAAGAGTATGGATTAATGTCATTACTTCTTTAAGCTCTTCTTCTTTGAGCTTGGTTTTCTTCATTAATGTACGATAGTCACGAGCAGCTAATAAATCAATATGCTCGGTTAAAATCATTTTTGTTTCATTAATGTAAGGTGTTTCTTTATCAAACTGATTAAGCTGAATACACAAACACTCTTGTAAACTACGTGCAGCAATACCAACAGGATCAAACAGTTGGATGCGTTTTAATACAGCTTCAATTTCATCAAGTTCGACTTCGTTATCATCTTCGTTTTCTTGATTAAAGCTTTCTAAAATCTCTTCGCAGCTTAGTGTTAAAATACCTGAATCATCAACTGCTTCTACGATGGCAATAGCAATAGCTTCGTCTGTAGGGCTAAATGGCGTTAATTGTAACTGCCACATTAAATACTCATGGAGCGTCTCTGTAGAGGCACCTTGATAAATTGATTCATCTTCAGGCATTGGACCCGATGATGCTGCAGGAGCGGCACTCATGTACTCATCCCAGCTAACATCCATAGCCATGTCGTCACTTAGCGTGTCTTTCGCAAGTGCTTCACCACTATCTTGTTCGTATTCGCTTGGAGCATCATCGGCAGATGCGCTAACAGTTATGTCATCGGTATCAGCTTTTTGCTCGTTTTTGCCAGCAGCATCTTCTGAGTAGTCTTGTTCTTCAACCTCTAATAGCGGGTTGCTGTCGAGAGCTTCTTGTATTTCTTGCTGGAGATCCAATGTACTGAGTTGCAACAAACGAATAGCTTGTTGCAGCTGTGGAGTCATTGTAAGTTGCTGGCCCATGCGCAGCTGTAGTGATTGCCTCATGTATCTCTAACAATCCTTTTATGTTGTTATAATTAATACTAGCAGATGCTTAAAGACATGGCGTAAATGTTACAGCCTAAATTGCTCGCCTAAGTAAACATCGCGTACTGTTTTATCATTTAATACGTGTTCTGGAGTACCTGATGCAATCAGCTCCCCATGAGAAACAATGTAGGCTTTTTCACAAACATCAAGGGTTTCTCTTACGTTATGGTCGGTAATTAATACTCCAATCCCACGATTTTTAAGATGTTCTATTATTTTCTTTATATCTAATACTGAAATTGGATCAACACCAGCGAACGGTTCATCCAGTAATATAAATTTAGGATCTGCTGCCAGCGCACGTGCTATTTCGACACGACGACGTTCGCCACCTGATAATGCCATACCTTGGCTATCGCGAATGTGTTGTATGCTAAATTCATCTAATAATTTATCGAGTGTATCTTCTCGAGTTTGTTTATTTAGCTCTTTGCGCGTTTCTAAAATAGCCATTAAGTTTTGATAAACAGTTAGCTTTCTGAAAATTGAAGACTCTTGCGGTAAGTAGCCTATGCCTAATCTAGCACGACTATGCATAGGTAAAAGAGTAATATCGTTATCATCTATCGATATTTTACCTTTATCGCTAGGCACAAGGCCTACAATCATATAAAACGTGGTTGTTTTGCCTGCGCCGTTAGGGCCAAGTAAGCCAACAATACTGCCCGCTTTTACTTCAAGGCCAACGTTTTTTACAACTTCACGGCCTTTATAGCTCTTTGCTAATAGTTCTGCTTTTAATGTGCTCATGGTTGACCTTTGTCGCTTTTTTTACTTTTTTTAGTTTCAATGGGTACTAAAATTGTATGAACGCGGTCAGTTGAGTTTTCATCTTTTTCGGCACTGATTAGCTGTTGCTCAATGTCGTAGGTAATGCTTTTAGCATTTATTTTTTGTCCTGCTTGCGATACCTGTGCATTACCAACAAGCGTTAAAAAACGCTTAGATACATCGTAACGTACTTCGTCAGCACTGGCGCTCATAGTCGTGCCGTCTGATTGCTTCTCTTCAAAGTGGGCAGGGCTACCAGTGGCAATTAATAATTGCTTATTATCACCAAGTTCATCGCGTTTATGTACTTCGAGACGGTCGGCTGTAATACGGCGGTTACCGTGAATAATTTCAACGTTTTTCTCAAAAATCCCGACATTAGCTTTTAATTGACCTTCTTGCTTATCGGCGCTTATTGATATTTGATTTGCAGCAGGCTGTGTATTTGGCTCTGCAGCACTGCTATTAAATGCTAGTATAAGTGTAGGAATAATAAGTGATTTTAATATTTTATTGGTCATAATATATGGTTCGCGTATGGTTAATTAGTTTTATCACTTCGGTTTTTAAGTCGGCTTCTAGGCCTTTGCCGGTGATTTTTAAATTGGGTCCAGTGATGATAACGGGTTGCTCCGAGCGCATTGTTAATAGCTTTATATCTACCTGAATATTATCAGCATTGATTTTGTCTATCATGGCGTTATCGGTTAAGTTTTTGGCAACCACATTACCTTCTAAAATTAATTGTTTGTCTTCGTATAATGTTGCTTCGTCTGCATTTATTTGCCACGTTTGCTTTTCGTTATATAAAGTAAAAATGGGTTTTTCAAAAAACGTGAAACCTAATTGCTGATATAGTTCCATTTTAGCCGCAGTTACTTTGTGGCTGATTGTACCTTGTTCGTCATAGGCTGTTTGTTTGAGTTCAATGGCTATGTAATCAGGCTTGGCAATAACTTCAGGCTCAGTCTGAGGCAAAATATTTGGTTGTGTAAAATAAGGGTACCAAAGCCAAACCATACAGCTAATGAATAAAACGCTTAATATTATGCGCGCTGCATTCATGAACTAGTGCCTTGTGTAGTCAACGCTTTACCATTTTCAAGCATAAGTAAGTCGGTGAGCTCTCTTACTGCACCAAAGCCGCCAGGCATTTGCGTTACATAGTGTGATAAACGTTTAATAAGTGGATGGGCATCATTTACTGCAACAGCAAAGCCGACTAATTCCATAACGGGCATGTCAGGGCCATCATCACCGATATAAGCAATTTGTTCATCGCTAAGGTTGAGTTTGTCTTTTAATTCTTGATAGGCAATGAGCTTATTTTCTTGGCCTTGATAAATATGCTGTACGGTTAAGCTGCTCATACGTTGTTGCACTATTTGTGAATGACGACCAGTAATTACAGCCACTTCAAAGCCACTGTTTATAAGCGCTTTAATGCCAAAACCATCTTTTGTATTAAATGCTTTTAGCTCTTCACCTTGATTACCAAGATAAATACGGCCATCAGAAAATACACCATCAATATCGCATATAAGTAGCTTTACTTTTTTAGCGCGTGCTTTTGCATCATCGCTCAGCGGTTGATAGAGTTCTTCAAATTGCATTTATAACACTCCTGCTTTTAATAGGTCTTGCATGTTTAATGCGCCAATAGGTTGGTTTTTCTCATTGACGACGATTAAGCCATTTATACGTTTGTGTTCCATAATATTAAGCGCTTCAGCGGCTAAAATATCTTGTGTAGCCGTAGTACATGACTTAGTCATAACAACATCTATTTGTGTTGTATGAATATCAATTCTTTGCTCTAAAATACGACGTAAATCGCCATCGGTAAATAATCCCACGAGCTGCTGATTTTCATCAACAATGGCTGTCATGCCTAAACCTTTGGCGGACATTTCAATAAGGGCGTCTTTAACTGTTTGTGAAACGCTAATAATAGGTGTATTTGCGCCACCGTGCATAACATCTTTTAAAGTAAGCAGTAAGCGCTTGCCTAAACTACCACCTGGGTGAGATAGCGCGAAGTCATCAGCTGTAAAGCCGCGGGCTTCTAATAGTGCAACTGCCATGGCATCGCCCATCGCAAGCGTTGCAGTGGTGCTTGATGTAGGAGCTAGACCCAATGAACAGGCTTCTTTTTCTACTTTAATACACACATGTACATTAGCAAGGGTCGCCATGGTTGATTGCGTATTGCCAGTCATCGATATCATTTTGGCACCAAGTCGTTTTAAAACCGGAATGATATTTAAAACTTCGCTGGTCTCTCCTGAATTAGAAATAAGCATAACCACGTCATTTTTAGTGATCATACCTAAATCACCATGACTTGCTTCACCAGGGTGAACAAAAAATGCAGGGCTGCCAGTACTCGCAAGAGTGGCCGCGATTTTATTGCCAATATGACCTGATTTACCCATGCCAATGACAATAATACGGCCTTCGCAGTCGTACATTAATTGGCACGCGTTATTAAAATTCTCATCTACATATTGTGCAATATCACTAAGTGCTTGGCGCTCAACATCTAAAACGCGAAGACCTTGTTCAATAAAATTTAGCGTTGCCATCATTTACCCTACTTGACTAAAAATATACCCTTGGTAACCCAAAAACGCTATTAGCAATAAGCCGCCTTCTACTCTATTGATACGTTGGGTGCCTCTAAAGTTCAATGACATAATAATAAGAGCAAGTGTTGCACCAATCATAATTAATACGTCTCGACTTACTAATGATGGGTCAATGGCAGAAGGGTTAATGATACCTGCAAGTGGTAATACCGCTAGAATATTAAATATATTTGAGCCAACAATATTACCTAGTGCTAAATCATCTTCATTTTTAAGTACACCAGCTACCGAAGCTGCAAGCTCTGGCAAGCTAGTACCAATGGCAATAATTGTTAAGCCAATGACTAAGTCGCTTAAGCCGAAGTATTTTGCAATGTCTACAGCTGAACCTATTAAAAAATGAGAGCTAACAGGTAGGAGTATCATGCCTATAACTAACCAAAATATCGCTTTTTTTGTAGGTACATCGTTAGGTACGTCGTCGCAGGCTTCTGAGACAAATGGGTCATCTTGGTTTTTTGCACGCATAGACACAATAATTAACCCACCGATGAATACGATAAAGCCAACTAAAAGTGCAACACCTTCATTAAATGAAAAGTAGTTATCCGAAAAGACATACCAAGTAGCAAGAGATACTAGCATTACCAATGGCATTTCGCGTTTTAACGTACTAGATGAAACTGAAAGAGGGCGAAATAGAGCTGTAATACCTAACACAAGTAAAATGTTTGTAATGTTAGAGCCAACAGCATTACCGACGGCAGTGTCGGTTTTGTTAGCCAGAGCGGCAGAGGCTGAAACCATCATTTCGGGGGCTGATGAGCCCATAGCTACCACGGTTAAACCAACAATAAGTGTAGGTACACCAAAGTTTTTAGCAAGAGCCGCAGCGCCATAAACAAACCTGTCTGCACTCCAAACAAGAGCTGCAAAACCAAGAATTAAAATAACAAACGAGGTAACCATTGTGTTAAGCCAGTTATACAAAATACGGATGGCGCGAATAGTAACAAAAGCCAAGATGAAAGTATAAATAAAAGAGTAAGGTCAACTACGTAACAATGCTGCTTTTAAACAGCTAATTTAAAAATTTAAGCCGGGGTTAAGCTGTTTTGAGCGAGTCTTATAATCCTTTTCATGGATGTATTACAAAATCTTACGAATTGTTTTTTCCATCTTTGACAAAAAAGCTTTAAAATAGGTGCACTAGTGAACATTTTTATGGAGAGCGACTTGTCGCAATCAATAGTAGAAGTCAAGGATGTTAGCTTTTCGAGAGGCAATAGAACTATATATAAAAATATGAGTTTTAGCGTTCCTAAAGGTAAAATTACTGCGATCATGGGGCCAAGCGGAATTGGCAAAACCACTATGTTGCGTTTAATTGGTGGTCAGCTTAAACCCGATTCAGGTGATATTTTATTTGAAGGTGGCAGCATTCCTAAAATGTCTCGTAAAGAGTTATACGAAGCACGTACTAAAATGAGCATGCTTTTTCAAAGTGGTGCGCTGTTTACTGATATGTCGGTATTTGACAATATTGCGTTTCCTATAAGAGAGCACACAAAGCTAAGTGAAGACCTTATTCGATTAGTTGTATTAATGAAGCTGCAAGCGGTAGGGCTACGTGGCGCTAAAGATTTAATGCCCTCTGAGTTATCAGGCGGTATGGCAAGACGTGCTGCACTTGCGCGCGCTATAGCACTTGATCCAGAGCTAATCATGTACGATGAGCCATTTGCAGGACAAGACCCTATTTCGATGGGCGTATTGGTTAAGCTAATTAAGTCGCTTAACGAGGTATTAGGTTTATCGTCTTTAATTGTGACGCATGATGTGACAGAGGTAATGAGTATTGCCGATCACGTTATAATTATCGCTGATCAAGGGGTAATTGGTTGTGGTACCCCAGATGAAATGCGTAATCACGAATCTCCTTTAGTTCAACAGTTTTTAAAAGGCTTGTCGGATGGTCCGGTACCATTTCATTTTCCGGCTCAAGCTTATGCAGACGAGCTGCTTGGAGAAAAAGCATAATGTTGGATTTATTTCAAAAGCTAGGGCATAAAACGCTAGGACGCTTTGCGGCTCTCGGTCGTTCAGCTTATATGCTGTTTAGTGCATTAGCGCATGTTCCTAATTTTAAAAAAGGCACACCGTTACTTGTTCGCCAGCTTTATATGGTGGGTTCGCAATCGTTACTCATTATTATGGTGTCGGGTTTGTTTATCGGCATGGTATTGGCTTTACAAGGTTACACCGTATTAGTTGGTTATGGCGCTGAGGATAGTTTAGGGCCGTTAGTGGCACTGAGTTTATTGCGAGAACTGGGCCCGGTTGTTACTGCATTACTGTTTGCAGGACGCGCAGGCAGCGCATTGACTGCTGAAATTGGCTTAATGAAAGCAACAGAGCAGCTTTCATCACTTGAGATGATGGCAATCGATCCGCTAAAACGTATTATTGCACCACGCTTTTGGGCGGGTTTTATAAGCATGCCATTGCTTGCCTTGATATTTTCAGCCGTAGCAATCATAGGCGCTCATTTAGTGGGTGTAGATTGGCTGGGAGTTGATACAGGTAGTTTTTGGTCAATCATGCAATCACAAGTGTCGTTTCAGCAAGACATACTAAACGGTATTATTAAGAGTTTTGTATTCGCCATAGTGGTGACCTGGATTGCGCTTTATAAAGGATATGACTGTGTGCCGACCTCCGAAGGGATCAGCAAAGCAACCACCGAAACGGTTGTTCATTCGTCATTAGCAGTTTTAGGTTTTGACTTTATTTTGACAGCGGTAATGTTTACCAGCTAATAGGGTATAGATAATGAATTCACGGAAATTAGAAATTTTAGTTGGTTTTTTTGTAGCACTTGGCATTTTAGCGTTTGCGATGCTTGCACTTAAAGTTGCCAATTCAGGTATTAGTGGCTCTGGCGAAACATATACGCTTAATGCCAAGTTTGAAAACATTGGCTCGTTAAAAGCGCGTGCACCGGTAAAAGTAGGTGGTGTTGTAATTGGTCGTGTTGAATCAATTTATGTACACCCACAAGAGTTTTTACCAGTGGTAAACATGACCATTGATGCACAGTATTTATGTCGTTTTTCAGACACAAGCTCAATCTCTATTTTAACGTCGGGTATTTTAGGTGAGCAGTACTTAGGTATTCACCCTGTCATTTCTCCAGATTCAGCTAAACAACGTTGTTTAGGCGAAACAGTGACTGAAAACAAGCAAGATGAAGCAATTGACGATTTGTTTGGTGTGGAAAGTAAAGCACTAGGTGATGGCGATTCAATTACTGATACTAAGTCTGCCATTGTACTTGAAGAATTAATCGGGCAGTTTTTATTCAACCAAGGTAGTGAGTAATTATTATGTTGAAAAAGTTTTTAGCTATTGTAGCAATTGGCACAATGACGCTAACTCAAAGCGTAAGTGCAGCAGATGTTAAATTGGTTGATCCAAATAAAATGGTACGCCAAGTTGCCGATAATACATTTGCACGTATTAAAAAAGACCAGCCATTAATTGTTAAAGATCAAGAGCATCTTCGCGTAATCGTTGAAGAAGAATTAATGCCTTATATCGACTACAAATATGCAGCACTTCGCGTACTAGGTAGTGAGGTATCTAAAGTACGTGCAATTACCGACGAAGCTGAAAAAGCCAAAGCAATTAAAGAAATTCAACGCTTTATTGGTGTATTTAGAGAGTACTTAGTTGCAACTTATGCTGGTGTATTCACTCAATATACAAACCAAAAAGTTGAGTTTGGTGCCGAGCAAGCATTTAAAGGCAAAGACGTAGTTGTTGTTAAGACTAAAATTATTGAAGACGGTAAACCTGATATCAGAATCGATTTTAAAGTACGTGAAGACCGCGACGGTGAATGGCGCGCGTACGATATGATTGCTGAAGGTATTAGTTTACTAGATGCAAAACAAAGTGAACTACAAGGTATTTTGCGCCAGCAAGGTATTGATAATGTAAGTAACCTTTTAGAGCAAAAGAGTCAGCTACCAGTTCAGTTTAGAGGCAGTAACTCGAATGACTAAATTGGCAATAAGCCAAGTTGATGGACAACATTTTCGAGTAAGCGGTGAGCTTACTCGAAATTCAATTGGCGATGAGCAGCTTCTGAACAACAAGTTATTAACTAAGCATAAAATCATCTATTTCGACCTAAGTGGAGTATCAAGGGTTGACACAGCGGGCTTAGCTTGGTTAATTCACTCTTTTGCAGAATTAAAGCAGCAAGGCATTCGCCTTGAATTGCAAAACCTACCTGAGCAATTGCAAAATTTAATGCAATTGGGTCAGGTTACAACCCTATTTGAGTGAGAGTTATGGAAACTAGCCAAGTCGAAACATTATTACGCGAAGAACTTCAATTAGCTGAAGTACATGTAAAAGCCAATGGTAGCCATTATGAAGTTGTTGCAGTAGGCGAATGCTTTGACGGTTTAAGCCGAGTTAAAAAGCAGCAGCTAGTCTATGGTCCATTAATGAATACAATTTCAGATGGCACAATTCACGCAGTATCTATTCGTGCATTTACTCCTGTAGAGTGGAAGCGTGAACAAAAATTTATTTTACCGCAATAAATAGGGCCTCTTAATGGATCAATTTGTAATTCAAGGTGGTACTTCACTTGCTGGTGAAGTGACTATTTCTGGCGCTAAAAATGCCGCACTTCCTATTTTGTTTGCTTCATTATTAGCTGATGGAAAAAGTACATTTACTAATGTACCGCGCCTTCGCGATATAGTGACCACTGAAGCCTTATTAAAAACTCTAGGTGCTGATGTTAATTGGCACGGCGATACGCTAGTGATTGACGGCGCAACGGTTAATAAAACATTAGCGCCATACGACTTAGTTAAGCAAATGCGTGCCTCTGTACTTGCATTAGGCCCTTTAGTCGCACGTTTTGGTGAAGCTCAAGTGTCTTTACCTGGAGGGTGTGCTATTGGTGCTCGTCCTGTTGATATACATATTCAAGGTTTAGAGCGCATGGGCGCGGTAATTAACGTTGAAAATGGTTATATTAATGCCAAGGTAAACGGGCGCTTAAAAGGCGCTGAAATCTTTATGGAAATGGTAAGCGTAGGCGCTACTGAAAACCTCTTGATGGCAGCTGCTCTTGCTGATGGCAAAACCATACTTGATAATGCTGCTCGCGAGCCCGAAATAATTGATTTAGCTAATTGCTTAATTGCAATGGGCGCTAAAATCACAGGTGCAGGAACCAGCCGCATTGAAGTTGAAGGCGTTGAGCGTTTAGCAGGATGCGAGCACAGTATTTTACCAGATAGAATTGAGACTGGTACATTTTTAGTCGCTGCAGCAATGGCTGGCGGTGAAGTACTTTGTAAAAACACTGACTTTCACTCCCTTGAGCCTGTAATTGAAAAATTACGCGCAACCAATGCACACCTAGAGGTGAATAACGACAGTATTTATCTTGATATGCGCGGCCGAGAACTAAGAGCCGTTAATATTAAAACAGCCCCACACCCAGGTTTTCCTACGGATATGCAAGCTCAGTTTACAGCATTGAATGTAGTAGCAAATGGTAGTGCGACTATTACAGAAACGATTTTTGAAAACCGTTTCATGCATGTACCAGAGTTACAGCGTATGGGCGCTAATATTCGTTTAGAAGGACATACCGCAATTTGTGGTGAGACTGAAAGCTTAACGGGTGCGCAAGTGATGGCAACCGATCTACGCGCTTCAGCTAGTTTAATTTTGACGGGTATAGTGGCTCAAGGTGAAACGGTCGTTGATCGTATTTATCACGTTGATAGAGGTTATCAGCGCATTGAAGATAAGTTAAGTGCGTTAGGTGCAAATATTAAACGTAGAAGTAGCTAAGTAGATACTTAACTAATTACACTATTTTGAAAAAAAAGGTCGGATATGCGAATTGCTATCCGGCCTTTTTATTGACGATTTATGCAGGTTGGTATTATTCTTTATTAAAGCTTTGTTTCAAGCTCAGCTACCACCACCATGATTTTTTCTATTTTCCCATCTCTGTAAAGCTCAAACTCTATTTCTTTACCGGGCTCTGTATTACCTATTTCTTCCAGCACTTTTTGTGGGTTTGCTACCGAAAGGCCTGCAATTTTAATAACGATATCTTGCTCTTCAATGCCCGCTTGCCATGCTGGACCCAAAGGGTCTAAATTAGTAATTCGCATGCCCGTAACGGGAGTTAGGCTGTCGTTGACTTCTTTACCGGTACTATCTACTGCTGTGCCTTCGAAGCCTAGATAGCCACGTACAACACGACCATGACGAATGAGTTTTCCCATTACTTTTTTAGCAAGCGAGTAAGGCACCGCAAAGAATATTCCTTGAATATTCAGATTCTCACGCGTTTTAAACTGCGCAGAGGTAATACCGACTAAATCACCATTGGAGTTAACTAATGCGCCGCCAGAGTTGCCCACGTTAATAGCCGCATCCATTTGTAATAAGTTATTGTACGGACTGTCTGTAATCTTTTGCTTACCCGTTGCGCTAATGATGCCTTGCGTGATTGTTTGACCTAAATTAAGCGGGTTACCTATAGCAAGTACCACATCGCCTACGCTCGATACATAGCTATCATCGACAGGAATGACCGGAAGGTGATCTGCATTTATTTTAAGTAAGGCTAAATCAGTAATGGTATCAAAACCAATTAGCTGCACATCAAAAAAGCGTCGACCATCGGTTAGAATAACCATAATTTGATCTGCGTTATTAACAACATGGTAGTTAGTAAGAATATAACCGTCTTGCGACATGATGACGCCAGAGCCTAGCTCTTGTACTGTGTTTTTTCTTTTATAACGGGGTTCTTTGGAAATGCTTTCTGAAAAAATAGTAACCACAGAAGGAGCTGCTCGTTTAACTGCATCAGAAAAACTCAGGTGACCCGCACTCATAGCGCTTGGTAGGGGAACATTTGGAAGTAAGGCCGCTCGCATATTAGGGCTGAAAAAAACCACTAAAAAAGCAATACTTAGGCCTGCAAATAAAGGGGGAAGAATAAATTTTATTAGTTTCAGCACGATTTTCTTATTATGTAAGTGAGCAATCTCTTTATGATGACATAAAAAAAATAACAGCGGCAAGTGCCACTGTTATTTTTATTACATTAATAGTGTGATTTATTACTGAATTAAAATAAATATGGACTCACGACCACGCTGCACGCCAAGTACTATATTACCTTTTGTACTATCTATGATTTTATTCATGTCGCGAATCGTTTCAACTCGCTGACGATTCACTTGCATAATAATATCACCCTCTTCAAGGCCAACACGGGCAGAAGGTGAGCGAGGATCTACAGAAGTAATCTCAACACCTTTATTGCTATTTTTTTGCACGTTTTCAAGCGTCGCGCCTTGGAATGCGGGGTGTAGTTCTTCGCCTGTCGCTGTAACACCAGATGCACCATCAAGGGTTACTTTTACTGTTTTAATTTTACCATCGCGGTAAATGCCTAGTTTTATCTCACGGCCTTCACCGAGCGTAGCTATTTTGCTGCGTAGTTCGTGGAACCCACTAATATCGCCACCGTTAATGCTAACAATGACATCACCAGCTTCAATACCTGCTTTACTTGCGGCAGTGTCGTCCATTACTTGCATTACATAAGCACCTTGTTTGACATCAAGTTGCTGTGCTTTTGCAAGTCCAGCATCAAGTGGACGACCAGAAATGCCTAACGAGCCTCGACGCACTTCACCATGTTCAATAATTTGATCGACTAGATTTTTCATCATATTAGATGGAATCGCAAAACCAATGCCCACGTTGCCGCCAGAAGCACCTAAAATAGCGGTATTAATACCAATCAACTCACCATTGAGGTTAACTAAGGCACCGCCAGAATTACCTTGGTTAATAGCTGCGTCGGTTTGAATGAAATCTTCGTAGCCCTCAATGTTTAAACCACTTCGACCAAGGGCACTAACAATACCTGATGTAACTGTGTGGCTAAGACCAAATGGGTTACCAATAGCGACAGCAAAGTCACCCACTCGTAAATTATCTGAGTTAGCGAGTTTGATTTCAGTTAAGTCATCAGCGTCTATTTGTAAAAGAGCGATGTCTGATTCTGTGTCAGTACCAATTTTAGTTGCTTCAAATTCACGGCCATCTTCGAGAGTAACTACCATTTTTTCGGCGTCTTGGATTACGTGGTTATTAGTCACTACATAGCCCTCATCAGCATCAATAATGACCCCAGAACCTAATCCACTAAATTGGCGTTTTTGACTGCGAGGCTGCTGTTGTCCAAAAAAGTATTCGAGAGGATCTGCACGGCGGCGTACTTCTTTAGAGCCTGAAACTTGGATACTTACAACACCAGGAGATATTTTCTCTAGCATGGGCGCAAGAGTGGGTAGTTGTTGACCATTTACTGCAATTGGCATTTTTGCATAAGACGCTACAGGGCTCATTAATAAGCTTGTAGATAGAATAGCTGCGCTGATAAGTGATAATTTCATTTTCATAGTCAGGGGTAACTCCACTTAAGATAAAGCAAAAACAAAAAGGGCTACTTTAAAAGCAGCCCTTTTTGGTTTATTAAGATAAAACAACAAAGCTGTTATATCTAAAGACTATGGGGTCTAAAAAAAGTTCATCAAGATACTTTAGAATGTTCTGAAACTTTATTTTGACCAGCAAATAAACCTGATTCACCCGATACATAATCAGCTGGTTGCGCTGCGGCTGAAGAACGATCTGAACGACGTTCTTTTAAAGACGCTTGTAGTTGTTCTGTTGTTTCTTTAGAAAAATAAGGTTCTGCTGGTGCTTTATTTCTATCTTCTAAAAGAAGTTGGTTTGTTTCTTCAACGTGACTAAGCAGTTGATCATAGTTTTCTTTCATTTTATTTACGAGCTTGCCAGTATTCGCTAAATGATCAGCGACATCTTGACGATACTGCTCTAACGCATTTTCAGCTTGCTCTGCCTGCTCTTTTAATTCATCTTGTTTGAATTGTTTTTTAGTAACAAATGCGCCAATAAAAAATGCTACAACAGCAGCAATAACAATTAAACCTACCCACATAACTGTGCCCATAAAAACTACCCCTTTGGGAAAATAACTAACGAATGCCGATTCAATTATAAATCATACTAAGTGTAATATACCCCGAGTTATGATGCGTGTTAATATGCTTTGCAAATTAAACTGTGTTTTAACTGTAAATAGATATGACTCCTTGGCAAACATACCAACAAGACTTAAAGCGAGATGACTTTGTACACGACGCAGCACAAGAAAATGCTGTGCGCCATTTACAACGTCTATACGATGATCTAACTCAGGCAAAGCCAAAACAAAAAGGTTTTTTTGCTAAGTTATTTAGTAAAGATGAACCTGCGCCTATAAAAGGTTTGTACTTTTGGGGTGGAGTAGGGCGTGGTAAAACTTATTTAGTTGACACTTTTTACGAATCACTACCGGGCACACGTAAAATGCGCGTGCACTTTCATCGATTTATGCACCGAGTGCATAATGAGCTTAAAAAACTAAACAATACGGCTAATCCATTAGAAAAAATAGCCGACACTTTCAAAGCTGAAACAGACATAATTTGTTTTGATGAGTTTTTTGTTCAAGATATTACCGATGCTATGTTGCTAGGTGGCTTAATGGAAGCGCTATTTGCACGGGGTATAGTACTTGTTGCTACCTCTAATATAGTGCCTGATGAGCTTTACAGAAATGGCTTGCAGCGTGCCCGCTTTGTCCCTGCTATAGAACTGGTTAAGCTCAATACAGAAATAGTTAATGTAGACTCAGGTATTGATTATCGGTTGCGTACCTTAGAGCAAGCCGAAATTTTTCATAGTCCGTTAGATAAAGAAGCGGATAAAAACCTATTTGAATACTTCGATAAGCTATCGTCAGAGCCTGGACAATTAGATGAGCCGATAGAGATAGAAGGTCGTTTAATCAAAACGCGAAAAGTAGCCAAATGCGTGGTGATGTTTGAGTTTAGTGAATTGTGCGAAACAGCGCGTAGTCAGGTTGATTACATGGAGATTAGTCGCTTATATAATACGGTGATTATTTCTAACGTAAAACAGCTTGGGCAAACTAATGATGATGCCGCTAGACGCTTTATTGCTTTAGTGGATGAATTTTACGAGCGCCATGTAACTTTAATTATATCGGCTGAAAAACCTATTACCGAACTTTATACCCAAGGTAATTTAAACTTTGAATTTAAGCGCTGTATAAGCCGTTTGCAAGAAATGCAGTCTCTAGAGTATTTAGCTAGAGAGCATTTGGTTTAAATTAGTAGGTAAAAGTGTAATAGGTTAGCCATTAAAAATAAGAGGTGCATATATAGTACTTCTTATTTCTAAAATTTCTTGTGGAAAAAACAACCGGCGAGTAGCAATGTGTTTTAAGTGCTGGTATACTCCCGCGTCTGCCACGTTGCGTTCTATGCCCTCATATAGTCTAGCCACTTGTGAGCGGCGCAAAAGTCTAAAACTCGAAGGGGTTATAGCAAACTTAGAGCAGTAGTTAATATTAACTACTTGTGGTTTTAATTGAAAAACATTGGATTTTTATAAATGAAAACGTTTGTTGCTAAACCAGAAACAGTAAAACGTGACTGGTACGTAGTTGACGCTGAAGGTAAAACTTTAGGTCGCATCGCTACTGAAATCGCTCATCGCCTACGCGGTAAGCATAAAGTTGAATATACACCGCACGTAGATACTGGTGATTATATCATCGTTATCAACGCTGAAAAAGTTACTGTAACTGGTAACAAATTCAAAAACAAAGTGTACTATTCACACTCTGGTTTTCCAGGTGGTCTTAAGTCTACTACTTTTGATAAACTTCAAGCTGCAAAGCCTGAAATGATCATCGAGAAGGCTGTTAAGGGCATGTTGCCACGTGGTCCTTTAGGCCGCGCTATGTACCGTAAACTTAAAGTTTACACAGGTACTGAGCACAACCATGCTGCACAACAGCCTCAGGTTCTAGACATTTAAGGAGCACCATCATGGCAAATCAATACTACGGTACAGGTCGTCGTAAAAGTTCAAGTGCTCGCGTATTCTTACGCCCAGGCACTGGTAACATCGTAATCAACAAACGCTCTCTAGAAGAGTATTTTGGTCGCGAAACAGCACGCATGGTTGTTCATCAAGCTCTTGAGCTAGTTGATATGACTGAAAAATTTGACCTTTACATCACCGTTTCTGGTGGTGGTACAACTGGTCAAGCTGGTGCTATCCGTCATGGTATCACTCGTGCACTTATGGAGTTTGACGAATCATTACGTTCACAACTTCGTAAAGCAGGTTTTGTTACACGTGATGCACGTAAAGTTGAACGTAAGAAAGTGGGTCTTAAGAAAGCGCGTAAGCGTCCACAGTTCTCAAAACGTTAATCTATACGTTATCAAGAATTCAAAAACCCAGCTTATGCTGGGTTTTTTGTTTTCAAATCAAAATGTTTACATTTGCAACTTAATATAAAGTTATTTATATCGACGGTGATACTGGGTGATTGCAGCAATTAATGATGATCAAATTGATTAATAACTGCGTATTAATCAAACGAAAGTTAAAAAACACTCAGATAGCTGCAAAAAAGTTAAATAATTATCGTAATTAGTTTAAATCCATCAGTTAATTGGTGGAATTTTTTGCTACAATTGGCATTGAAGTAAAATGAGTGAGTTTAACCGCACTATGTACAGTTTTTACTGTTTCCTCTTAGTGGTGTTGATCTTGGTCAGTATATTGTTTTTACAGAAGCGTTATTATAGTCGTTCGGCTTTATTCTCGAACCTACTTAATCAAATTTTGATCAAGTTAGTTTTATTCGAGCATAGGGCTTTGAATAACCTTGTTTTAATCAAGGGTTTTAATTATGATCGCTTCTATTTTAAAAATTCGAATAATTAACCTGCTGTAACTGATGTTCTCAATATAGCAAGTGTTGAGAATCATAGTGGAGATAAGTGGATGAGCAATGCGCCTGTAGACAATGGCCGACGTCGCTTTTTAACCATAGCTACCTCTGTTGTAGGTGGTGTTGGTGCGGCTGGGGCTGCTGTTCCTTTTATTGCGTCTTGGAATCCAAGTGAGCGAGCTAAATCTGCGGGTGCGCCTGTAGAAGTAGATATCAGCAAACTTGAACCGGGACAATTAATACGTGTCGAGTGGCGTGGTAAACCTGTATGGGTTGTATCACGGACCCCAAAAATGCTTGAGCAAATGAAAGAACATGAAGGTCAACTTCGTGATCCGCAATCGCAAGAGCCACAACAATTAGAATCATCAACAAATGATTACCGTTCATTACGTCCAGAAATATTTTTGGCTGTAGGTATCTGTACGCATTTAGGGTGTTCGCCAGGCTTTTTACAAGGTAACTTTGGTGAGAAAGTAGAAGGAACCGACGATGGTTTCTACTGCCCATGCCACGGTTCTAAATTTGATATGGCTGGCCGTGTGTTCCAATCGGTACCTGCGCCATTGAACTTAGAAATACCACCTTATACTTTTCTAGATGAAACCACTATTTTAGTGGGCGAAGAAAGAGGGGTTGCCTAATGTTTGGTAAGATTATTGGTTGGATTGACGACCGAATCCCAATGACACGTGTTTGGAACATGCATATTGCACAGTATCCAGCACCTAAAAACTTTAACTTCTGGTACTTCTTTGGCTCGCTAGCCATGTTAGTACTAGTAAACCAAATCCTTACAGGTATTTGGTTAACGATGAACTTTGTTCCATCTGCTGAAGGTGCATTCGCCTCGGTTGAATACATCATGCGTGATGTAGAATATGGCTGGTTATTACGTTACTTGCACTCAACAGGTGCATCAGCGTTTTTCATCGTTGTATATATGCATATGTTCCGTGGCATGATCTACGGTTCTTATCAAAAACCACGTGAATTACTGTGGTTGTTTGGTATGTTTATTTTCTTAGCATTAATGGCTGAAGCGTTCATGGGATATTTATTACCATGGGGTCAAATGTCATTCTGGGGTGCTCAGGTAATCATTTCATTATTCGGTGCGATTCCGGTTATTGGTGATGATTTAACGCTTTGGATCCGTGGTGACTACGTAATATCAGGTGCAACGCTTAACCGCTTCTTTGCATTACATGTAATTGCACTACCACTGGTTATTGTAATCTTAGTTTTCTTACACATTGTTGCTCTACACGAAGTGGGTTCGAATAACCCTGAAGGTATTGAGATTAAACGTAAGAAAGGCTCAGTAGCTGAAGAAGATAAGCCTAAATTTAAATTCCATGAGTATTACACCGACAAAAAAGACATTGTTGATGCGATACCGTTCCATCCTTACTACACAGTTAAAGATATTGTGGGTGTGGTTGGCTTTTTAATATTGTTTTGTTGGGTTGTGTTCTTTATGCCTGCGATGAATGGATTCTTTTTAGAAGGTCCTAACTTCGAAGCGGCTAATCCGCTTAAAACTCCAGAGCATATTTTCCCGGTTTGGTACTTTACGCCATTCTATGCAATCTTACGTGCAATCCCAGATAAGTTAATTGGTGTTGCGGCGATGGGTGCATCGATAGTGGTACTTGCGTTACTACCTTGGGTAGACCGTGGTAGAGTTAAATCGGTTCGTTACCGTTGTGGTTTCCATAAATGGAACATTGCAGGTTTTGTTGTAACTTTCGTTCTTTTAGGTTGGGTGGGTGCAACTCCACAAACTGATCTGAAAACGATTATTTCTCAAATCTGTACTGTGACTTACTTTATGTTCTTCGTACTGTTGTTTGTATACAGTAAGAATGAAAAAACTAAGCCATTGCCAGAGAGGTTAACGAAATGATGAAGAAGCTTATTATTGGTTTATTTGCTTTATCAGTAAACTTGTTACCTAACATGGTTATGGCAGCAGGTCCGTCGGTTCCTTTAATGGAGGCGAACAACGACCTTACTGATCAACCATCTTTACAACGCGGTGCAAAGTTGTTCATGAACTACTGTCTTGGTTGTCACCAAATGCAGTATCAACGTTATGAACGTACTTTTCGTGATATCGGTATCCCAACAGAGGTTGGTTTAGAGCAGTTGATTTTTGACGGTTCTAAAGTTGGTAGTCATATTACTAACGCGATTACAAAAGACGATGCAGCAAAATGGTTTGGTGCGGCTCCGCCGGATTTAACTCTAATTGCTCGTGTAAAATCACCAGATTATATTTACACGTACTTAAAATCGTTTTATAAAGATGAATCTCGTCCGTTTGGGGTTAACAACATTGTTTTCCCATCGGTAGGTATGCCTCACGTTCTTCAAGAACTACAAGGTTTACCAACACCTATCACTAAAGAAGTACAAGAGCATGGTCACACTGTGACTAAAGTTATCGCTACTGAAACAGATGGTACGGGCGAATTAAGCATAGATGAATACGACCAAGCGGCTCGTGATTTAACAAACTTCCTTGAGTACGTGGGTGAACCTTCACGTCTTGAATCGGAAGCGCTAGGTATTAAGGTAATAGGATTTTTAATTATCCTGTTTATCTTGGCATTTATGCTTAAGAAAGAATACTGGAGAGATGTTCATTAGGTTGAACATTTTTAAAGGTAATTTTGCAATAGGGGCTTAAGCCCCTTTTGCTGTTTTAGTTATTTAATGGAGGTATAGGCATGGCCGTAGCTGCCAATAAGCGCCCTGTAATGACCCTTTTTTCTGGTGCTAACTGTATGTATAGCCACCAAGTACGTATTGTACTTGCGGAAAAAGGTGTAAGTGTAGATATTCATTTGGCTGAAAAAGATAACTTGCCAGAAGCACTTCACGAAATTAACCCTTACGGTACAGTGCCAACACTGATTGACCGTGAGCTTGGTTTATACCAGGCAAACATCATCATGGAATACCTTGATGAACGTTTTCCTCATCCTCCACTAATGCCTGTTTACCCGGTAATGCGTGGTCGTAGCCGCTTAATGATGCATCGTATTGATACTGATTGGTACAGCTTAGCTGACAAAATCAGTAACAACACGTCAGACGCTGCTCAAGCTCGTAAAGAGCTAACAGAAGCATTGCTTGCTGTAGCACCTATTTTTAGCGAAGCACCTTACTTTATGAGTGAAGAGTTTAGCTTAGTAGACTGTTATTTAGCTCCACTATTATGGCGTTTACCAGAGTTTGGTATTGAGCTTAATGGTGCCGGTTCTAAAGAGCTTAAAGAGTACATGATCCGTTTATTTGAACGTGAGTCATTCCAAGCCTCTTTAACTGAAGCTGAGCGTGAGATCCGTTTATAATGACGCCTAATCGTCCTTATTTATTACGTGCTTTTTTTGATTGGATAGTCGATAACGAGTGTACACCGCATTTAGTGGTAGACGCTGGATTTGCAAATGTACAAGTGCCAACACAATTTGTTCAAGACGGACAAATTGTTTTAAACATAAGTCCATCAGCGGTCACACAGTTTTCGTTAGACTTAACCCAACTTAGCTTCAGTGCGCGCTTTGGTGGTCAGCCAATGCAAGTGTATGTACCTCTAGGTGCTGTGCTTGCAATATACGCGCGTGAAAATGGCGAAGGAACAGTCTTTACCGCAGATGAGTTTTTAGAGGACGAAGACGATTTTGTGCCAGAGCTTGAAAGTGTTGATTCATCAGCTGAGTTTATTGATGAAACACCACCAGAAAAGCCTGAGAAGAAAAAAGGCTCTCATTTACGCGTTATTAAATAATAAGTAAATGCCAAAAAAAACCGCTGAATAAGCGGTTTTTTTATGTCTGTATTTTGCTTTACATATATTCAAATACTTTAATTACACGCTCTACGCCAGAAACATTGCGGGCAATATTTACAGCTTGAGTTGACTCAGAGTCAGATACTAAGCCCATTAAAAAAACTTCAGCATTTTCTGTCACTACTTTAATGTTATTACTGCTAATGTCTTTTGCTGTTAGTAGCTGGGCTTTTACTTTAGAAGTTAGCCAAGAGTCGTGAGTTTGTGTAGTAATGCCAGTATTTGAGCCAATACGAATTTGGTTATGTATTTTACGAATACCTGAAACGCCCTCAATGGTGCGCTGCGCTTCGTTTCTCATTTCTTCGTTAGATACTTGGCCAACAAGTAAAACAATACCGTTAACGCTTACAGCGCTTATATTGGCAAACTTTTCAAGACGTTCTACTTCGCTAAGTGCAATACTGGCTTTTATTTCAATATTGTTATCGTCAATTTGAGAGCCAATAGTACGGCGATCGTTCGCTGCAGTTACTGCACTGGCTGTACCTGCAACAACAGCGGCTGCGCAGCCTTGCAGTAATACAACAGTACCTAAAACAATAAGAGAGCGTTTAAACATAATTTTCATCCTGAGGGAAAAGCGTTAAATCAACAAGTTCGCTTAAACAATGTAAGTTAACTAAATGGGATTCGATAATGCGGCTAGGGCGTTTAGATGGCGATCTAATTTCAACATCGTTAGGTCCAAGTAGCCCTACCAACTCGCCACCATCATCACCAACCATAACTATGACCTTCATATCTTTAGTTAGTGCAGCTTCAACGGCAGAAATAACATGTTTTTCGTTACCGTTTATAGCCAGTACAAGCAATAAATCACCTTGTTGGGCAAAAGCGCGGACTTGGCGAGCAAATGTATCGTAATCGTCTACTTGAGTACTTTGCCCCAGATTAACGTTTTCTTGCGATAGAGCAATTGCAGGTAAGCAGGGACGTTCGGTTTCATAATGATTAACCAACACACCCGCCATATGCTGAGCGAGCATGTGGCAATTTGCAGTACCGCAGCAAATGAGTTTATTTCCGTTGATCAGACTTTGTGCAATAGTAAATGCAGCTGACTCAAGAGCACTAGGTAGCACTTCACCTGCAGCGATTTGAACTTGAATGCTTTCTGTAAAAATTTCTTTAATTGTGTCTTGCATAGCCTACCAATAATTTATCTTTGTATTTGCGTTTAAAATACATTTTTAAGCCAATTAATATTAGGAGATGCTTCTCCTGTAATGGCTACATAATCAATTCTTAGAGCTTGGTTAGTTAAATTTTTAGCTGCTAAGTAATGATAAATACTACGTTTTAATCGAGCTTGTTTTTGTGGACTAAGCGCATAGTTGGCACCGCCACGAGCATTATTTTTGCGAAACTTAACCTCAACGAATACAAGGGTATCGCCTTCTTTCATAATGACATCAAGCTCACCAAAGGGGCAGTAATAATTACGTTCAATGGGTGTTAGCCCTTGAGTAACTAAGTATTTTTGCGCTTCAAGCTCATAATACTGGCCTTTTTCGCGACTATTGTGCCACAGCTCTTTAAACCACGACATGCCGCCCCCTTAATTAAATTTAATTGATAGTTTGTATGTCACCCGCTGATTGCATAAACAATGGTACAGGGCGTTGTGTTTCTAATTGCACAGGCTTAATGCGACGGTTTGTATATTGAGCCCAGTCGAGCGTGCGTTCTATATGGCCGCTGGTGTTAACAGATAACTTACCGCTTAAACCACTATATTGATTGCCAGGCATTACGCTTAATTGCCTGATGTCATGTAATATTGATACAGCATCATACGCCATTGCAAATAAGCGTTGGCTAATATCTACTTGCTCTGGCCATAACGAATCATACTGCTGGCGTAAGTTATGTTGTTTAATTTGCGAATCGAGCATCCACGGCAATTCAGTGAAGTATAGGCCGTCTAGGTCGCCTTTGTCAGTACTGTCAATTTGTTTACTATGACTTTTAGAGCTGGCATAAAGTGGAATACGATCTGCAAATGTACTTACGTTTACATCAAGGTAAGGTTTAATTAAGCGTGTTTCTATTGCATCACCCAAAATATAAATAACGTCTATATCACTACGTGAACGGGTTTCGTTTTCTACTTCCTGTTTAAATAGTGCTTTAATCGTTTTTATGCGCTCTTTTGATTTATCAACTTCTAACAAGCTGGTAATTGTATTAGGCATATCTTTTTTATCGTTATAAAAACCTATTTGCGGCTTGGTTTCGCTATAGCGTTGCCACTGTAAGTTAAAGTAATCAACCAAGCGTTGGCCATTTGCGTTATTTGGTGCAAGCAACATAGGTTTTTGATAGCCCTTAGTTAAAAAGTGTTCTAAGGCTTGTTGTACTTCGTGCTCAGGGTTTAGTGCAAAGTAATAATGCTGAAGCGAAATTCGCTCACCATCAAAGGTGTTTAAATGTAGTACCGGAGTATCAATAAGAGTTTGTGCATTGGCAAGTTTATCAATATTTGCTTTAAGTAGAGGACCAATTACAAAGTCAGGCTTTATTTCTTCAAGTTGCGCTGCAATTTCTTCTGTACTTAGGTTTTCATCAATAAAAATAGTGTCGTTGATATTTTGCGTATCAAGTGCAGCTAATACACCAGCTTTAAGGGCATCACCTAAACGTTCGTTAGGGCCCGATTGTGGAAATAACACAACTAAGCGCTCTATATTGATAGGAGCAAGTTCAGTAAGCATTTCATCTTGTTCAGGTAATACAGTAAAAGCCGGATGCCCAATATAGCGTCTGCGCCAATTGTTGATCGCTTGATCTAACTCTACGCCACTACTTGCATATACTTGATGATATAACGCTAGGTTAGCCCACCCTTGCTGAATAACCGAACCACGGTTAAAACGTTCAAGCGCGTAAGAAGAGAGTTGCTTTAAGTTATCCCACAAATTTTGATTAAGTTGAGGGATTTCTATATTATTTTTTGTTGCTGTTTCAGAGGCTCTAAAAAAGTAGGGTGCAGCTTTTTTAGGAAAATTTTGCGATGCGTAAATGCTGGCCGTTAAAAACTGATGCCAAGCAAAATGCTCAGGTTGAGTCAGTTGTCCGTCTAGCGACTGTAAAACAACCAAAGCTTGATCATTTTTATTCTGTTGTTTTTGTGCAAATGCAATATAAAGACGGTTTTGGATTTGATCAACACTTGCGGTTAATTCAAGCTCATTCCCAATTATCTCTAATAAAGGCCAGTTTTGCTCACTAATTGCGGCATCACGGGCGCTATACAATAACTGTATTTTATCGGCACCTTGGCGGTTTTGCGCCAATTGGTAGATAGATTGCGCACTGGTTGCCTGATTTTGCAGTGCATTAGTGCGGTTACTTACGTTATCGCTGTTTTTAGTTGGTTTTTCGGTTGTGCTACACGCCGATAACCCTGACAATATAATTAATAGACTAACTAGTTTAAGTCGCACAATGATTTCCCAATACGTTAACGCGATTTGCTTATATTACTGACTGACGCAGGAGACCTCAATGTTAAATGAGGAGAATTCACAGAAAATTGGCACTCTTTACATTGTTGCCACCCCAATTGGCAATTATGACGACTTAAGTCACCGTGCCATTGCGACATTATCGCAAGTTGACTTAATAGCTGCTGAAGACACTCGCCATACCGGCAAGCTACTTAGCCACTTTGGAATTAAGGCAAAAACGTTTGCATTACACGACCACAACGAAAAGCAAAAAGCACAACAAATTATTGATCAACTTAATCAAGGTTTAAATATTGCTTTAGTATCTGACGCTGGTACACCACTAATTAGTGATCCAGGCTACGCTGTTGTAAATCTGTGTCGTGAACAAGGTGCTCATGTTACACCTGTTCCAGGTGCATGTGCTGCAATTACAGCCGTATGTTGTTCAGGCTTACCAACTGACCGCTTTCAGTTTATTGGTTTTACGCCAGCTAAAAGCAAAGCTCGCCAAGACTTTTTTACCGAAGCTGTTAACTCAGGCATTACCAGCATAATGTACGAAAGTACGCACCGTATTATGGCAAGCCTTGATGATTTAGCACTAGCCCTTGGTGATGAGCAGCAAGTTGTGTTTGCTAAAGAGCTAACCAAAACCTTTGAAACATTTTTTAATGGTAGTGTAAGTGAGCTTAAACAGTTTTTAACTGATGATCCTACCAAGCAGCGCGGCGAAATAGTGCTTATGCTTCCGGGCAAACCAAAGCAAATAGACGATGTTCCGCCTGAAGCGCGCAAAATGCTGGCACTGCTTGAAAGTGAAATGCCAATGAAAAAGGCCTGTGGTGTGGTTGCAGAATACTTTGGTATGAAGAAAAACGCTCTATACAAAACAATTATTGAAGAAAAAGAGTAAATTTTACTGCGCTTGGTATTAGCCTCATGTATACTGCGCGCCGAGTCAGCCAAGATGATCGCTGCCTGTGACGAAAATGATCAGGGGGAGGAAAGTCCGGGCTCCATAGGGCAGAGTGCCAGCTAACGGCTGGGGGGCGTGAGCCCACGACAAGTGCAGCAGAGAGGAGACCGCCAATCTCGATTGGTAAGGGTGAAAGGGTGCGGTAAGAGCGCACCGGGCCGCTAGTAATAGTCGGTTGCAAGGTAAACTCCACTCGGAGCAAGACCAAATAGGGTTCCTTATGGCGTGGCCCACGTTGGAACCGGGTAGGTTGCTTGAGCCATAGAGCGATTTATGGCCTAGACGAATGATTATCACTTTCTTCGGAAAGGACAAAACCCGGCTTACCGGCTGACTCACTCATTCAACAGAAAAGCCCGCAGTTAACGCTGCGGGCTTTTTTGTGTTTAAAAATTAAGATAAGCCATTAGTTTTTGGCCGTCGGCTTGTAATACTCAGCTAAGTTTAAGCAAAGAGCTATAAGCAGATAGTGAGAAATTATGATGTATGAAGTCAAGATTTGACCCCATTGGCTGCATTGGCTAAATAGGGTTCTATCATTTTAAATAATGAACGCGTGGCCCACGTGAGAACCGGGTAGGTTGCTTGAGCCATAGAGCGATTTATGGTCTAGACGAATGATTATCACTTTCTTCGGAAAGGACAAAACCCGGCTTACCGGCTGACTCACTCATTCAATAAAAAATTAAGATAAGCCATTAGTTTTTGGCTGTCGGCTTGTAATACTCAGCTAAGTTTAAGCAAAGAGCTATAAGCAGATAGTGAGAAATTATGATGTATGAAGTCAAGGTTTGACTCCGTTGGCTGAAAAGGCTGAAGCAAGTTATTAGCTCGTTTTGTATTTGATTAAATTGAATAAAATAGTATATTGGTATTATATTCTGAGCCTGTAAATGGTTCTGTTACGTATTCGATTTAAGCCAACTAATCAGGTAGAAATAAATAATGGATATTCAGCTGTTTGATAATGAAAAAATTGATTTTGATAAAAATGGGCATGGTGGAATTGAAGAGCTAGATAAATCAGCAGCGAATGAAAAATATATTAAAGGCGCTGTCAGAATCGTTACAGAGCAAGCAAGGTATCCACTAAATACAATACTTGCAATGGTAAAAAGTGATGATTATAAATTAAACCCTGAATTTCAGAGAAGACATCGCTGGGGTATTGAAAGAAAATCGAAACTAATAGAATCATTTATCATGAATGTTCCTATACCTCCTATATTTCTCTATGAAGTCAATTTTTCAGAGTACGAAGTTATGGATGGGTTGCAGCGTTTGACTGCTATCTCACAATTTTATGCAGATGAATTTGAATTAGCCGGATTGGCAGAGTGGCCCGAATTAAATGGGTGTAAATATTCCAGTTTACCTGAGCAAATACAAAAAGGAATTGACCGTAGGTATATTTCTTCAATTATCCTGCTACAAGAAACGGCAAAAAGTATTGAAGAGGCTAATCGTTTAAAGCAGTTAGTTTTTGAAAGAATTAATAGTGGTGGTGAGAAGTTAAAACCACAAGAAATACGAAATGCACTATACCCAGGGGTAGTAAATTCAATGTGCATTTCATTGGCTAGAAATGAATATTTTTGTAAGTTGTGGAATATACCTGTACCAGATTTAGAAGAGGTTCAAACAGGTTCAACTGATAGAAATGAGGTTATATCAAACGAGCTGTATAAAGATATGTCAGACGTTGAGTTATGTTTGAGGTTCTTTGCATATAGGCAGCTTGATAATTGGAAAGGTAACACAATGGAAGTGTTTTTCGATGAGTTTCAGAAAGAAGGTAATCTAAGGTTTACTCCAGAGGTTATTGAAAACCTAAAGGGATTGTTTGAAGAAACTATAAAGCTATCTTGGGATATCTATGGAGAAAAAGCTTTTTGGTTACATCGACATAGAGAAGGTAAGTGGTTCCATTATGAACGACCGACTAAATTGCTATATGACCCTATAATGCACGTTCTCTCTACTATGTTAGATAAGAAAGATGAATTAATCGCAAATAAGGAAAAAATTCTCGCTGCTACAGAGCAATTTCACAAAGATATATATGAACAAATGAAAGGAAGAGATACTAATAAAAATGCCGTTAATACAAGGTTCAAAATATTTTCAGACTTTTTTAATCAATTTATATCATGAAAGCAGCTTTTTTTGATTTTAGCCAAGAACTAAAGGCTCTAGAGAAGCATGTAGCGTCTCAAACAGCTACCTTAAAAACAGTTTCTTTACTCCGAAAAGATACGACTCTAAGGCATTTAGTTGAAGATATTGAAATAAATATGGTAGCTAATAAAATATTTAATTATAACTCTTATGTTATTTCATTATATGGGATTTTTGAGCGTTATATAGAAGACTTACTTAAAGGTTATTTAATCTCTATATCCGATGTTTTTTCTACTTACAGTGAATTACCTGAAAAAATTAGAGAGGCTAACATTAAGAAGTGTTCGGAGCTGCTTTTAAATCTGGGGCTTCAAAAAAATAAAGAGCTAGCACCTGAAGTTATTATTTCAGCCTTGTACAATAATGTATCAAACGGTGCAGTTAAGCTTAATTACGAAGCCTTTATTCAGCATAGTTCAAATTTTCGGAGCAGTTCAATAAATGAGTATTTCAAGAGTGTTGATATAAATGATTTAAATAAGTTAGTTTGTAACTACGAACCAATAAAAAGTACTCTAGAAAGTAAATTTGATAACCCTGAAGGGATAAGTTCTAAACAACTTTTTAAAGCTATAGATGAGATTGCAGATAGAAGAAATGAAGTTGCTCATGGCACGAAAGTTATAAACCTATTAACTCCTGAATTAATTCTTGAATATTGTATTTTCTTTCAATCTTATAGTGAATCTTTATTTCATTGTTTAACTGATAAAGTTTTGGATCAAAAAGTAAATATAAAAAGTACACCAATCAAGGTAATTAGTGTCATAAAGAATTCAATATTATGTTTTGATGCTTCTGAGCTTGAATTAACAGGTGCTTCTGAAATCATAGTTGAAAGAAAATCGGTTTATCCTAACTTTATCACAGTAAACATTGAAGAGATGCAAGTTAATAACAATGTAGTTAAAAGCGTAAAGCTAGAAGATAAAGTTAAGGTAGGAATCAAAGTAGACGACCACATTACAAGCAATAATAACTTCTACTTATTGGCCTAATATAACCAACTAACGTTAATACATATTAACGTTAGTTGGTTATTTAATTATTGAGTCGAGAGCGCTGCTTATTTTATATTGAGCTAAATATATACAACTTCAGCATTATTAAATAATATTTTTCCCTTGTTCTGGGTCTCTTGATTGCTCTGCTTGTTCACGTATTTCGTCGGTATCACTGCTTACATCATCAAGTGTTTTAGTTTGATCAACTGTTTCATTCTTTTCGTTTTGTATTTGCGCTGGTTGTTTTTCCTCTAAGCTAGAAACATGTTCATTAGGGTCGGTGAGTATAATTCTTTCTCGTGCGTCATCAGGCATGCTGATGTTTTGCTTTGTGAACTCATTGACTAATTCGCGCATAAGCTGGGAAGCTACTTTTAATGGGCTGTGCTGCTCGCTATTAACCCAAAAATACAAAACGAAGTTAATAGTAGATGAGCCTAAGTTTTTTATTAAAACTTGCGCAGGTGGATCGCTAAGCACCGCATTTTGTTGATTGGCAATATCTAGGGCGAGGGTTTGTGCGCTGCGTATATCGTTATCATAGCCAATACCAATTTCTACTTTTCCGCGCATTTTTGGATTGGCAGTCAGGTTTTTAATGGTATTTTTATATACCGTCGCATTGGGTATTTGAATATGATTGCCATCGTAATCAACAAGTGTGGTTGCTCTTGCGGTTACTTTTTTAACAATACCTAAACGATTGTCTACTTCAATTACATCGTCGATTTTAAAAGGCCTTTGTATACTCAGTAATAAACTGGCGATAAAGTTCTCAGCTATGTCTCTAAAGGCAAAACCTAATATAAGTCCTATTAGTCCCGTGCCACTCATAATGGCAACAGCAAACTCGGTAAGCCCTGCTAAACGCAGGAATAAGTACACGCCAAATAAAATAATTAAAGTGCTTATACTGCGCCTTACAACTAGATGAACTAGTTTACTGTCAGTCATGTAGTCAATAGGCTTTATAAGCAATCGAGAAAGTGGCCCTGCAATTAAATAGCTTAATGCTAAAAGTATTATACCGAGTAATAGTGTGGGTAATATTTGCGCTGTTGCATGAAGTAATTGCACAGCTTGTTCATGAAAAAACTGCCACGTAAACACATCGCCTTGAAAACTTTGCGTGCTGGGAGGCGTATTGTTTAAAGCTATAATGTTTGATTGGCTACTAGGCATGGCTTATCGTCCGTGTTTGGTTTTTATAATCGTTAATATTAGGTAACAGCAAGTTTAGTACCAAATACTTTATTTAACTTGGCAAACATTTTGCTGTAGTAATGTAATACAAATATTGAGGTTTAGAATGAAAGAAGCTAAACGAGGACAGCAAGCTGAGCAGCCTGCACATATCCCTTTTATAGGTTGGTGGGATATTGTTAAGCGCATTTTTAAGCAAATGAGTGAAGATAACTTATCTATAGTGGCAGCGGGTGTGGCATTTTATGCGTTACTTGCTATTTTTCCGGCCATTGCGGCGATGGTATCTGTGTATGCGTACTTTTCATCCCCAACAGATATTAGTGAGCATTTAAGTAAAATAGTTACTTTGCTTCCACCAAGCACTAGTGAACTGATTTTATCTCAGGTTTCTAGCCTAGCAAAAACATCAAGTGCAAGCTTGAGCTTAAGTGCAATTGGTACGCTCATACTTACTATTTGGAGTAGCTCAAAGGGCAGCCAAGCACTTATTACTGCATGTAATATTAGTTATCGTGAGTATGAAAAACGCTCATTTTTTCAGGCTCAACTAGTGCGTTTTTTATTTTCGGTAGGAGCGATTGTAGTCGCAATTTTTGCGCTATTAATTATTGGTATTTTACCTATTGTGCTTAATTTAGTAGGGCTAAAAGAAAGTATCGATTTATTAATTAAACTCATTTCTTGGCCATTATTAGCTTTTACCTTTAATTTTGCATTGGTACTTTTATATCGTTATGCCCCACATCGTAAACCGGCTAAATGGCGTTGGATCACGATGGGCTCGTCTATTGCTACTGTGCTTTGGATTTTGGCATCTATAGGTTTTTCTTTTTATGTGTCGCGTTTTTCTAGTTACAACGAAACGTATGGCTCACTAGGTGGTGTAGTGATCATGTTGATGTGGTTGTATATCAGCGCTTATATAATCACATTAGGTGCTGTTATTAATGCAGCTACTGAGCAGCAAACAGGTAAAGATAGCACTGTAGGGCCGGCTAAAGAGCGTGGGCAGCGAGGCGCCTATGTAGCAGATCACCTCGATGTAAAAAATGAATAGCTATTAATTAGTTAAATTAGTAAGTGCAGTAATTTGCTCTTTAAATTCTTGTGCTGCAGGACCAAGCCTGTCGTTGTCGTTGCACATTAAATATAAATTAAGAGTACGAGTAGTCCCTTGATCTAAATTAAGCGCGATGAGGGTTTGATCTTCAATTAAGTGTGCAATTTGTGTTTTTGGCAGCCAAGCGTAACCTAAATTTTGACTAACCATATCAATAGAGTTACGTAAGTGGCTTACTGTCCAGCGCATATCAGCACCTAACCAGCCTTCATTGTGACTGGTGTGGGTTGCTGAGTCGCGAACTACTATTTGCCTATGTAGCTTTAAATCACGAAAGTTGAGTTGTTCAGTATGTTGGTGTAATACATGGTCTTTATGCGCAACCGCTATAAACTCTATATCGCATAACGTACTGCAACTAATTCCATAGATAGGAATTGACGAAATAGCTAAATCAACCACTGAGTTATGTAATAATTCGTTTGCACCTGTTAGCACGCTTTCTACTAAATCAATTTTTAAAAGAGGGTAAAGCTCACTCGTTTTAGCAAGTGCTTGATATAAAATAGCGTGTGGAAAAACTTCATCAACAGCTATTTTTAACGTGCTTTCTACGCCTTCGCTTAGCGTACTTGCTACCGATTCTATTTTAGTCGCTTCTTCAATTAAAAACTCGGCTCTGCGTAAAATCAGCTTACCGCTATCGGTTAAAAATGCTTTACGACCTTTTACTTCAAGCAACTTAATTTGCAAGGCGGCTTCAAGTTTTTGCACAGCATGGTGTACGGTTGACTGACTTTTATGTACAGCTGCGCTTGCGCCTGCAAACCCGCCATGATCCACAACCGCTTTAAACATTCGCCATTGCTCTAATGTTGCTTTTGCCATTTTTAAATCCTGTTACTACTTTATATCTGATTGCTTAACTTGACCGCGCAGACGCATTATTTATTGCGTAACAGTGATTTTTTGTCTATTTATTTTAATAAAGCTACTTTTTTATCAGCTAGAAGTGCCATAAAACTGCTTTTATTTAAAGGTCTTGAAAATAAATAACCTTGACCGTAATCACATCCTGCTTCAAGTAGTAGCTGCATTTGTAATTTAGTTTCAATTCCTTCGGCGATTACTTTTAAGCCCAACTGATGCGCCATAACAATGATGGCTTCACACAATGCAAGTTCTTGGCTGCCTATTTGAATATTATCAACAAAACGTTTATCTATTTTTAAATAGTCGGTGTCCATTTCTTGTAAGTAAGCGAGCGACGAATACCCGGTACCAAAATCATCAAGAGCAAGCTGCATTCCTGATTTTACTATTTCTTTTAGGCGTCTTTGCGTAAGTGCTTCAGGGTTAACCATTAAGCCTTCAGTTATTTCTGCGACAATTGACGAAGCAGGCAGTTTTGCTGCTTTTAGCATATCGTACCATTCATCTATGCCACTCTCTGGCGTGGATAATTGCACTGGCGATACGTTTACACTTATTTGAAAAGTATCATCGGTTAGTGTTTTTATATCGTTAAGTGTTTGCAAAGCTTGGGCAAATACAAATTGACCAATTGCATTTATTTGCCTGGTTTCTTCAGCAAGTGGGATAAATGCGATAGGGCTAATTAGGCCTTTTTCGGGATGTTGCCAACGAATAAGCGCTTCAGCTTTATGAATATGTAAATCATTTAAAGCAACTATGGGCTGATAAAATAACTCAAACTGTTCAAGTTCTATGGCACTTCGTAAGTCTTTTAATAGCACCATGCGCGCGTGTGCATATTCGCGCATGTCAGCAGAGAAAAACTCAAAACAGTTACGACCATTACTTTTTGCTTTATACATAGCCTGATCGGCTGCCTTTAAAAGCTGTTCAGTATTTTCACCATCATTAGGAGCGCAAGCAATGCCTATGCTTGCACTAATAAATAACTCTTCGTTTTCAAGATGCAAAGCTGACGATAGACTAAGTAAAATATTACTCGCAATTTGATTAATATGGCGCGTACTTTTAATGTGACTAAATACAATAACAAACTCATCTCCCCCAATTCGTGCCACAAACTCAGCGTTTTTTGCCGACTGGACTATACGCTGAGATACGAGTTTTAATAAGTTATCGCCATAGTGATGGCCTAATGTGTCATTAATATCTTTAAAGTGATCAATATCTAAAAGCATGACAACCAATTGATTATCTGGAGTAACAACATTTGAAAACCGTTGATTTAATCGCTCCTTTAACTCTAAACGATTTGGTAAGTCAGTTAGGTGATCAAAATGAGCTTGTCGCCAAATGGTTTCATCAGCTTGTTTTTTTTCTGTGAGGTCTGTGAATATCGCGATACGACGAATAGGTGCGTTGTTTGTATCATAAATAGTATCGATTGTGAGCCACTCAGAGTAAAGCTGCCCGTTCTTTTTACGGTTAATAACCTCGCCTTGCCAGCGGCCTGTTTGCTGTAATTCAGACCACATTTTATTGTAAAAATTCTTATCATGTTTTCCTGATGAAAGAATTGAAGAGGACCGGCCAATAACTTCTTCTTTACTATATAAAGTCGTTTTACAAAACGCAGGATTTACATCAAATATAATGCCCGTTGGATCGGTGATTGCCATGCCTTCACTACTGTTGTTATACACTAGTGAGGCAAGGTGGAGTGCTTCTTCATTTACTTTTCGTTGTGTTATATCTCGTAGCACAACAACGTATTCATTTTTACTTTGCATTGCGCTAATACGTGCTTCAAAGCTGCGTTTAGGATCTGATTTTTCGAGTGTGAATTCTAAATTGCTCGAAACATCAAGTTTAGATAACTGCGATAACAAAAGCTGAACATTGCTGTGTGAAAGTATTGATGATAAATGAGGTACTACAGTGCTGTTAGGATTTACTTGAGGCTTAAACTGTCCTGTTATGTTGAGAATATCGCCATGGATGTTAATTCTAACGTAACTATCGGGCAGAGTATTAAGCAAGCTAGTAAGCTCATCATGCTTGTTTTTTAAATTAGCCTCAGCTGTTAACCGAGTTTGCGCCATTGATTTAAAACGCTGATAGAGAGTATTTAGCTCTGGATTATTGGGTTGTATTTTTTGTGCGGGCATCTCGCCCTTAGCCAATACGTTTGTTGCATTTGTTAGATTATTAATTGGGTCAATAATGCTGGTTTTAAGTAGTTTACGTGCAATTAAAGACAGTATCAGCAGCGATAAAATAAACACACCAATCGCTATAAAAAAATTATTATTTATTTGCTTTAAAGCATGCGTGACAGGAAGTGCGATATGTATATTTAAGCTGTTATTACTCGGATCCCTGTAAATAACAGAGTGGTGAAGCATTCGTGCTTCACCTTCAATAGATTTTATTTTTGTTGATGCCTCATTATCAATCGAAGAATCAGTTGCTAATAAAGTCTGTGCAATATTATCGCCAAGCGCGGCCGTTGTAGGTGGATAACGCGCTAAAATTTTTCCGTTAGAATCAGCAATTGCAGCAATAGAGCCTGGCGGAAGTTCAATGTCATTAAAAGCATTGTTCCACCAGTCAAGCGCAACAACGATAACTACAACGCCCTGAATTACATTTTTTTTATTAATAATAGGTAACGCAAAATTAAGAGTGTTTTTTTGCAGACTTCGGTCGTGCTGAAAATAACCTACCGACAATTGGTTACTTTTTAAGGCGTTTTGGAAATACGCCCGATCGGCAATATTAATTGTTTTGGCTAACCCGCTTGTTGTACATATAACAATGCCATTTGGATCTATAATCCCGATATTGGCAACATGTGCGTAAATAGATCTAAATTGATTAAAATAATTAGGGCAGGTCGTTGCTAGATTTTCTTTCTTACTTTCCTCTTTAGCCAAATAACGCGCTAAACGGTCAATATCATCAACTAAGTGCTTTTGCTGTAAAATTAATTGCTTAGCAATATTTTCTACTTTTTTTTCGCTTTGCTCAATAGAGTGATCGCGTTCAAGCAGCAGTGTAAAAATAATTACAGCGGTGCCCGGAATACTTAGCAATATAAGTAAACGATAAAGCTGATGTTTGAGAGAATAAGTAAAAATAACCATTCCTTAGTTTTGTATTTTGCAATAACAATTGTAGCCAAATTCACTCCAAATAACCATAGTAATTATAAGGTTGAAAATGTAACCAATGAATCATTATAGTTCTATTTTTTGGAATGTTAAGGTCGATTTAAAGACATAGTTGTTTTGTTTAATGAATGATTTAATAGCCTCATAAACTTATTCTTTAGAGTGAATTAAAAAATGAAAATATCAAAAATACTTACAGCTTATGCAACTCAAGATGGCGACGGCGTAAGCATTAGCCGCATACCAGGGTTTGATGGTAAATATTTAGATCCATTTTTAATGATTGATGAACTTAAGTCAGACGACAAAAAAGATTATATGGGAGGCTTTCCTGAGCATCCGCACCGAGGTATTGAAACGTTTACTTATATTCTAAAAGGTGGCTTTGAACATCGTGACCAAATGGGTAACAGAGAAGCAATTAAAGCAGGTGATGTGCAATGGATGAGTACAGGGCGCGGCGTCATGCACAGTGAAATGCCACTCGCGGATGCTGTAGATGGACTGCATGGCTTTCAAATTTGGATCAACATGCCAAGCGCAGAAAAAATGCGTGATTCACGTTATCAAGATACTACTAAAAACCCAGCTCCGAGTTTTACAAATACGCAAGGTGTGACGTTAAAAGCACTTGCGGGATCGTGGCAGTTCGAAAGTGAAACGCTTACAAGCGCTCTGCAAAGTTTAGCTGCTAATGCGGCGCTCGCTGATATTACATTACCCGCTGGTAAAAGCATGAATTTAGAACCTATTAGCCAACAAAAAGTAATGCTTTATATTCATAGCGGCTCACTAATAATGAGCGACAATCAAACAATACCAACGGGCAAGTTACTTATTTTAGAACCAGGTAGTGATATTAATATTAGCTCTGAACAAGGCGCTGGTGTATTGGTTTTAGCCGGCGATCCACTCAATCAACCGATTGCTCATATGGGGCCGTTTGTAATGACGACTCAAGCTGAAGTACAGCAAGCAGTGCGTGATTATCAAAACGGCGAGTTTGGCAAAATTTAACGGTATTTTTAGGAGAGTTTTATGGGATTATTAGTTAACGGTCAATGGCAAGATAAATGGTACGACACCGATTCAAGTAACGGTAAGTTTGAGCGCGAGGCGGCGCAGTTACGTCACTGGGTAACTGTTGATGGTAGCGCTGGAATAACGGGCGAGGCCGGTTTTAAAGCACAAGCGAACAGGTATCATTTATATGTATCACTTGCGTGTCCTTGGGCGCATCGAACGCTTATATTTAGAGCGTTAAAAGGGTTACAAGATTTAATTACGGTGTCGGTTGTTAGCCCTGATATGCTTGATAGTGGTTGGGCTTTTGATACGCAAAACCACAGTACTGGTGATGCTTTATTTAATAGTAACTACTTACATCAAGTGTATACAAAAAATAATCCTAAGTATTCCGGGCGAGTCACCGTACCTGTATTGTGGGATAAAAAGTTAAATAAAATTGTCAGTAATGAGTCTGCCGATATTATACGTATGTTCAATAGTGCATTTAATGAATTAACAGGTAATAAAGATGATTACTATCCTGAGACGCTGCAACCAAAAATTGATGAATTAAACGCGTTGATTTATCCAAGTATAAATAATGGTGTTTATCGTACGGGGTTCGCAACAACTCAGGATGCGTATGAAGAGGCATTTAATGATGTATTTAAAGCACTCGATACAGTAGAGGGGATACTGAGCAAGCAGCGGTATTTAACAGGGGATAACCTCACAGAGGCAGATTGGCGATTATTCACCACTCTCATTCGGTTTGATAGTGTGTACGTTGGTCACTTTAAATGTAATTTACGCACAATTGAAAGCTATCCTGCTTTGAGCGGATACCTTAGAGAGTTATATCAGGTTAAGGGAGTAGCAGAGACAGTTGATTTTTACCACATTAAACGTCATTACTATTTTAGCCATACAATGATCAATCCAACACAAGTTGTGCCAAGTGGCCCAAGTGTTGGTTACTTATCTGATCACGGTAGAAATGTTTAACGTTTAAGCAAACAACCTAACAAGCCAGCCGTATTTTCTTACCAAGCTGGTTTCGCCTTTTCCTGCTTGTACAGCTGCACCGGCTAAAAAGGCACTTGTTAGTCCCACTTTAGTTGCGGCAAAACGCTTTAGTCTATATTGAAACGCTGCATGATGTTGGCGTTTTAACTCACTGCGCGTATCCGTTTGCTTACTCAGAGCATCAACGTTTTCATTAGGTGCTTTAATTAAGTAGTTAACTAACATAGTAATTTCCTTATAAGTTAAACAGTTGTTTTAAGCTTTTAAGTGTTTTACTAAAGCCAATTTTATTGCTTAGGTAAACCGTATTTTTCCAAAGCCATGCTAAACAAGCAACTTGCAGCAAAGTAGCTGTTGCAATACTTAGCCATACTGACCCAAAAAGATCATATACACCGTATCCAACAGCACCTAGAAATCCTGCCCACAACAAAACCAAACCACTGGCAAAACAGCCTAAGAATATAGTGATCAATGCAAGCGATCTAAGCGATAACCGCCATTCAGCTTTAGCAAGCTGATGGGTGATCTTTCCTTGAGTTTGGTAATCATCCTTGAGCTGCTTAGAGTACTCTAAAAGCTTTGCAATATGATCTTGCCAATCGTCCTTTTGGCTCTGCTGCTCAGTTGTTTGGTTTTGCGCTTCACCATCCTTGGCTGCGCTTGTTTGTGGGTTATTCATCACTTATTACTTACGACGAAATAGTGATGTAATCAGCATACCCGCAGCAAAAGCAATACCCGCGGTTGCTAATGGATTTTCAGAAGCAAATGCACGGGTTTTAGCTGTACATTCACTTAACTTTTCGCGTGCAATAAGCTGTTTTTCGCTTAGTGCTTCTGCTGAACTCGAAGCGCCTTTACGAACACTGCTTTCAGCTGTTGCTGCTTTGCTAGAAAGTGCATCTACAGCATCGTGCGCCGCTGATGTTGCTTTCTCTGTAAGAGGTGATTCAGTATTTGTTAGTTTAACGTCAGGCTTAACATCTGAAGTTGTGTTTGGTTTCGTATTTGTTGCAGTAGCCATAATCAATCCTTAATAAGTTAAAAATTTAAATAGTGATTTAGATGATGCAATGATTAAACCAAACTTGTTATTTGTTTTAACCTATTGATTTTATTGGTTTTTGTTGTTTATATATAACTTTTCATATTTGGTAATTTAAAGCAAACAGTAACTATTACTACACGGTTAGGTAAATTTTACAAAGGGAGTGAAAATGCTTAAAAAGTTGTAAATATTCATTGGTTATTCAGTAAGCAAAGCGTGTAAACAGAAAGTTATAAAAAACAGAATAGATATTTTTTTCATCACAATCCCACTTTTTCCCACGTAATTCAAACGCTTCGCTTGAGCCCTTATTTTTTCTAGCTTTGGGACTTACTAAAGCTGGTCAGCTTACTTGACAAAATGGCTTGTCAAGCCCTAAACTGGAGCACTGTGGTAAAAAGTGGTTTTTAGTGGATCACACTGGATAAAAATAAACAAAAGTTGAATAAAACAATTTTAAAGTAGGTTTTTTATGTTTCGTGGCGCGAGTTCACTGAGTTTGGATGATAAGGGGCGTTTTGCGGTACCGACTAAGTACCGAGAATCTCTATTGTCTGAAGATCAGGGAACGGTTATTTGTACCGTCGCATTAAATGAGCCGTGTTTATGGTTGTATCCGCTGGCTGAGTGGCTCGAAATAGAAAGCCGTTTATCTAAAATCTCCAATATGAACCCACGAGCCCGTCGAATGCAGCGTATGTTGCTCGGGAATGCTACTGAATATCAACTTGATAAAAATGGTCGAATTTTGCTTGCGCCGTCACTGAGGGCTCATGCATCACTTGGCAAAAAAATCATGCTAGTTGGTTTGATGAATAAATTTGAAATTTGGGATGAGGCGCGTTGGCACGAGCAAATGCAGCAAGATACTGAGCTTGAAAGGCTTGGCGATTTTGAACCTAACCAAGATTTAGATAATTTTACACTCTAACAGCACAAAAAAAGGCAAATAATAGCTAATGACAGCGCAATTTGAACACGTATCCGTATTAATGGACGAAACCATCGATGCCCTCGCAATTAAGCCAGACGGTATATACATGGATGGTACGTTTGGACGTGGCGGCCACTCTGGACAAATTTTAGCACGCCTAGGTGATGAAGGTCGCCTGCAAGCAATTGACCAAGATCCACAAGCGATACAATCAGCCGAAAAATTTGCTGATGATCCACGTTTTGCGATTGCACATACTCGTTTTTCAAATTTATACGAAGTAGCAGAGCAGAACGATCTCATTGGTAAAGTGGATGGCATTTTATTAGACATTGGTGTCTCGTCGCCACAACTGGATGACGCTGCGCGTGGTTTTAGTTTTATGAAAGATGGGCCACTTGATATGCGCATGGACCCAACAACAGGTCGCAGTGCTGCACAGTGGTTAGCAGAAGCCGAGTTAGATGATATTACCCACGTAATAAAAAAACTGGGCGAAGAAAAGTTTGGTAAACGCATTGCACACAAAGTACTCGAAGTTCGTGAGCACACGCCAATCACAACAACCAAGCAACTTGCTGACCTTGTTGATGAAGCAGTACCGGTAAAAGATAAGTTTAAGCACCCTGCAACACGTACTTTTCAGGCGATTCGTATTTATATCAATAGCGAGCTTGAAGAGATTCAAACAGCGCTACAGTCTGCAGTTAAAGTGCTAAAGCCAGGCGGACGTTTAGTGGTGATTTCGTTTCACTCACTAGAGGATCGTATTGTAAAACAGTTTATTAGAAAACAGAGTAGGGGAGAAGTGTTACCCAGAGGTCTGCCTTTAACTGATGCGCAAATAAATAAAAACCTGACGTTAAAAGCAGTGGGTAAGGCTATTAAGCCAAGTACTGTTGAAGTAGAACGTAATCCACGTTCTCGTAGTTCTGTACTTAGGATTGCACAGAGGTTGGGATGAGTAAAAAAGCGAGCTATCGTCAACCCAATTTATTCTTTGAAATATTAAAAGGCCTAGGTGCTAACAAGCTAACCTCGGCCTTGTTGGTTGTGATATTCGCTTCTAGTTTAGCTGTTGTGCAAACAACACATTTAGCTCGTGGGCAACTTATAAAGCAAGATCAATTATTACAAGAACGTGATGAACTCGATTTAGAGTGGCGCTACTTACTTGTTGAAGAAGAATTTTATTCGCAACATGCGCGCATTGAAGAAGTTGCTATATCACAATTAAAAATGAAACGACCTACGAGTCAAGATGAGCAGGTAATAATAGTACAATGAGAAATAGAGGCAAAAAACCAGTCACTAATTTAATCACATGGCGCTTTATGCTGGTGTGTACAGTTGTGTTTATGGTGTTTGTAACACTCGTATCTCGCGCTGCTTATTTACAAGTGATAGAACCCGATAAAGCACGTTCAGAAAGTGATAAACGTACGGTACGTGTTGAAAAACTGCATGTGCAACGCGGAATGATTTTTGACCGCAATGGTAAAGAATTAGCGGTAAGTGTGCCTGTGGTAAGTGTATATGCTGATCCTAAAGCATTACATAAATCGCTTGTTTCTAAAGTAATCAAACAAGCACGCAAAAGCGGCGAAGATCACTTATCTTTAACTGAAAACACTGTTGAGCTTGATAAACGTACTGCACTTTATTATAAAAACGATTTACGCTGGCGTGAGCTTGCAGATGTGCTGCGTATTGATCCTAAAAAGATTAATTCTCGACTCTTAAACGATCCTTCGCGTCGCTTTGTGTATTTAAAGCGCCAAGTTACTCCTGCTGTAGCAAATTATATTGGTGATTTACGCCTCCCTGGTATCCATTTACTAGATGAATCTAAACGCTACTACCCTGCAGGTGAAGTTACCGCGCATGTTATTGGTTTTACCAATATCGATGGCAAAGGCATTGAAGGTATTGAAAAACTATACGAAAACGCTTTAACGGGCGAGGAAGGCCGCCGTACCATTCGTAAAGACGCACAAGGGCGTGAGGTAGAAGTACTTGACGAGCGTGAACGTGTAGAGCCAGAAAGTATAGAACTAAGTATTGATCAACGAATTCAAGCCATTGCGTACAAGGCCGTAAAATCAGCTGTACTGACTTATAAAGCCACATCGGGCTCAGCTATGGTAGTTGATGTTAAAACCGGTGAAGTACTGGCAATGGTAAATAGCCCTTCATTTAATCCAAACAACTTAAGCGATGCTGCACCTCATAAACGTCGTAACCGCGCAATTACAGATTTGTTTGAACCAGGCTCAACTGTTAAGCCTCTAGCCATTTTGGCTGGGCTAGACTACGGCGCCATTCAGGCAGATGACACGATTGATACCTACCCAGGTTGGATGCGTTTAGGTGGTAGTTTAGTTAGAGATACCCGCAATCACGGCGAACTAACACTGCGCGAAATACTAAAGTACTCCTCAAACATGGGAGTTGCGAAGGTTACTCAGTTAGTGCCTAAAGATTATCTTGTTGGCTTATACCAAAAAGTAGGCTTTGGCAGTGATACTGGTACTGGAATGGTAGGTGAAAGCAGCGGTTTGTTTTATCCAAACCGTCGTTGGTCTGACTTTGAAATTGCCACTTTATCATTTGGTTATGCAATTTCGGTAAGTACTGCGCAAATGGCGCGCTTTTATACCATGTTAGGCGCTGGTGGAGTTAATCGACCACTGACTATTTTAAAGCAAGACAATATACCTGAAGGCGAGCGTATTTTTAAACAAAAAGACGTAGAAGCCGTAGTGCACATGATGGAAAGTGTATTTGAAAAAGACGGTACTGCTCGCAACATAAAAGTTGATGGGTATCGTGCAGCTGGTAAAACAGGTACATCTAAAAAAGCCGTAGCAGGTGGTTATGGTGATGAATATGTAGGTTATTTTGCAGGTGTAGCGCCGGCAAGTAATCCTCGCTTAGCCGTGGTAGTTATGATTAATGAACCAGGTGGTGATGTGTACTATGGAGGTGCCACCGCTGGCCCTGCATTTGCAGAAATCATCTCTAACGCATTAAGAATATTAAACGTAGCGCCTGACAAGGAAGAGGTTGCGTACGTACAAGGTAAAGATAACGATGCGTGATTTAAAGGATATTTTAAAATACATCGAAATAGATGCGCCCTCGCAACTGGTAAAACATTTACGCCTTGATAGCCGTGAAGTAACGCCAGGTGATGTATTTGTTGCTATTAAAGGCCATGCACTTGATGGCAGTCAATTTATTAATAAAGCAATTGAAAATGGCGCAACAGCTATTATTGCTGACAGATTATGTGAATTTGAAACAAGTTTTGAGCCGCTATATTTAGTTTCGGAGCTTGATAAAAAGCTTCCAGAATTAGCAAGTCGCTTTTATAGCCAGCCAAGTCAGGCTCTTGATTTAATTGGTGTGACAGGTACAAACGGTAAATCGACAACCACAGCAATGATTGCCCACTTAGCGCAATTTTGCAGTACTGATTCGGCTATTATTGGCACTTTAGGTTATGGTCATCCTGATAACTTAATTCCACTGATTAATACCACACCTTCAACGGTTGATTTACAGCATATTTTGAGCGATTTAAATTCGCAGCATAAAAAGCTGGTAGCCATGGAAGTGTCATCTCATGGATTAGTGCAGCAGCGTGTTGCTAAATGCGCGTTTAAAGCGGCTGTGTTTACTAATCTTTCGCGCGATCACTTAGATTACCATGGGGATATGGCAAGTTACGGTGATGCGAAACTAATGCTTTTCCGTGATTTTGAGCCGCAAGTTGTAGTGCTTAATCAAGATGATTCTCAAGCTGAGCAATGGCTTGAAAAGTATGATTTTAATAACCTAATCTGTTATGGCCGCAAAAACTTAGCCCCTAAGAATGCTCAGTACGTTTATTTTTCTGATGTTGAATATTCAAGTGAAGGTATTTCGGCGCAGTTATCGACTAGTTGGGGTGATATGTCGATTAAATCGCCTCTGTTTGGCGAATTTAATTTATATAACTTAACGGCCGCGATCGCTACATTACTAGGGCTTGATTATCCGCTTGAGCAATTAGTTGCAGGTTGTGCGCAGTTACAGCCAGTAGCAGGGCGAATGCAAGCATTTAGCCAAGCAGGCATGCCGACGTGTGTTGTTGATTACGCACATACACCCGATGCACTTGCACTTGCATTACAAGCATTGCAGCTGCATGTGCCAGGTGGTGTAAGTTGTGTATTTGGTTGCGGTGGTGACAGAGATAAAGGTAAACGCGCATTAATGGCGCAAGCTGCAGAGCAAAACGCTAATAAAGTTATTATTACCAGTGATAATCCTCGCTCAGAAAATCCTGATGACATTATTGCAGATGTAGCAGGTGGTTTAACCCATCCTCAAAATGCACATTTAGAGGCTGATAGAGCAACTGCAATTCGTTTTGCTATAGAAAATGCTACAGCTGATGACGTTATTTTGATTGCAGGTAAAGGCCACGAAGATTATCAAATTATAGGCGATAAGCGAATCGACTTTTGCGATCGCCGGTATGTACAAGAACAACTAAAAAAAGCAGTAAGAGGGATAACACAATGATCCCAATGGATTTTGATTGGTTAGCTAATGTGCTAACAACCGATTATCAAGGTGATAATCAACACGTGCTTAATATAAATACTGATACTCGCACAGTGTGCGATGGCGAAGTGTTTTTAGCACTGAAAGGGCCAAATTTTGATGGGCATAAATTTATAGCTGAGGCTAAACAAAAAGGCGCTATTGGCGTTATTGTTCAGCACAAAGTTGATGTAGATATTCCACAATTTATAGTAAGCGATACACGTATTGCACTAGGTGCAATTGGCACCGCTGTTATGGCGCAAGTGGCGCCTAAAACAATAGCAATTACAGGGAGTGTAGGCAAAACCACCGTAAAGGAAATGTGTGCGGCAATTTTGTCGGTTCACGGTGATGTATTAGCTACTAAAGGTAATTTTAATAACGATATTGGCGTCCCACTTACGTTATTGCGCTTAGAGCCTCAACATCGTTTTGCGGTTATTGAACTGGGTGCAAATCACTTAGGTGAAATTGCTTACACCACTGCAATGACAAAACCAGATGTAGCCGTTGTATGTAATGTTGCAGCAGCCCACTTAGAAGGTTTTGGTAGTTTAATGGGCGTCGCAAAAGCTAAAGGTGAGATTTTTGATGGCCTTAAAGATGACGGCGTTGCGATTGTTAACTGCGATAGTGAATTTAGCCAATATTGGTTAGATAAGCTTGAAGGGCTTAATGTTAAACGTTTTTCTACAACTGAAAAACTAGATATTTGGGCAGAGAACATCACACTTGATGCCAATGCGCGTGCAAGCTTTACGCTCTGCACTAAAAACAAGCAAGTACCTGTTACTTTGGCACTTCCGGGTAAGCACAATATTAGTAATGCACTTATCGCTGCTGCACTGACCAGTGAATTTAATGTAACCCTTGAAGAAATAGCCAATGCACTTGCCACAATGGGGGATGTAAAAGGGCGCGTTAATTTAATTGAAGTGTCTGATTTACTCACCGTGGTTGATGATACCTATAATGCCAATGTTAAGTCGGTAAAGGCTGCGATTGACTTGTTAAGTGATATGCAAGGTCACCGCATTTTAGCGCTGGGAGATATGGGTGAGCTAGGTGAAGATGCACGTAAGTACCATCAAGAAGTTGGCGAGTATGCACTTGAGCAAGGGATTGATGAGTTATTTACATTAGGTGTATTAAGTAAATACGCAAGTGATGTGTTTGAACTCCCTAATCGCCACTTTTCGAGCCGCGAACAGATGCAGCAAAAAATTCAAGAAAGTATTAATAAAGTGAATACTAAAACAACAATAGTAGTGAAAGGATCGCGCAGTTCTCGCATGGAATTATTAGTAACCGATTTAGTTAATGGCCAGCAACAAGCCATCAATGGAGTATCATAATGTTAGTTTGGCTGGCAGAGTATTTAACACAGTATTTTAGTGGTTTTCATGTTTTTTCGTATTTAACGCTACGTGCCATTTTAGGTATTTTAACTGCGCTAATTATGTCTCTTTATTTAGGACCTAAGTTAATTCGTGGTTTGCAACGTATGCAAATAGGTCAAACAGTACGCGACGATGGTCCGCAATCGCATTTGTCTAAGTCGGGTACACCGACTATGGGCGGCTTACTTATTTTAGCGGCCATTTTTACCAGCACGCTACTTTGGGCCGATTTATCAAATAAATACGTATGGGCAACACTGTTTGTAATTGGCTCTTTAGGTATTGTTGGCTTTGTTGATGATTACCGTAAAGTTATTCGTAAAGATCCAAAAGGCTTAATTGCTAAGTGGAAGTACTTTTGGCAGTCGGTCATTGCATTAGTTGTAGCTACCGCTTTGTATTTTACCAGTGCACAAGCATCTGAAACATCACTTGTTGTTCCATTTTTTAAAGACGTATTACCGCAATTAGGTTTGTTTTATATCGTGCTTACGTATTTTGCCATAGTAGGTACATCAAACGCGGTAAACCTGACCGATGGTTTAGATGGCTTGGCGATTGTGCCAATTATTTTAGTGGCTTCGGCACTGGCAATTATTGCTTATTTAACAGGTAATATTAACTTTTCGGCTTACTTACATATTCCACATTTACCGCTGGCGAGTGAGCTTGTGGTTGTATGTACTGCCATTGTGGGCGCAGGGCTTGGTTTTTTATGGTTTAACACTTACCCAGCACAAGTATTTATGGGCGATGTTGGTTCATTAGCACTTGGTGGTGCATTAGGTATTATTGCTGTTTTAGTACGCCAAGAGTTACTGCTTATTATTATGGGCGGTGTATTTGTAATGGAAGCACTATCGGTGATATTACAAGTGGGGTCGTATAAATTACGCGGTCAACGTATTTTTAGAATGGCGCCGATTCATCATCATTATGAATTAAAAGGTTGGCCAGAGCCTCGCGTTATTGTGCGCTTTTGGATTATTTCTGTTGTGCTAGTGCTTGCTGGCTTAGCTACTTTAAAGATTCGATAAATGCAGTATTTAAACGAGATAAAAAACAAACAAATAACAGTGCTCGGACTCGGTGTAACCGGTCTGGGCATTGTGCGTTTTCTATTATCTCATGGCCTCACACCAAAGGTCGTTGATAGCCGAGTAACCCCGCCGGGGATTGATTGGTTAAAAGAGCACGCTCCAACTCTAGATACCCACTTTGGTAATTTAGATGACGCAGAGCTCTGTTCAAGCGATATGATTATTATAAGCCCTGGGCTTAGCTTAAAAATACCAGCTGTTGCAGATGCAATTAACGCAGGTGTTGAAGTGATTGGCGACGTTGAGTTATTTGCACGTATTAATACAAAACCTGTTGTTGCAGTAACGGGCTCTAACGGTAAATCAACCGTGGTTACGCTCGCTTATGAAGTGTTAAAAGAAGCCGGCTATAAAGTTGCTTTGGGTGGGAATATTGGCACAGCGGTACTTGATTTACTCAATGATGATTTTGATGTGTATGTGCTTGAGTTATCGAGTTTTCAGTTAGATACCACAACGAGTTTAAAACCAGTAAGTGCAACGGTATTAAATGTGTCAGAAGATCACCTTGACCGCTACGACAGTTACCAAGCTTATATAGACTCAAAGCTAAGTATTTATAATTTCGCAGAGCTTATTGTTGTCAACGCAGACGATAGTCAAACACATCCAGTTGAACGCGGTACAACCCCTTTAATTAGCTTTGGTGCTCAACAAGGTGATTACCATTTAGCGCAGCACAATGGCGAAACTCACTTTATGGTTAAAGGCGATGCCTTTTTACCTGTTGATACGCTTGCGGTAGTGGGTAAGCACAATTATTTAAATGCGCTTGCAGTAATGGCGCTCTTAAGTCCGTTTGAAGTCAGCAAAGAGCAATATAAAAATGCGTTAGGTCAATTTAATGGATTGGCTCATCGCTGCCAATTTGTAGCTGAGCTTAACGGTGTAAAGTATTTTAACGATTCAAAGGCAACTAATGTTGGAGCGACCATTGCTGCAATAGATAGTTTAGCTAGTGACGGTGAAAATCTGATTGTTATTGCTGGTGGCGATGCCAAAGGTGCTGATTTAAATGCGCTTAAACCCTACATAGAACAGCATGTAAAAGCATTAATTTGTTTTGGTAAAGATGCAAGTGACTTAGCTGCGATTACCAATAAGAGTTATTTAACTAACAATATGGAAGAAGCCGTTACTTTGGCCAAAGTACTTAGTAGTACAGGCAATATTGTTTTATTAGCACCCGCATGTGCCAGCATTGATATGTATAACAACTATATGCAACGCGGTGATGACTTTGTTCAGTGTGTAATGGCAGGGGCGTTATGATTGCTTTTGCCGATATAAGAGACGCATTAACACCTAAGCCTTCGGCGCAGTTATACGATGTACCGCTATTGTACTGCGTAATAATGCTAATTGGTGTTGGTTTTATCATGGTGACCAGCGCATCAATGCCTACCGCAGAGCGGTTATTTGATGACCCGTACCATATTACCATTCGCCACAGCATGTTTTTAGCAATGGCTTTTGTGCTTTTTTGGATAAGCGTTTGTGTGCCAATGGAGTGGTGGAAACGATCAAACCCTTATCTATTAATACTAGGCATGGTGCTATTAATAGCGGTATTGATTATTGGGCGTGAAGTAAACGGCGCTAAACGATGGATACCTATTGGACCTGTTGGTTTTCAGGTGGCTGAGGCCGCTAAGTTGTACTTTTTTAGTTATATTGCGGGTTATTTGGTAAGAAAACGCGAAGAAGTACAAGAAAATATTAAAGGCTTTGCAAAGCCAATTGCTGTATTTGCAGTGTATGCACTGCTTATTCTGCTGCAGCCAGATTTAGGCACAGTGGTTGTTATGTTTGTAACAACGGTTGGTTTACTGTTTTTAGCTGGCGCTAAATTATGGCAGTTCTTTGTACTTATTCTAACTGGCGTCGGTTTGGTTGTATTACTGATTATTGTTGAACCATATCGAATGGCGCGTGTTGTCGGCTTTTTAGACCCTTGGGATGATCCTTTTGGAAAGGGTTACCAATTGGTTCAATCGCTAATGGCTTATAGCCAAGGTGGTTGGTTTGGTCAAGGCTTAGGTAACAGTGTACAAAAACTACAATATTTACCTGAAGCACATAACGATTTTATTTTTGCCGTTATAGGTGAAGAACTTGGCTTAATAGGCGTTGTAAGTATTTTAACGGTATTAGCTACTTTAGTATTTAGAGCCTTATTAATAGGCCAACAAGCCCTTAAGTGCGGCAAGGAATACGAAGGCTACTTTTCATTTGCCATTGGTATTTGGTTTGCATTTCAAACCATGGTGAATGTAGGTGCGAGCGCGGGTATTTTACCGACGAAGGGTTTAACCCTGCCGTTTATTTCTTATGGCGGCTCAAGCTTATTAATTATGACTATTGCCACGGGTATTTTATTACGCGTAGATTTTGAAACCAAAATGGCAACCAAACAAGCCACCTCACGCGGAGGTAAGCGATGAGTAAAAAATTAGTAGTAGTGGCTGGTGGAACTGGCGGACACATTTTTCCCGGTATTGCAGTGGCCGATTATTTAAAACAGCAGGGCTGGCAAGTTAGCTGGATCGGCACACCAGATCGAATGGAAGCGAGCGTTGTACCTAAGCACAATATAGATATTGATTTTATTAACGTTAAAGGTGTTCGTGGTAACGGATTAAAGCGTCTTATTAAAGCCCCATTCATGGTAATTAATGCAGTATTGCAGGCGCGTAAGGTATTGAAAGAGCAGCGTCCTGATGTAGTACTTGCAATGGGCGGTTATGTTACGGGTCCAACGGGAATTGCAGCAAAAAGTTTAGGTATCCCGCTGGTTATTCACGAGCAAAACGCTGTAGCGGGTATGAGCAATAAACTGCTAGCCAAGGTGGCTACACGAGTATTAGCTGCATTTCCAAATGCTTTTGCACAGGGTCAAGCCGAGCTAGTAGGTAACCCAGTTCGCCAAAGCGTTATGAATATAGCCAAACGCGATGTATCAAGCCCTATTAATATTTTAGTAGTGGGCGGCTCGCTTGGTGCACAAGTGCTTAATCAAACATTACCAGAAGCATTTAAAGTACTAAATAATACAGCTCCAATAAGTATATGGCATCAAACAGGTAAGGGTCATTTAACTACCGTAGAAGCAGCTTATAAAATGCATGCTTTTACAGGCAGTAATACAAAAATAGCTGAATTTATTGATGATATGGACGCAGCGTATAGCTGGGCTGACATTGTTGTTTGCCGTGCTGGTGCGTTAACTGTTAGCGAAATTGCAGCGGCAGGTAAAATGGCCGTTTTTGTTCCGTTTCCACATGCCGTGGACGACCATCAAACAGCGAACGCACAATATTTAGTGATGGCTAATGGCGCATTATTAATGCCACAAGGGCAGTTTAATAAACAATCAATTGTTGAACTATTAAGCCCGTATTTAGCCCAACCTTCATTAATTACTGAAATGGCTACAAATGCAAAAAAACAAGCCATTTTAGATGCCACAGCAAGCGTAGCAACGCACTGTGAGCAAGTAACAAATAAGAGAAAATAAGTGAAAGAAACGTCAGTACAAGAAAAACACACACGCCCTGCAATGCGCCGAATAGAAACCATTCACTTTATTGGTATTGGTGGAGCAGGTATGGGCGGTATTGCTGAAGTACTCGCTTTTGAAGGCTACCGTATTACAGGTTCTGACATTGCCCATAGCGCTATGACAGATCGTTTAATTAAAGCCGGTGCAGAAGTATTTATAGGCCATCATGAAAATAACGTGAAAGATGCCAATGTAGTCGTTGTTTCAAGTGCGATTGATGAAACAAATCCTGAAATTATTGCAGCTAAAGCCGCAAGAGTTCCTGTTGTTCGCCGCGCAGAAATGTTGGCTGAATTAATGCGTTTTCGCCACGGTATAGCAATTGCGGGTACGCATGGTAAAACAACGACAACAAGCTTAATTGCGAGTATTTATGGACAAGCAGGGCTTGATCCAACCTTTATTATTGGTGGCTTGTTAAATAGCGCAGGTAGTAACGCAAAAGTAGGCAAAAGTGATTTCTTAATTGCAGAAGCTGATGAAAGCGACGCGTCGTTTTTACACTTACAGCCAATGGTATCAGTGATCACAAATATTGAAGAAGATCACATGGATACTTATGGCGGCAGTCTTGAAAAAATGAAAGACACTTATGTAGATTTCATCCATAACTTGCCGTTTTATGGTTTAGCTGTTGTATGTATTGATTCTGAAGTTGCTGCTGAACTTATCCCGCGCTTTGGTCGCCCAGTTATTACGTATGGCGAATCGAAGGATGCTGATTATCGCATGAGCGACTTTAGCCAATCAGCTAATACATGCACATTTACAGTAACTAACAAGCAAGGTGAGTGTTTAACTGCCACGTTGAATATGCCAGGTAGACACAACGCACTTAATGCAACCGCTGCGATTGCTGTGGCAAAAGATCAAAATATTGCGAATCATGCAATTTTAGAAGCGCTGCAGAAGTTTGAAGGTATTGGTCGTCGTTTTCAACACTATGGTGAATTCGAAAACGAGCGTGGCAATGTCATGTTAGTTGATGATTACGGGCATCATCCTTCAGAAGTTGCAGCAACAATTGCAGCAGTACGTGAAGGTTGGCCTGATAAGCGTTTAGTAATGGTATATCAACCTCATAGATTTTCCCGTACACGCGACTTATACGAAGATTTTGTAAAAGTACTTGCTGATGTAGATCAGTTGCTACTGCTTGATGTGTATAGCGCTGGTGAAGATCCTATTATTGGCGCAGACAGCAAAAGCTTATGCCGTAGCCTTCGTCAACGTGGCAAAGAGCCGCTGCATGTAGCAACAAATGCAGAGCTTGCAGGCGTTTTGGCCGCAAATTTACAAAATAATGATTTAGTATTAACCCAAGGCGCTGGTAATATAGGTCAGTTAGTTAAAACATTAGCTGCGACGGGTATGTCGATAGAAAAACTTAAGCAAGGTGAAGTATGACTCAGGTAAACACACAATTTGGTAAAGTAGCGGTACTGCTAGGTGGTAACTCAGCAGAACGTGAAGTGTCTTTACGATCGGGTCAGGCTGTTTTAAATGCGCTGCAAAATAGTGGCATTGATGCAATTGCATTTGACCCGCAAAGTCGTTCTTTGTGGGAGTTAAAAGAATTAAATGTAGAGCGCGTTTTTATTGCTTTGCATGGTCGTGGTGGCGAAGACGGAACTGTACAAGGTGCGCTTGAATTTATGAACCTGCCTTACACGGGCAGTAATGTACTGGGTTCAGCACTTGCTATGGATAAAGTACGTTGTAAGCACTTATTTAAATCAGCGGGTTTAAGCACTGCACCTTATGCCGTAGTTGACGCTAAAAAAGGCTTTGATGCTGCAGCTATTATGGGTGAGTTTAAAAAGGTAATGGTTAAGCCATCGCACGAAGGCTCAAGCATAGGTATGGCGCAAGCAAGTACAGCACAAGAACTTGAAGACGCACTAGCTAATGCATTTAAGTTTGATAATCAAGTGCTTGTAGAGCAGTGGATCACGGGACGTGAATTCACAGTTACAGTGCTTGGCGATGAAGTACAACCAGTCATTGAAATGACTACGCCAAATGGTTTTTACGATTACCAAGCTAAGTATCAATCAAATACAACGCAGTATCATTGCCCTGCAGATTTATCAGAGCAAGATACTAAGTACTTACAAGCTATATCGCTAGATGCTTTTGATTTAGTGGGCGCAAGCGGCTGGGGCCGTGTTGATGCGATGCAAGACGAGCAAGGTGATTTTTACCTGCTTGAAGTAAATACAGTACCAGGCATGACTGAAAAGTCGTTAGTGCCAATGGCGGCAAAAGCGAATGGGGCAACTTTTGAACAATTAGTTGTTCGCATTTTAGAGCAAACGCTTTAATATGCATCCCCTTTTAGAAAAAGCTCAGGAAATCAAACTGAAACTTAATTGGTCTCTGATTTTTGGTGTGAGCTTTTTTCTGATAGTTGTAATTGGCTTAGTGCAAATTACAACAGGTGTATCGGATTGGTTAGTTGAAAACAAAGATGCTCAAATTAAGCACCTTACAGTGCAAGGGCAGCCTAAATACACAGATGAAACGGCAATTATAAAAGCGATTAAAAAAGCCGATTTAAGTAGTTTTTTTGAACTCGATGTCAAGCATGTGCAGCAGCTAGTTCAAGACTTACCCTGGGTTGCTACCGCTTCGGTGCGTAAACAATGGCCTGATACTATACAAGTATATGTTGTTGAACATGAAGTAGTAGCACATTGGAATAGCGACTTATTGCTCAACCAAAGTGGTCAGGCATTTCAAGCCAGCAGCGATAAGTTAGATCATGACTTACCGCAGTTATACGGCCCAGAAGGCAGCGAAGAAGAAGCGTGGATTGCTTTTAAGCAATTTGATGAAATGCTAAAAGTTAACGGCTTAACGTTAACAAGTTTGGCATTGTCGGAGCGCTTTTCGTGGCAACTATGGTTAGATAACGGAATACGTTTAAATTTAGGACGTAAAGATAAAGCCAAGCGTGTACAACGTTTTATAGACGTTTATCCACGAATGGAACAACGTGCAGATGCACAAGTAGATACAATAGATTTACGGTATGATACCGGCCTTGCAGTCAGCTTTAAGCCAGTGCAAGAAGAACAATTACAAAATAAGAGTAAGGCATGACTAAGTCAGCAGAAAGAAACCTAGTAATAGGGTTAGACGTTGGCACCTCGAAAGTGGTTGCCACGGTAGGTGAAATCACCGCAGATAACAAGCTCAGCATTGTTGGTGTGGGCAGCCAAGTATCTCATGGTATGGATAAAGGCGGCGTTAACGATTTAAACTTAGTGTCTGAGTCTATTCGCCGAGCAATAGACGAAGCCGAGTTAATGGCTGATTGTCGTATTAGCTCTGTGTATTTGGGTATTTCTGGCAAACATATACAGTGTCAAAATGAAAGTGGCGTGGTGGCAATTAATAACACTGAAGTCACTGACGAAGACATTGAAAATGTAATTCATATTGCGCGTTCTGTGCCTATTTCGGCAGAACGTAAAATGCTGCATGCATTGCCGCAAGAATACAGTATCGACATGCAAGAGGGCATTAAAAACCCACTTGGTATGAGTGGTGTTCGTATGGAAGCGCGTGCACACATTATTACGTGCTCAAACGATATGGCAAAAAATATCGAGAAATGCGTAGAGCGCTGTGGTCTTGAAGTCGATCAACTTATCTTTACTGCATTAGCGTCATGTTATTCTGTACTAACAGATGACGAAAAAGAGCTAGGTGTTGCAGTACTTGATATTGGTGGCGGCACTATGGATATCACCATTTATATTAATGGCGCACTTCGTCACTCTGCGGTTATTCCAGTGGCGGGTAACCAAGTTACTGGTGATATTGCAAAAATATTTCGCACACCTATATCACATGCCGAGTCACTCAAAGTACAATACGCATGTGCTAGTAGCCAAATGGCAAGTAGCGAAGACACAATTGAAGTACCAAGTGTAGGCGGACGACCAGCAAGGTTAATGTCGCGCCATACATTATCTGAGGTGGTAGAGCCTCGTTTTAGAGAATTATTTGAGCTTGCGATGGAAGAAATTCGTCGTTCAGGCTTAGAAGACCAAATTGCGGCAGGTCTCGTTATTACAGGCGGAACTGCTAAAATGACTGGCGCGATGGAAGTGGCAGAAGACATCTTCCAAATGCCAGTAAGAATAGGCAAGCCAATCGGGATGGTTGGTTTGACAGACTATGTAGATGATCCTTCGTACGCAACCGCTGTTGGTTTGTTACAATACGGGCGTACCATGCAATCGATGAATGCACAAAAGTCGAAAGCAGAGGATAACAATAATTGGTGGAACCGCATTACTAAATGGTTCCAAGGCGAGTTTTAAGACTCAAGTCGGAGAGTAAACATGTTTGATATAATGGAACAACACAGCGAAGAAGCTGTAATAAAAGTAATCGGCGTGGGCGGTGGTGGCGGTAACGCTGTTGAGCACATGGTAAAACAACAAATAGAAGGCGTGCGTTTTATAGCCGCTAATACGGATGCGCAAGCATTACGTAACTCTGCTGCCGATATTACAGTTCAGCTAGGCACGCAAATAACCTCTGGGTTGGGTGCGGGCGCAAACCCTGAAGTAGGCCGTAAGTCGGCTGAAGAAGATGCAGATACAATTCGTGCCAGCCTTGAAGGCGCCGATATGGTATTTATTGCAGCCGGTATGGGCGGTGGTACAGGTACTGGTGCTGCACCGGTAGTTGCTAAAATTGCTAAAGAACTCGGTATTTTAACCGTTGCAGTTGTAACACGTCCTTTTGATTTTGAAGGTAAAAAACGTGCAGCAGCCGCTGAACAAGGCATTAACGAATTGTCAGAAATTGTAGATTCACTTATTACAATTCCGAACAATAAATTGCTTAAAGTTTTAGGAAAAGGGACTACACTTCTAGATGCCTTCGCTAAAGCTAATGACGTATTATTTGGTGCGGTACAAGGTATAGCAGAGCTAATTACACGTTCTGGTTTAATTAATGTGGATTTCGCCGATGTTAGAACTGTAATGTCTGCAATGGGTACTGCAATGATGGGAACGGCGTCTGCGTCAGGTCCTGATCGTGCACAAGAAGCAGCAGAAGCGGCTATCTCAAGCCCACTACTAGAAGACGTTGATTTAACAGGTGCTAAAGGTATCTTAGTTAATATCACCGCAGGTATGGACATTGCGATTGAAGAATTTGAAATTGTTGGTAATCACGTTAAAGCACTTGCGTCAGAAAACGCAACGGTTGTTGTTGGTGCGGTAATCGACCCAGAAATGACTGATGAGCTACGTGTAACGGTTGTTGCAACTGGCTTAGGCGGCGATCGTCGTCCACAGTTTGGTATTGTTGATAACGGCTTTAAAAAAGCATCAGGTTCTGATGTTGCAAGCACATCAAACCAAACGAGCAGTATGTACGTACCAAGCTTTGCAAGCCAAGATACAAACACTGAAGAAAACACCGCTAAAGCGCAAACGCAAAGCAAAGAAAAAGCGCCTACAACTAGTTCAAGCAGTGCATCAAGCTCTTCAGCACAAAATAGTAAAAAAGCGGATAAATCAGAAGGTGGTGATTATTTTGATATCCCCGCTTTTTTACGTAAGCAGGCTGATTAACATTTAATAATACTTTTGTTTGAAATATGTACAAATATTGAAAGGCAAAAGGATTTATGTTAAAATCCGCCATATAACTGTAACTGATTTAAAAGTGAGCATACCTATGATTAAACAGCGTACGATTGCAGAAGTAGTTAAAGCCATAGGAATTGGACTTCATAAAGGTGAGAAGGTCACAATAACTCTCCGACCTGCGAGCGCAAATACTGGGATTGTATTTCGTCGTGTCGACCTTGATCCGGTTGTTGATTTTGAAACAACACCTGAAGCCGTTGGTGATACGCAGTTGTGTACCTGTTTAATTAACAAAGATGGTGTTCGCTTATCGACTACTGAGCATCTTATTGCAGCCGTTGCTGCAATGGGAATTGATAATCTAATTGTAGAATTAGATAGCTCAGAAGTGCCGATTATGGATGGTAGTGCATTACCATTCATATATCTGTTACAAAAAGGCGGAATTGAAGAGCAAAACGTTGCTAAACGCTTTATCCGTATTAAAGAAAAAGTACGCATTGAAGAAGGTGATAAGTGGGCTGAAGTTGAACCATATGATGGTTTTCATATCGACTTTGAGATTGCATTTAACCACCCAGCTATCAATGAAAGTCGCCAACGTATTGGGTTGGATATAACAACGCAAAGCTTTATTGAAGAAATTAGCCGTGCGCGTACTTTTGGATTTATGAAAGATATTGAATACATGCATGCAAACAACCTAGCGCTAGGTGGTAGCATGGATAGTGCTGTGGTACTTGATGAGTTCAAAGTTTTAAATCCTAACGGTTTACGTTATAGCGACGAGTTTGTTAAGCACAAGATATTAGACTGTGTTGGTGACATGTTTATGACAGGCCATAACCTTTTAGGTAAAGTAACTGCATTTAAATCGGGTCATGATTTAAATAATAAATTACTTCGTAAAATTATGGCTACAGAGTCAGCATGGGAGTGGGCAACATTTGAAACGCCTGTGACGATGCCTGCACCCGGTCTTGAGTTAGCTCCAGCCTAAAAGCAGTAAAAGAGCAGCTCGAAAAACAGTTATAAAAAATGACGCTAATTAGCGTCATTTTTTTGTGTGAAATTTAATAGCTCTATACTTTATTATAGCTCCAAAAGAGCTTGTAACTGATTTAAACTAGCTACGGTATAGGTTGGCTTTATTCCGTCGGCTAATTGCTCACCAGGGTGCTGTAACCAGCAAGTATCAATACCAACATTGTTGCCGCCAAGTATGTCACTTGCAGCAGTATCACCCACCATAAGTATCTCGCTTTTATCTGGGTTACCCATTAGCTCAAATGTGTGCTCGAAAATCGCTTTATTCGGTTTTGCTATACCTACAAGTTCAGATATAACTAACCATTCAAACATATCTTTTAAGCCAGTATGCTCAAGGCGTACGGTTTGTAAGCGGGCAAATCCGTTAGTAATAATACCTAATCTAGCATTTGGCTTAAGTTTATTTAAAAGCTCAATAGCACCAGGTAATGGCTCGCAAATTTGCGCCATAGAATCTAAAAAAGCATCGTTTAGCTCTTTTGCTGGCACATTAAGTTTTGAAGCCCACTCATTAAAGCGTGTTACTTGTAAGTAATCTGCGCTAATAGTGCCATTTTGATAATCAACCCACAGCTGCTTATTGGTTTTTTGATAATGAATATAATCGTCTTGGCTAAAATCTACGTTGTAAGCTTTAAACATGCGAGTCATGCCCGCTAAAATATCAAACCTAAATAAGGTTTCGTCTGCATCAAACAATACATAGTTGTACTTCATTAAACTTCCTAAATTAATTTGTTTGGCCGTATAGCTCAGGGTGTAAAAAAGGCGCCATAGCTAAAGTGAGTGCTTGTGTATAGGTACTTTCGCGCGTGGCATGATTGTTGGTAAGTAGACCAATAGCGCCACCTTTTTGTTTAACGTTGGTGGTATTAAATGCTTTGTCCATTACATCGCCAAGTTCTTCACCTTTAAGTAATGCATTATAAAGTACTTGGGGTAGAGGAAGGTTGCTGCTACGCCCTACAACTTGATTTAAGGCATTATCAATAACTACGTAAGCAAAGGTTGCTGCACCATAGTTAAATTGCTCTGCACCACCTTCCATTGCAACGTAATAGTGAGCTTGGTGGTGCTCTTTGCAATAATTAACACGGTTTTGCGCGCCAATACGTGTTTCGTCTTCGCCAATAGGCTGATCGGGCACGTCTGAGGGAGCATTCACACCTTCACAGTCAATGATACATTCTGGAAAATACATAGTAAAAATATGTTTAGCGGCATTTATTTTTACAGGATTTTTAGAACCGACAATAATTTTTAATTGTTGTGACATGCTGATCTCACCTTGAGCAAAATCAGCAGTGTACGTGAGTTAGCTTTAACAAAAAAGAGTCGGTAATCAAATAGGTAAATCGAGTGGTGCTAGGTTTTCCAGTGCACGCTTTTTCAAAATAATATCTTTAATTAATGGGGTAAGTACAAGCTCCATAGCCAAGCCCATTTTACCGCCTGGTACTACAAGTGTATTTATACGAGACATAAAACTGCCTTCGATCATCCGTAAATAATAAGGAAAATCAACATCATCAATACCCCTAAAGCGAATAACTACAAAGCTTTCATCGAGTGATGGAATATCTTTGGCGCTAAATGGATTTGAGGTATCAACAGTAGGCACCCGCTGAAAATTAATATGGGTACGAGAAAACTGCGGGGTAATATGATTTATATAGTCATCCATACTGCGCACAATAGAGCCCATAACCGCTTCGCGAGAATGGCCTCGTTCGGATGTGTCGCGTATTAATTTTTGAATCCACTCAAGGTTAATAATTGGAACCATGCCTATTAATAAATCGACATGCTTTGCAACGTCTACATCTTGATCAACTACGCCGCCGTGTAACCCTTCATAAAACAATATATCAGTATTACTATCAAGGTCTTGCCAAGGAGTAAATGTACCCGGTAATTGATTATATGGGACGGCTTCATCAAAGGTGTGTAAGTATCGGCGTAACTTACCTTGGCCTGTTTCACTATAGTTTTCAAACAACGCTTCTAAAGCACCAAAGTCATTTGCTTCTCGGCCAAAGTAACTAATATGTTTATTTTCTTGTTGTGCTTCACGTACTTTTTTATCCATTTCAGGGCGAGTGTAACGATGAAAGCTATCTCCTTCGATAAAAGCCGCTTCAATATTAAGGCTACGGAAAATATGTTTAATTGCATTGGTTGTGGTGGTTGTACCCGCACCAGACGAACCCGTAATCGCAATAATAGGATTTTTAGCTGACATGTTAATTCTCTTTTTTAGGACCAGGTTTTATAACCAGACTAAACTTAACATTATTTTAAGCCGTTTGGGTATCTTAAGAGTTGACTGACTTAGCTCAAGTGACGTCATCAGCAAATAACGTTATCATGAGGTGCTTAAAATTAAAACGAGAGAAAGCATGAAACTTATTAAACCATTACTTGGGATATTTTCTATAGCAGCGCTTAGCCCAATTATGGCGCAGGCTAGCATGCCAAAAAGCCAAGTATTACTTGCTGATTTAAATACGCCTTATGGGGTACAAGTTAATATAGTGAGTGATAAAAACAGTTATAACAACCAACCGCACTTAACAAGTACAGGTTTATACTTTACTCATGAGGTGATTGCAGGTGAGCAAAGCCAAACCGATATTGCTTATTACGATTTAACATCAAAAAAAGTTATTAATATCAGTAACTCTCCCGTAAGCGAATATTCACCAACGGTTATGCCAAGTGGTGATGCAGTATCAGCGATTGTTGTAGAGGCAGATGGTAAGCAAAAACTGTGGCAATACCCACTCAAAAGCGAAGATGCGCCAAGTCGTATTTTTGATTGGATTGAACCTGTTGGGTACCATGCATGGGGTGTTCAAAATGATTTAGTAATGTTTATTTTAGGAAAGCCTCACACTCTTCAATATACTTCTGTTGCACAAGCTAAGGGGAAAATAGCTGCCAGTAATATTGGCCGAACGCTTATTTATAACAACTCTACAGCTGCATTTTTATTTAGTTACACTAAAAACGAGCAACATATTTTAGCGAGTTTTAATCCACAGGATAAACAAGTTGAAGACCTACTAAGGTTACCTGCTCAAGTTCAAGATTTTATTTTGAAAGATGATGCAACTATCGCTTATGCTATTAAAAACCGCGTTTATCAGCGTAAACTTGATGGAAGTAATGAAGTATCGCAATGGCTTAATTTAAGCACCTACTGCGAAACAAATATAACAAGAATGAGTTACAACAATGAAAAACTCGCTTTTGTATGTGATATAACGCAGTAAAGCAGACAAATAAATTCAGATTTTATTGTGTGTATGCGTTAATCTAATACGCAAATTAACTAATAGGGATTACACGTGGCTTATAGTGCAGACGAGCTGACAGAACAGCTCATTAAATTACAGTGTAGAAGTAATTTTAAGATTAAAAATATTGCAGAGTACATGTTAGTAAACTCTAAAGAAGCATTTTATACCCACAGCGAAAGCGGCAAGGGGAAAATAGTAATTCGCCCAGCATTTGAGGTGTTTAGCGATGACTTTAGTGATATTGATGGCGTAACTCGTGCGCAAGGCTACTTTCATAGCAGCGAGATGACACGCTTTCCTACACGTATTTTTAAAAGTGCTCAGCCTATTCACTACGGTGTTGCGTTTAAAATAAATTCTGAGCAAGCAGCCAAAGATTTTATAGCTAAACTTACAATGATTATTGGTAATTAATAAAGCAAAAATATAAACGTAAACATAAACGTAAACATAAACGTAAAAAGCCGCCGAATTTATATTCAGCGGCTTTTGTGTTTTTATAGCTTAATAAACTTAAGGGTTACTTACTTTTTAAGAAGCTATTAACCGATTCTAGTTCACGTGTTTTAAGCGCGATACAATCGTTTGTGCTTTCTTCAAGCTTACTTAATGTACGAGCGTAACCGGCTACATCGGCTACTTTTTCGTTAAAAAAGGTCTTTGTTTTAGCTAAGCTTTCTGCATTACAACTCGCCGTTGTAAAGTACGGCAAGTTAGGAATAAAGAAAGGCGGTAAGCTTGCTGTTACTTTATCGTAGTTACTGTAAACCCAGTCAATAAATAACGCTTGGCGCTCATCTGTATAACTTTGACCTGACAAAATAGTACGCATGTCAGATGCAGTTACTTCATCCGTTAAGCTATAAGCTAATACCGCTTTTTGTAATTCAGGTTTGCCAAAAAAGCCCATTGCAGCAAGCATGTTAGTGCGTACTTGTGGATCTTTCGTTGTTTTAAACGTTGTCATGAATTGATCAAGCAGCGCTTTGTCACCATGAAAAGCAGCAAGAGTTAAGTACGTACCCGCTAAGTAAGGATCTACTTTTTGTGGATCATTTAAATAAACTTGTGTTTGTTCTTTCGCTTTACTGATTACGTTTTGATCTTCACCATCAAAACCTAAGCGTGATACAACGGCCGCACGAAGTTGTGCAATAGCTCCGTCTTCTCCCGCCTTAGCTTCTAAACCATATTTCTTAGCTGCAGGCGTTACTGCATTACGAATAAATTCAGGCCATAGGTCTTTATTGCTATCGTCTTTAAAAGTACGTTGTTGCGATACTAAGTAACCTAGCGCGGTATTTGCTACGCGAGGGTGGCTATCGCTTACGAACACTTCAAGTGTTTGCATTAACTTAGCAGCAGATATAACACCAGCGTCAAGTAGTGCATCAGTAGCCGATAACAACGCTAAGCGTTCACGGTCACTCAGTACGCTTGGCGCCTTTTTAACAAGTGCGCTAAATTGTGCGTCATCCATTACCCAGCGGTAGTAGCCTAGTGCACCCTGATCTGGATAAATCCATTCTGGCTCAAAGTCTAAGTCTAGCGTTTGGCTTTGTTTATTAAGTAATACATTTGCTGTTTTTACTTTATCGCCAGCACCATATTTAATTGCAACCGGTACATTCCATAACTGCTCTGGCGCATCAACGCCTGCATTTACAAAGCGGCTTTGTGAAATAGTTACTTTGCTGCCTTGTTGAGTTACTTTAACTAGTGGGAAAGAAGACTGTTCAATAAACGATTTTAAAACACTCGCTACGTCTTTATTTGATGCTTTACCAAGTGCTTCCCATAAGTCGGCCGCTTCTGCGTTTTTATATGAAAACTCTTTTAAGTAGCTTTGAATACCTTTTTGAAATGCATCTTCGCCAATCCAGTTTTCAACCATAGCAAGTACTGAGCTGCCTTTACTGTAAGCAAGACCTAAACCATCCATAATGTCAGCTTCGGTTTTAATTGGCTTACGAATAGGCTTGGTGCTTAGGCGTGCATCAAGTGCCATTACGTTGTTTTGTGGCAGGTCTAAGTGCGATTCAAACTCAGGGTTAAGCTGCTTAGTAATTTTTGCAGCCATCCAGCTAGCAAACGCTTCGTTTAACCATAAGTCGTTCCACCATTTCATGGTTACTAAGTTACCGTACCATTGGTGAGCAAGTTCGTGAGCAATAATTGATACATTACGTTGTTTTTTACTGCGTGTTGCGGCAGCTAAATCAACCAATAAAATATCTTCTCTGTAGGTCACTAAGCCTGAGTTTTCCATTGCGCCAAATGGAAACTCTGGTACCGCTACTGAGTCTAATTTTTTGTAAACGTAAGGGATACCAAAATACGCTTCAAGTGCGCCCAGTACTTTTGGCATATTTTCTTTTGCGTATTGGGCTAAGTGAATTTTACCTTGAGGGGTAATTACACGACCAGGAATTGGCATGCCTTTAATTTCTAATTCTTCAAACGGGCCAACAGCCATCGCTACTAGGTATGAAGGGATTGGCGGTGTTTTATCAAAAAAGTGTGTGGTCATATCGCCATTAACTGTTGTTTTTAACTCTGGCGTATTTGAATATACTTTTTGTGATGTAGGCGCAGTAATCGTTAGCTGAAATGGAATTTTGTAACTTGGCTCGTCAAAAACAGGAAATGCACGGCGTGCATCACTCATTTCAAATTGAGTAAATAAGTAAGGAGTGCCTTGGTCTAATGTTTTGTATAAACCAACACTTTGACGGTTATATGGCGCTGAAAAATCAACTTTAAGTGTGTATTTACCTGGTTGAATTTGCTCATCACAGCTAAATTTTACTTTACCTGTTTTAAGCATTTCATTGTTTAAATCACAGTTTTCATCACCAAGCAGTTGCGCCATTTTAACAGCGTAAGCTACGCCATTTAACTCAATGTATTTTGTTGGTTTTAGTACTTCTAGGGCAATCTCAGTCATCCCTGTGAATGTATCTTGGCTCGGGTCGAGTGTTAACGACACCTGTTGTGAACTTGGTTTTGCGAGTTTTTCAATAACGAATTCGTTAGCGTTTGCAGCACCCATTGCCAAAGCAACGCTCACTGTTAAGAGGCTTTTAAGAAACATAGTGATCCCTAGATTGTTGTTGTTAGAAACTACCCTAAATAGGCTTTTTTATGCTCATATAATTAGGGGGTTAGATATCCTAACAGTTTTTTTAAATAGAGTAATTGATTATAACGGTGACTTTAAGGGGAAATAGTAACAAAGTTTGTCAGTGGCTTTCGCGCGTTATAAAACGCTGCCAATGCAGGTGTGAGTTAATAATACGTATTTGTTGGACAACGGTATTTAATAAGTGGGTATCGCTAAACACATCGTGTGGATACTCGTTAAAACCCATCAAGTAATTAAAGGCGTCTTTAGAGTTAGCTTGTAGGGCGTATATACGCACTTGTTGCTCAAAGTTAAGACGAAGACTGCTTATTGCTGTTTTCATACCGAGTTGATCTACGTTTGGTATATCACATTTTTGCAGATAACCGGCTCGCTCACCTTCGCCTGAAAACCAAATGCGGACTTTTTCACTGTACCTGCCAGTTTTAGCCGGTAAGTCGAACATTAATCGGTGTTGGTTTTGCGATTTGATGAACGTTATATATTCATTAAATCCAGCATTTATAAGTGCTTGATGTACAGGAACTAAGCGAGGTTTTATTTTACCGTGGGTATGAAAATTAAAGCATAAGACGTTTTTTTCAAGGGACAGATCGTCAAGCGTTAAATAACCAATCTCATCGCTATAAGCACCACTATAATATGCAATTAAAGGGAGCCAAAAATGCCAGTGTTTTGGTTGCTCTCGTGCAACTTTAAAATCACCGTATATATATCCATTATAAAGAGTGTGCAGTTCCATGGCTGAAAAGGGCCGGCGACCAAGATGGGTTTTCAACGTAATACCTTGAAAATAATGATGTGTTTTATTTTATACCCAACTAGCAGTAGATGCTAGTCGGGTTTTATCCGCTTTTAGAGTAAAGCGTATAAAGTATTATTCACTCAATGCGCGAGCTAAACCTGTAGGTTCAATTTCTGCACATACTTGGTCGTCATTCCAATTGATACCAACAAGTGCGTTATCTTCATTTAAGTCTTCAACCCATGCATCTAAAAATTCATCAAGGTTGATTTCTACTGGGCTGTAATCTTTCCACTCTTCTTTACACTGTGCTTTAGCTGCTGCTTCACTTTCCCAAAGCAGTAGTACGTCAGTTTCGTCAAATTGGTTAGAATCGCACACTACAAAGCCATTATCTTCTGCACCAAGTGCCCAAATTACTTCGCTAACACGTACTTTTTCTACGAAGTTAACTAGTTGTGATTCAATTTCGATATCGCTCATGTGTTTACCCTTTTAAATTAGTGACGAGGATTGGTGTCTATTGCTGCTTGGCGCTCGTCATATTGCTTATGAAAAGCAACAAGCGCTGAATGCTGACTAAAGTCAGCTAATTCGCGAAAGCAAATCCAATCAAGCAGGCAGTATAAACTGATGTTGAGGTATTCACAGCTTTTAAATTCTTCATCGCTTAAATGGGTATTTAAAAAGCTTAATGTTTGTTCAATACGTTCGTTTTGCAGATTAAAAAATAATTTATCGCTTTTGGTGTCAAATCCAGAACGTTTACATAACACCATTTCTACTAACGAATCGTTACAAGCATTTATAGTCGTAAGTAAGTGCTCTTGAGGCCACGTTAGTTTTGGCTGACCTGTTTTTTCAAGTAAATAACGCAATATAGAATTAGAGTCACTAAGAGTTAAGTCGCCATCTACCAGTATTGGGATTTTTCGAGCTGGATTTTTACTGGCCATAGTAGGGCGATCTTGCTCAGAAAATATATCGAGACTTACAAGCTCTAGTTTGCAGCTGTTTTGTTGTGCCCAAATTCTAATGCGGCGCACGTAAGGTGAAGGTACAGAACCAATTAATTGCATAATTACTCCATAAAAAAGCCGCATAAGCGGCTTTTATCAAATGTTACTTACAGTACAGTTAAATTTATTCTGAACGGCTAGTAACTTCAAGTAAATGATAACCAAATTGAGTTTGCACAGGGCCTTGTACTTGATTAATTGGTGCAGAAAACACAACTTTATCAAACTCTGGAACCATCATACCAGGGCCAAACTCACCAAGAGCACCGCCATCCTGACCTGAAGGACAATTAGAATGTGCTTTTGCTAGTTCAGCAAAGTCTTCGCCTTGCTCAATTTTTGTTTTTAAGTCTAAGCATTGTGCTTCACTGTCTACAAGTATATGTCGTGCGCTTGCTACTGTCATAAAATCTCCCGAGTATAGTGTGGTGTTTTTTTAACCGAATTGAAATATCATTCTAGTTAGTTTCAACTAATTGTACCAGTATAAACTTATTTATCAGAAAACGCAGTTTCAATTGCAGTAATCATTTGCTCTGAATTAGGTGCCACTTTGCTGTTAAACCGTAAAACTGTTTTACGATCAGCAGACACTAAGTATTTATAAAAGTTCCAATTTGGAGAGCTAGTTTGCTCATTCAAATATTTAAAAATTGGATTTGCTTCGCTACCACGAACTTTGCTGGTGGCAAACATGGGAAAAGTTACACCATAATTTACAAAGCATACTTTCGCTGTTTCTTTTTCATTGTCTTCTTCTTGAAAAAAGTCATCAGAGGGGAACCCTAATACGACTAAACCTTGCTCTTTGTATTGTTGATATAGCGCTTCAAGGCCTTTAAATTGATATGTAAAACCACAATTACTTGCCGTGTTTACTATTAACAAAGGTTTATTTTTAAATTGGCACAAGTTAATAGATTCTTTTGAGCGAAGCTTTCGTATATCTACATTGGTAAAATCTTGGCAGTCCTGTGTAGAGGTTTTATTTATGATTGATGGTGTTTGAGCTTGAAGGGGAGCATTAATAAGTAAAGCCGTTAAACCTATTATAATTATTTTAAGCATTACATTACCTAAACTTTACGATTGTTTGATTGGATAATCATACGCTAATATGGAACAAATTGATCAACCCTCTAATGACCTATGACAATCCGTTTAGCAACTATTAATGATCTTAATGAAATTGTAGCCATTTACAACGAAACTATTGCAGGGCGAATGGTAACTGCAGATACGCAAGAAGTGAGCGTTGACGAAAAGCGTGACTGGTTTAATAGCCACAACGATAAAAGGCCTATTTACGTTTACTGCGAAAATAACCAAGTACTTGCTTGGGTAAGTTATAAATCGTTTTATGGGCGCCCAGCTTACGACGGCACAGTAGAAATGAGCATTTACATTACCAGTAAAGCGCAAGGTAAAGGGCTTGGTAAAAAGCTAATGATATTTGCTCAAACACAAGCTAAGCAATTAAATATTAAAGTATTACTCGGCTTTATTTTTAGTCATAACTTACCGAGTGTTAAATTGTTTAAGCATTTTGATTTTGCAATATGGGGTGAGTTGCCAAGCGTTGCCATAATGGATGATAAGGCGTATAGCCTTACTATTTTTGGAAAACATCTGGAATAAATTATTTTTCATAATGTTGTAATATTTTTTTACAAAATAAGACGAAGGGTTTATGCCAATTAAATAAAAATAGTCTACGCTATTAACATATTAAGTTTATTAATTTGAAGTGTAGCTTGATGATTCGAAAAATATTAATTGTTGATAGTAGCAGTGTCATCGCAATGCGTGTGAAAGTGCTTTTAGAATTAATAGGATGTGAAGTCGAATTAATTCATTTCAGCATGCTAGACATGTATACCAATATAGGCGACTACGACTTAGTTGTTGTTGCCCATGGTGTGCCTGTTGATTCTATAAAACCGCTTGTTAGCCAAGTAGCGCAAGAGCGTTTTATGCTGCTTGCTCCAAAAGCACAAAGTGGTGAGCAACTAACTGCGTTTAGTGAGCTAAATCATGTTGCGCCTGACGCAACCGTGATATATCCATTTTTTTCTAATAAAGAAATTACTTCTCTTTTAGAGAGCCTACTAGAATTAGGCTCTAATCATATTTTGCAATTACCCGCTATTTTACTCGTCGATCATGTTCCTGAGCGCCTCGAAAAAATGAAAAGCAGCTTGATCGGTGCTCATATCGAGACCCATACAGCAACCACCTCTGCAGAAGCTTTAGAAATTACGAAAGAAAAGCAAATCGATATACTAATAAGTGATTTTGTTTTAGATGACGGAACCGGTTTAGAAATTTTTTCAAACTTAAAAATAATGCAACCACATTGCCGTTGCTTATTATTTACCTCACGTCCCGATCAAGTTTCAATGATTGAAGCTATTCGTCAAGGTGTAGAAGACGTACTTATTAAGCCATTGAACGACAGCTCATTATTACAATCAATACATAAACTGTGGCAAACAGAGCTATTAAAACGCCATAACGCAGAACTTGTCGAAAGGCTACAAGATACAGTTGATGCCCTGATTGAAAAAGACAGCCTACTTCAGGTTATTTATAAGCATACGCCCGATGCAATTATGTTGTTTGAGAAATGCGGTAGAGTGATAGAAGCTAATGATGCTTGTTTAAAACTATTTAACTTACCGTTTAACGAACTAGAAGGTAAATCAGTATTTAGCTTTTTAGATGATGATTCAACGTTAGGTATTAAAAATAAAATTTCGACATTAAATAGTAATCGCCAATTTAGCTGCGACTTACGTTTATCTAAAACTGCAGGGGGCTATATACCGTTAGTGGGATCTTTTAATGAGATAGATCACCATGGTGAAATAGCACTTGCCGTAATATTTAAAAATGTAACCCACCTTAAGCAAAAAGAAGATTTACTACTTGAAGCAAAAGATATCCTTGAAGAGCAAGTAAGAGCGCGTACTTCACAGCTTGAACATGCAAAAAATATTGCTGAAGCTGCAAATTTAAGTAAATCAGAATTTTTAGCAAATATGTCGCATGAACTTCGCACACCAATGCATTCGATTTTAAGTTTTTCACGTTTTGGTTTAAGCAAATTAGAAACTGGAGATTTTGCAAAAGAGAAACTAATTAAATACCTATCGCGAATAGAGAGTAGTGGTGAGCGTTTACTGTCGTTACTAAATAATTTACTCGACCTATCTAAGCTAGATGTGGGTAAGTTTCCATTTAATCCTCGTCCATATAATTTAGCGAACATTATAAAAACAAGTATTGATGATGTATCTGGTACGGCAATGGAAAAAGAAATTGAGGTTGTATTCACCGCGCAGCCGCTACCTGTAATTTCGCAGTGTGATGAAGAGCAAATAAACCAATTACTTCGAAACGTATTAGGTAATGCACTCAAATTTAGTGAACCAAAAAGTAAAATACAGATAAATTTAGAGTCAGATAGTCGATTTGCTACCATAGAGGTTACCGATAGTGGGGTCGGTATACCAGAAGATGAGCTGGAACATATTTTTACTAAGTTTGTACAAAGCAGCAAAACAAATAGCGGTGCCGGTGGTACCGGATTGGGCCTTGCATTGTGTAGAGAGTTTGTGTCTTTACATCAAGGTGAGATCACTGCACGTAACAACGAAAATGGTGGTGCAACTATATCTATACAGGTGCCATTAGAAATAAATCTAGATGATCATTTGGCTGAAGATCAATTAATACAACACAGTAATTAATTGTTTTTTGGCAAGCCAAGTAACTTTTTGAGAATTTGAATGGATGATAAATTATGGCCTTAACTAAAATACTTGCCGTTGATGACGAACCCTTTAACCTTGAAATTATTGAGGAAATTTTAGAGGATCTTGATTTTGAATTACAAGTAGCAACGAGTGGTCCTGAGTGTTTAAACATGGTTGAGGGCTATATGCCTCAGGTTATATTGCTCGACGTAAGTATGCCGCAAATGAACGGCTATGAAGTATGTAAGGCACTTAAAGCAAACCCAAATACAGCACACATTATTGTTATGTTTGTGTCTGCTCGTGGCACAGTTGAAGAGCGCATGGAAGGCTACTCGGTTGGTGCAGAAGACTATATTGTAAAACCCTTTGGCCATGATGAACTTAAGTCAAAGCTTAAAAATTTAAACCAAGTACTTGTTGAAAAACAAAGCCTTGAAAAGCAAGTTGAAGATGCTACATCAACTGCATTTAATGCCATGGCTAACAGCAGTGAAATGGGGCAGATAGTTAACTACGTTGAAAACATAGGCTTTATTAACGACCCTCAAGAGCTAGGTAAAGCGCTTATAGATTGCCTACAATCTTTTGATTTGCAAAGTAATGTTGAGTTTAGAGAGAACGATGAAATTAGTCACTTTGCATTAAGTGGCGTGTGTTCACCTATTGTGGTGGAGCTATTTGAAATGCTTAAAAACAAAGGGCGTTTACATGAATTTTCGCATCGAATTTTAGTTAACTATGAATTGATTAGCTTACTTATTTTAAATATGCCTGATCACGATCCAGATAAGCACGGGCGTATACGCGACCACGTATGTTTTATTGTCAGTGTTACCGAGCAGCAGCTACGCGCCATCATGACTAAGAAAATGCTTGAATCACAACAAGCAAAACTTAATGCCGTAGCAAGTACAGTTCACAGTAAGTTTCATGGCTTAATTAGCTTATTGAATGACAACCGTCAAAACAACGAAAAAGTGTTTAAACAGTTACAAGAAGAGCTCGAAGAACGTATCCCATCAATGGGATTAGATGAAGATCAGGAGGTGTTTATTTATAAAAAAGTAGATGAAACTATCCAAAACTCAGTGGCCAGAGAGGAGTCTGTTAAAAAGGTAAAAGCAGCTTTTGCTGAAATTGAGCAAGACCTGTCATTGCTTTTAAAGAGCTAAATATACTTAATCAAATAATGTTACTTTAAGGCTTACTCCAACTGCATTATGCATCTCTGGGTAAGCCTTTTTCTACGATTCTGATTAACCTAGCCGTTTTACGAATTTGTAATCGTTGTTTATCGTTTTGTTGAGCAAGCGCCCATTCAATATGTTCTAAAACAAGCTCGCTGCATATTTGGCTTTTATCTTGTAAGGCATGAATAATAGCCGGGCTAAACTCTGCATTACCTAAACCGACCGCTATATTACGTAACCAACGTTCGTGACCTATGCGGCGAATAGGGCTGCCTTCGGTATTTTTTAAAAATGTAGGCTCATCCCAAGCAAATAGCTCAAGTAAATCTTTATTTTTTAATTGAGTACGGGGATGAAAGTCATTTTCATCCGTTATTTGTCCATAACGATTCCAAGGGCATACCAACTGGCAATCATCACAACCATATATACGGTTGCCTAATAAAGTTCGGTATTGTTCGGGTATGGGGCCTTGGTGTTCTATCGTTAAGTACGATATGCATTTACGTGCATCAACAACGTAAGGCTCTACAATTGCACCTGTTGGGCAAAGAGTGATACAAGCAACACATTTTCCGCAGCCTTCAAACGTGTTCTCTGCATCTATTGGTAGAGGTAAATCAATAAATAGCTCGCCTAAAAAAAACCACGATCCTGCTTCTTGGTTAATTAATAAAGAATGCTTACCACGCCACCCTAAACCGGCTTTTTCGGCAAGTTGACGCTCAAGTACCGGGGCTGAATCTACAAATGGCCTAAAGCCATATTCGCCAATTTCTTGCTCTATTTGTTGGCCAAGTTTTTTTAAACGATTACGCATTAATTTATGGTAATCACGACCCAGTGCATAACGACTTATGTATGCTTTTTCTTTATTTTTTAAGGTTTTTGCAAAGCCAGCATCGGGAGGGAGATAATTCATTTTTACGGATATAACACGCTGTGTACCTGGTACTAATTCAGCAGGGCGAGCGCGTTTCATGCCGTGAGCAGCCATATAATCCATCGAGCCGTGGTAGCCAGCATCAAGCCAGCGTTGCAATTGGGCTTCGTGCTTAGATAGGTCAATATCAGTAATACCTACTTCGCTAAAACCAAGCTCTTGCCCCCAGGTTTTTATTTGTAGGGCTAATTTTTCATAGTCTGGGGTAGGGTTGCTCACACACTTCACACACTTAAATTAATAGCTGCGTAATTTACCATATTTCTCTGAGCTCGAAAACGCTTCTTAGCGCACGAAGCGCTTTAACTGTTGTTGGGTCTGTAAGCTTAACTGTTGAGATTGCTCGCTATCGGCTAATGCCGTATCTATTTGCTGTTTAGCTTGCTCACCTAAAGCTACTATTTGCTCTACCGATTGGTGAGTATTAGTTTGAGTGCCCTCAAGCATATGTACAGCACTGGCTATTTGTTGTAGTTGTTGTTGGTTGTGCTCAAACTCACTAAGCATTTTTGTAAAACCCTCGGAGGTTGCACTAATTGAGCTTTGTGCATTATTGGAGTGAATCATTAATTGCTCTGACTCTTTATTTGTCTCGTTTACCAAATCATTCATCTGATTTATAAAGTCGCTTATTTGCCTAGTTGCGCCACTTACCTTTATTGAAAGTGTGCGTACTTCGTCTGCAACTACGGCAAATCCTCTGCCAGCTTCACCCGCTCTAGCTGCTTCTATTGCGGCGTTAAGGGCTAACAAATTAGTTTGATCAGAAAACTCTTCAACCATTTTTAAAATACTACGAATGTTTTCACTGTTCTCTTTCAGTCCCGCAATTGTATTTGAAAAGCTACCTAGCATATTAGTAATAAGTTTAACCTGCTTTACTAAAGCAGCGAGCTCTGATGCAGATAGTTTTACAAAGTTAAGGTGTTCATTATTAACGTTATGCACGCTATCTGTATTATTTACTATGTTTTGTAAGCTTTGGGTTATTTGCATACTGGCATTAATAATACTGTGGCTTAACTGTATTTGTTGCTCACTTGATTGCTCAGTATTTTTCATCGATTCAGTGACTTGTATATTACTGTGTGCACTAGCTTGAGCACTGTTATATGTTGTGCTGAGTAACTCACTTAAATGGGCAGTAAATATATTATATTGTGAACTTAAATCTTTAAATTCGTCATACGAAAAGTGGGGAAGTTTTGCTGCTAAATTTGCATCTTGTTGGTTTATTTTTATCAAAGTATCGCGCATAGCAGTAACAGGGCGAACAATTAAAAAACGCATATAAAAAAGAGTAAAAATAAAACCAGATATAATAACAAGCGTAAGTAGCCAAAATAGCCCTGTACTTTGCTGTTGTTCGCTTAAGCTCTGATGCAGCCAAAATAACGTAATTGCTTGGAACAATAATACAAAACTCAAATTACCGACTATTTTACGCGTTAACGTAAAAAAGAATGTTTGCTCTATATAGTTATAAATTTTCATAAAACTACTCATTATGCTTAAGCCCTACGATTCTTATTTTAGTTAGGGAGGTGTAAGTTAGCTTCTTTGTAACGATAACAAGTAAGCTTTGGTTCGCGCTGGGTAATTTGTAAAAATTCCGTCTATGCCATACTCAAGCATTAGCGCTATATCTTGTTCTCTATCGACCGTATAAGCATAAATCTTTAAGCCTCTTTTTTTTGCATCATCAGCAAAAGCCTTATTTATAAAGGTTTTATCTGCATGTACGCTATAAGCGTTTAAATCACTTGCAAACTTTGCATAGTTAATTGGAATAGAAGAAGTAAGGGCGCCTATTTTAAGCCATGGTAGCTTGCTTTTAAGCCACTGTAGTTGATGATGATCAAACGATGATACTAAAATATTCGCTTTCGATATTTTGTTAGCTTCAATGTTTTCTTCAAGTTGAGCCACAAATCTTTCTAGTTCAAACGTATGTTTAAGCTCAATATTTAATAAAGATTTATTGTTATTCCAATCAAACAGCTGCTGAAGAGTGGGAATTTTTTCACCATTTCCAGCATCAAGTTTAGAGAGTTCATGTGCCGTAAAGTTACTCACCCTACCTTTACCGCTGGTGGTTCTATCGAGCCATGAGTCGTGTATTACCATGTAATCATCTAAGGAACTTTGAATATCTACTTCAATACCATCAACACCTACTTTTAACGCTTCTAAAATAGCGCTTTCGGTGTTTTCAGGAAAATCCCCACTGGCACCACGGTGTGCAAATACTTTCATTGTCGAGCCTTTTTAGTGATTGACCACGTTTCAAAACAAGCGGCACTAACTATGAGTGCTCCACCAACTAACGTCATAACAGTAGGACGTTCATGAATAATTACTATAGCCAGTATGGTGCCATAAAGTGGTTGTAAGCAAGAAATTAACCCCGCAGTTGCCGCTGATAAATGCTTTAAACTTGCTGCAAATAATGAATGAGGTGTAGCTGTAAAAATAACACCCGCTATGGCAATTAAAATTAGGTCGTGATTACTAACCTCATATACCGGCACTTCTATAAATGCGCACAGCATAATGCTTGCCACTAAGGTTTGATAAAACATAGTTTGCGGGCCACCATATTGGCTAAAGTAGCGCTTATGGGTAATGTTTCTGATTGAAAAAAACAATGCCGATATAACACCTGTTATTACACCTAAGGTCACATCGTCGCCTAAATTCGCACTTGGGACTAATAAGTAAATACCTAAAACAACCACGGCCGCACTTATTATATCTTTTGCTTTTGGCCTGCTTTTATTAAATAAGGGCTCTAAAAACACCGTCATTACGGGGTAGCTAAAAAACGCCAACATCCCAATTGTTATACCGGCCATTTGCATACCAGCAAAATAGGTAACCCAGTGAATACCCACCGCAACACCTAAAAATAACGCAATAAGGTAGTCTTTAGGTTTGTTGAGTTTAATTTGTTTTTTTTGAAAATACAGCATGGCTAAAATAGCCATTCCTGCAATTGCAGTTCTGTAAACGGTAATATCTAAAGCATTTAAACCAATAAGCTTGGCAAATAGAGCGGTTCCGCCAAAAAGTAATACCGCTATGTGCAAATAAATTAAACTTTGCTGCTGAGATTGCATTTAATTTCCTTGTTGTACTTTTTGAACATATTAACATTGCTTAAAAATTCTTAAGATGAATTTTTTTATCGCATGACAAATGTCATAAAAGTTGATGACACTTCACACTCTTATTATTTTTATACGCTGGCATAGTTACCTTACTCAACAGGGGATAATTATGAATTCTTTAATTTTAATCAGCTTAACTATTAATGAAGTGCTAGAGGCGTTAAGTTTTACGATTACGTACGCAGATTGCTTTATGCTGGCATGCATTTTTATGTTATTTATATTTATTAATAAAAATAGTCCTATAAGTAAAAATAATATGCCTGAGGTATTAGTATGAGCTCGCTTAACTCCTTTTCTCAACAAAGTGATAAAGGTTTTTGGAAATATGGGCATTTAATTTTTACAGGCTTTTATTTACTCCCATTAATAATTAATTTTGCGAGCTTTACTGCTAACCAAATAACGATGTCTTTAGCCTTTTATGTTGCTTTTATTCTTTTATATGTAAAAGCAATAAACTGCAAAAGTGCAGGGGTGACCAAGTTGTTTGTAGCCATGCTATTAATTTGTTTTTGCGCCACTTTTTACACCACAGGTACTCCTACTTTATTTGGCTTTGCAGCGTACGTAGCAGGCTATGCATACAGCTACCATCAAAGAATTTATGCTGCACTCGCGATTATATCTACGGTTTTATTAAGCGCATATATTGGTGATATAGGGAAGGTTCAATACTTTTTAGCCGTTGCTTTGATTTTATGTGCAGCCTTATTTAGTTACGGTATTGCAGCAAAGAGAGAAAGCTTATACAAAAAGCGCGAACAAGAAAGCGCTAACCAATTAGAGCAATTAGCAGCAATTGCTGAGCGTGAACGGATAGCCCGCGACTTGCATGATATTTTAGGCCACTCATTGTCATCTATTGCTTTAAAAGCTGAGCTTGCCAATAAATTAAACCAAGGTGAGCGTTACGCTCAAGCAAATAGCGAAATTGCACAAGTGGCCGATCTTGCAAGGCAGTTACTTAGTGATGTAAGAAGCGCCGTTAGTGATTTAAAACAGCTTAACCTTGTTAGCCAAGTAGCACAGTTAAAACAAAGATTAATAGAACAAGACTTTAACGTTTCATTTAATGTGGTTTTAAATACTCTACCCGCTAAAGTCGAGGGCATCGCCGGCCTTATAATTAAAGAAGCCGTTACCAACTTGCTACGCCATAGCAGCACAAAAAATTGCGAAATAAATATAGAACAAACAGCGCAGCAGCTACTCATTACCGTTATTGATCGTGCACCGTGCTCTACATTAAATTCGGGCAATGGCCTAAATGGTATTAAAGAGCGAGCAGAGCAACTCAATGGCAGTGCAACATTTACCTGTGGCGATATTTTTACTTTAAATGTAATGCTACCAATTTTAGCTAAGGATTTACAATGATCAGAGTGTATTTAGTGGAAGATCAAGCGCTTGTGCGCGACGCAGTAGCAGCATTGTTAGGACTCGATTTTAATATTGAGATTATTGGGCAAGCAAGTAACGGGCAATATGCACTTAATGCAATTGAAGCGCTTGATAGTGATTTACATCCCGATATAATTTTAACCGATATAGAAATGCCAACCATGAATGGTATAGAGCTGAGTGAAAAAATAGCCACTAAGTTCCCCGCTATAAAAATGGTTATTATGACCACATTTTCTCGTGCGGGTTATATTAGGCGAGCGCTTACGGCAGGCGTTAAAGGTTTTATTTTAAAAGAAGCACCCAGTGAAGAGCTAATAAATGCGCTTAAAAAAGTAATGCAGGGGCAAAAAGTGATAGACCCAGAGCTTGCTATTAATGCATTAGACGACGCAGATCCACTTACCGATAAAGAACGCAAAGCACTTAAACTTGCAAGCGACGGCCTTAAAACAAGCGACATAGCCAAGCAGTTATTTATAAGTGAAGGTACCACACGTAATTATTTATCAGACGCTATTGCTAAGCTAAACGCCACTAACCGTATAGATGCTGCGCGTATAGCTAAACAAAAAGGATGGCTTTAAATAGTGGGTTTATAAATTATAAGCAAAGTATTACTATGTTATTTAAAAGTAACGAACAGCGCTTAAAGTTAGCTTAAAAAGCGTTAAAAGAGGGTTTAATGGCAAATCTAATAGAACTAACAACTAAAAATAACACCGCTATACTCACCATGAATACCGCTGAAAACCGTCACAATCCAGCGTTTTTGGCTGAGTTTAATTTACACCTTGACCACATTGAAGCAGATCAAAATATTAAGTCAGTTATTTTAACGTCCTCGAGTGACAAAAACTGGTCATTAGGCATAGACCTTCAATGGATGTCTAATCCAAGTATTTTACCTGCAGCTATTTCTGACTTTATGATTCAAATAAGTGACTTGTTTAAGCGCATAGTTACTTTTCCTATGCCTATTATTGCTGCGTTAAACGGGCATACCTATGGCAATGGTGCTGTGCTTGCGTGTGCGTGCGATTTTAGATTTATGAAATCAGACAAAGGCTTCTTTTGTTTTCCTGAAGTGGATGTGATGGTGCCGTTTGTACCGTCGATGTTTCCTATAATTAATAAAGCAATTTCGCAAACATTCTTTAATCGTTTAGCTATGTCAGGAGAGCGTGTTGGTGCACAGCAGTTGCTAGAGAACAAAGTAGTTGAAGCTGTGTTTGCAAATAACGACGAACTACAAGCGGGTGCACTTGAGTTTGCCCAGCAATTTAATAAAAATCGTTGGATTTACGCTCAAAATAAAACACAAATGAATAAGCAAATTTTGCTTACAATGAAAGAGGAAGACCCAAGCTTTATTGATAATATAAGTAAACTGCTGTGGAAAAACCTACAAAAAAAATAGTATAAGAAAAGGTTTTAGCATTACTACGATATGACTAAACACTTTGCAGTTAAGGGGTCGTTAAGCCCCATTGCGCTAGATTTTTAAACTATACAGCAAGATAAACAGCAAGGTAAAAGTGCTTTCTTAAAAGTTTAATCGCTTTTACCTGTCTCATTATAACTATATGGGTTAAAATACCTACATAACCAACTAACAAGATAGTGAATGTCAAACCAAGATCCAAATCTCAGTCGAGAACAAGAAAAGTACGAAAACCCAGTCCCTAGTCGTGAGTTTATACTTACTCACCTTCAAGAGCGTTCAAAACCTGCTAACTACGCGCAATTATGTGAAGAACTAGCAGTAAACGATGACGAACGCCAAATAGCATTTAAACGCCGCCTTCGCGCTATGGAGCGTGACGGACAGCTGTATTTTAATAAATTTAAATGCTATGCCCTAATTGACGAAGCCGGTTTAACCAAAGGCAAAGTAATAGGCCACAGAGACGGTTTTGGCTTTTTAGAAGTTGAAGGCGAGAGTAAAGATTGGTTTATTGCTAAGCACCAAATGAATATGGTGTTACATGGCGACATTGTACTAGCTAAAGGCACTAAACGTGGCTCTGGCTCAAAATGCGATGCACGTATTATAAAAGTGCTTACTAACGAGCGCGCGCCAATTGTTGGCCGTTACTTTGTTGAGCATGGTGTTGCCGTTGTGGTAGCTGAAGACCCGCGCATAACGCAAGATATAATGATTTTACCAGGCAACGAAAACGGTGCCCGCCATAACCAAATGGTGCAGGTTAAAATCACTCAAAATCCAAGCCGTAACATGAACGCGGTAGGTAAAATTATTGATGTACTTGGTGAGCATTTAGCCCCAGGTATGGAAATCGAAGTCGCACTGCGCAATCACGATATTCCACATGTATGGCCAGAAGAAGTTGAAGCACAAGTTGCTCACCTAGGTGAGTTTGTTGAAGACGCTGACAAACAAGGCCGCGTAGATTTACGTGACTTACCACTTGTAACTATTGATGGCGAAGACGCTCGCGACTTTGATGACGCCGTATACTGTGAACCTAAAAAATCGGGTGGCTGGCGCTTATGGGTTGCCATTGCCGATGTATCGCATTACGTAGGAATGAACACGCCGCTTAACAAAGAAGCAATTTTGCGTGGTAACTCAGTGTATTTCCCTGAGCAAGTAATTCCGATGCTACCAAAAGTGCTTTCTAACGGATTATGTTCGCTTAATCCAAAAGTAGATCGCTTATGTATGGTTGCCGAAATGACCGTATCGAGCGCGGGTAAACTTTCGGGCTATAAGTTTTACGAAGCGATAATGAACTCGCATGCACGTTTAACTTACACCAAAGTAAATGCCATTTTACAAAACGACGAAAAACTACGCGAAGAATACTCAGCCGTAGTGCCACATTTAACTGACTTACAGCAAATGTATATGGCACTTAAAGCTGCACGCCAAGACCGTGGTGCCATTGAGTTTGAAACCCTAGAAACACGTTTTGTATTTAACGCTCAGCGTAAAATAGAATCAATAGTGCCTGTTATTCGTAACGATGCGCACAAACTCATTGAAGAATGTATGATTTTAGCCAACGTATCGGCGGCTAAAATTCTTGAAAAGCACGAAGCAAGCGCGCTTTATCGTGTGCATGACGAACCAGACAGCGAAAAACTAGGTAACTTTACTAAGTTTTTAGGCGAGTTAGGTATTCAAAGCACATTAAGCGACGAGCCAACACCAAAAGAAATAACCCAAGTATTAGCGCGACTAGGTGACCGCCCAGAAGCCGAGCTTATTCAAACTATGCTACTGCGTTCAATGAAACAAGCTGTATATCAGCCAGATAACATTGGTCACTTTGGTTTAGCGTTATCGGCTTATGCGCACTTTACATCGCCAATACGTCGTTACCCAGATTTAGTAGTACATCGTGCTATTAAAGCAGTTATAAAAGCACAAGGTCAGCAAACGTCTGGCGAATACGCTTATACCGACGACGAAGTTGATCAACTTGGTGAGCAGTGTTCTACCACAGAGCGCCGCGCCGATGATGCAACTCGCGAAGTAGCCGACTGGCTTAAATGTGAGTTTATGCAAGATCATGTAGGTGACGAGTTTGACGGTGTTATTTCATCGGTCACTAACTTTGGTTTGTTTATTCGTTTAGACGATTTACAAATTGATGGGCTTATTCATGTTACTAATTTAGGCGACGAATTTTTTGCACATGACGCTGCAAAACACACCCTAATAGGTGAGCACTCTCACAAAGTTTATCGCCTTGGCGATAAAGTAACAGTAAAAGTTGCGTCGGTTAGTTTAGACGATCGCCGTATCAACTTAACGCTTAAAGGCGATGTTGCACAAGACAGATACTCACGTCGTCGTGCGCCAAAAAAAGGTTCAGGTAAATCTGAGCATGCGCCAGCAAGTGTGCGTTCGCAATTAAAAGCAGGCAAAGTACCGGGTAAAAAGTCGCACAGCGATGACAAACCAAAAGGTAAAAAAAAGCCAGCAAATAAAGATAAAGGCAAGCCTGCAAATAAGTCTGCAACTAAACCCGCAGATAAAAAAGCAGCAGACACTGCCGTAAAGAAAAAGCCGAAGAAGAAGGCAGTTAAAAAGCCTAAAAGAGCTGGCAAAAATGCCCGTAAAAGTACTAGCCCAGGAGCAGATAATACGTGAGTAATGAATTAATTTTTGGCTTTCACTCTGTTGAAGCAATTTTAGAAAGCGAACCAGAGCGCTTTGTAGAAATTTACGCCCTTAAAGGTCGTGACGACAAACGCTCAACTCCGATTATTGATGAAGCACGTAAGTTTGGTATTTCAGTACAGTTTATGCAGCGTAAAGCCCTTGATAGCAAATCAAAGGGTGAGCAGCATCAAGGTATTATTGCCAACGTAAAAGCAGCGCCAACGTTTAACGAAAAAGATCTTGATGCAATAATCGCTCGTGAAGACACACCGTTTTTACTTGTGCTTGATGGTATTACCGATCCGCATAACTTAGGCGCATGCCTACGTAGTGCAGACGCTGCTGGTGTTCACGCTATAATTGTACCTAAAGATCGCTCTGCCAAGCTTAACGGCACAGCACGTAAAGTTGCTTGTGGCGCAGCCGAAACAGTACCGCTTATTCAAGTGACTAACCTTGCACGCACGCTTCGCGAAATTAAAGATGCAGGCGTATGGGTTGTAGGCACTGCTGGCGAAACTGATAACCACGTATTTGATGCAAGCTTAACGGGGCCAATGGCGATTGTTATGGGCGCAGAAGGCGAGGGCATGCGACGCTTAACGCGTGAGCATTGCGATATGCTCGTTAAAATCCCAATGGCGGGTACTGTTTCAAGCTTAAACGTATCGGTAGCCACGGGTATTTGTTTGTTTGAAGTATTGCGCCAACGTAACGCAAATAACTAATATATAAAACGATAAGTTTTATGTATTAAAAAGCCGAGATTGAAATTCAATCTCGGCTTTTTTGTATCTGTAATTTGCGCTTTAACTTTGCACCAATTGTATTGAATTGGTGCTCTATTATAGCGATAGGGAAATAGCTCTATAGCAAGGCAAAAATAACGAAATATAGTTGTTCTTATATGAGTTATTTTTAACGCAGCTAGTGAACCATTTCTCCTATACAAAGCGCAGGTAAACGGTTTAATAACAAGGCAATAATTTAGATGTGTAGTGTTCTTACATAAAAAATTATTAACGCTGTTAGTGAACCATTTCTCCTATACAAAGCGCAGGTAAACGGTTTAATAACAAGGCAATAATTTAGATGTGTAGTGTTCTTACATAAAAAATTATTAACGCTGTTAGTGAACCATTTCTCCTATACAAAGCGCAGGTAAACGGTTTAATAACAAGGCAATAATTTAGATGTGTAGTGTTCTTACATAAAAAATTATCAACGCTGTTAGTGAACCGTTTAACCAGCTTTCAATTTAGAATGAGTAAGTGTAGCCCATCTGTACAGTACGTGGCTTACCTGGTTGAATGCCACCGTTTGAACGGTTAGCAACGTATGTTTTATCAAACAAATTATCAACGCTTAGGTATACTTTTTGATTCTCATCGATTAAGTATTTAGCAGCTAAATCCCATACTACGCGGCTATCAATTGCGTTTAAGCCCGACTGCGTTAAGTTAGCATGCGCATCAGATACGTAACGTATTTGGCTGTTAACTACAAACGCAGAAAACTCAGCACCTAACGATAACGCTACTTGGTTTTCTGGTACGTAAGGCATTGCATCGCCTTTTTCTACCGTGCCCCAAATTTCTGAATCAAAATCGTTTTTAAACTCAGAGTCTGTGTAGGTATACGTTAATTTAACTGGGAACATAGCTGTATCAGTTGCAAACGTACGTGCTGCACTAAATTCAAAGCCCGCTACTTCTACTTCACCGTAGTTGTATTGGTCGCCAATGTTGTCGTCGCTACAACCAACCGCTGCAGTACAGTTACCGTGCATGTTGCTGTAGTCAGAGTAAAACGCAATTACTTCACCGCTAAAGCCATCCATATTAAAGCGAGAGCCAAACTCAATGTTTACACTTTCTTCTTCTTCTTGGTCAGCATTACCAGGTGCTGCTGGTGCATAACCTTTTTGAATGCCCGCAAGTAGCGTTACGTTTTCGTTAAGCGTGTAAGTAGCACCTAGTGACGGCACTAAAATTTCAGTGTCGTTCGACACATCTTTAGTTAAACCGTTGCTGCGTGTTGGATCTGATTTAGACCACTCTTCACGCGTAATAGTAATGTCTTCATAACGAAGACCTGCACTTACTACTAATGCATCAATTGTCCACTCGTCTTGAATAAACAATGTACTTGCTTCTGCGCTATCTACACGGTTGCTGTCAGAGCCCGGAACGCCTTGCTCTGTAAGCGTTAAGCTTAGGTCTTGATTAAGTGTGTATTTGTCTTCCCATTGAAAACGATCCATTTCGTCTTCGTGGTAACGTACGCCAACAGTTACATAGTGATCGCCTGCAGGAATATGTAATTCAGACTGAATACCTTTAGCTTGGTAATCGCGGTTATTAGCTTTAATACCAATACCTTCAATACCTTCGCTTGTCGGGTTTGCTTCAAATTCACTGTATTGCTCAAGGTAGCTTTCGCTTACTTTGCTGGCTTTATACCAGTTACGATGAAAATCGTTTAAGTAAGCCGTAGCTAAAAATTCATAGCCATCACCAAAACGGTACGCGTAGTTAAGTTGGTATGCGTTATGGCGAGTATTCATTTCATCGTTTTGCGATGCAGCATAACGACGGTAAGGACTTTCTTGATAGTCTTCGTCAGTTAAGCCCATGTATGTTTCGTCTGATGTTTCGTCAGAGTACTTAATTTTTAGCTCAAGATTATGCGCATCGTTTTGACCAAACGTATGGCCAAACTTTAATAGTAAATCTGTTTTTTCAAAGCCGGTGTTGTCATTACCTACTGGCAGCTCTTTAAAGCCGTCTGCGCCGTAAGTAAATACTTCAATTAAGCCTGCTGTGTTGTTTTTTTCTTTACCGAAGTAAGCGTGACCTTTGTAGTAACCATCACCACCAAGGGCTGCATCTACCATACCCTTTGAGCTATTTGGCTCCGTAGGTAAGCTGCGCGAAAGTAAGTTTAAAACACCGCCCGTAGTACGCGGGCCATACTTAACTGATGCCGCGCCTTTTAATACTTCAATAGACTCCATACGACCCGTAGTAGGGAAGTAGTAAGCAGATGGTGCTGAATATGGTGCTGGTGCAACCAATACACCGTCTTCCATTACTGATATTTTATCGTTACGGCCAGTACCTGTACCGCGCATACCAATATTAGGACGAAGGCCGTAGCCGTCTTCTTCTTGCACGTAAACGCCCGGAACAGACGCTAAAACGCGAGAAATATCAGTAAATTTGAATTTTTGAAGTTCTTCATCAGAAATAAACGTAGCCGAACCAGGAATATCGTTAATTGCTTGTTCTGAGCCAATAACGGTAATTTGTTCAAAGCGTTGTTCTTTATTGCTGGTGTTTTTTGCTATTGCAGTAGCACTAAAAGACAAAGCAACCGCAGTTGCAAGGGTAGATACTAAAAACTTAGGGTTCATTGTGTTCCTAATCATGTCAATTATCTTAATTGGCGTAATTTGAACACGTTAACGAATACGAATCAATGTTATTAAGTATTTAATTATTCAGTTTAATAGAACTAAAAGCACCTACTTATGCAACTTTGTTAACTAAATTATTTCTTTTGTATTACTTTGTAATTGCTTTACTCGTTATAAAGTTTTGATTAGCTATAACCTAAACGTAGCGCTATAAACTCCGCGAGCTTATCTACTGCATGATCCGATTCACCCGAACTTTTAATTAAACTAATACCAATATTACCAAGAGTGGGTAAATGTTTGGTTTGAACTTGATAGTTAAGCTCACTCGGTACTGTGCTTTTAGCAAGTACGGTAATACCTAAGCCTTCTTTTAATGCAGCAATAAGGCCGGTTAAATCGGCGTTGCTATATACAATTCGGTATTTTATGCCCGCACTTTTTAATGCATCAATTGCACGGCGACGATAAATACACCCCTCTGGTGCGGTAACTAGCGTAACCACGTCGTTTTGCGCAAGTGACAGGTCGCCCACCCACACTAACTCGTCTTGCATAAAAATAGGAAACTTATCAGAGTTGAGTCGCTCATTTAGCGCAAGTACTAAATCGAACTGATCTTGGCGAGAAGCCGAAAGTAAATGTTTACTTAAACGCGACTTAACTTCTAACGACACCTCAGGGTAGAGCGCCACAAAGTCGCCAATAATTGAGGGTAAAATACGCGCAGCAAACTCGCTCGGAATACCCAAGCGCACTTTACCTGCAATGTTTTCTGATGTGAACTGCTGCAAAATAGCATCGTTGTGTTGCATCATTTGTTTTGCCATAGGCAATAATAGCTCGCCGTACTGGTTTAATACTTGGCGCTGTCCTTGTTTTTTAAATAGTTTATAGCCAAGCACGTCTTCTAAGCGCTTTATTTGCAAACTGACAGCAGGTTGCGACAAGCCAAGTAAATCGCCAGCTTTAGCAAAGCCACCTATTTCAACTACCATTACAAAAGTACGTAAACCGTCTGTTGATATGTTTTTCATATTTAAAATTACAATTTATATAGCTATATATATAAGTATTATTTATCAATTGATAAAAAATTACAATTTGTTGTTGGTAGGCGTGGGCAATATACTTTTGTAATCGAAAATACACAGGTGTTTGTTATGACTTTTAACCCAATAATGTTTGCCCGCCACAGCAACGCAAGTAGTGCGGTTACTAACGCTTTGCAAACTAACAACAATCACGTTGTAATGGATTTTAGCGGCACCGAAACCAGTGTATTTTTAAGCACTATTTTAGGCCTTGATTTAACTAAGCTTACCGCCAGCGGTTTAGGCTTAAAGGGCACGCTTGATGGCGACTATAATTCTGACTACAGCTTTGCTGTTTATTACTTTAGCGAAACCGCCTTTAGATTTGTATTACCGCATAGCGCAAGCCTTCAACTACAAGCGCTTATAAACGAGCAACAGCTACGTTTTGATATTGATTATGTAGTACGCACCGACCTAGCAAGCTTTATTTTAAGTGGCGACAACGCGTTTGATACTCTAGTAAATGCTTTTAAATTAACACCAGGTTTGCGCCTTTCTGACGCGCAACTATGCTACGGTGCGCAAAGTGGTGATGTATTTATTACCGCCATTGATAAAAACGACGAACAACACTTTGTATTAGTAGCTAAACAACAAGAATTACAAAAATGGCAAAGCTACATGCAAGCGCAAGGTTTTGCACTTATGCATAGTGAAGCCGCATAACGAATACAAACAACAGGTGAACATAACAATGTTTACCTGTTTTTAATTACGGTTAAGTAAAAACTAATTTAAGCCACGCCCTAAACAGGGTTAATTTAAACGTGAAGGAATGTTATGACTTCTAAAACTGTACTACATGCTAAGCACCTAGAAGCGGGCGCTAAAATGGTTGATTTTCATGGCTGGGAAATGCCAATCAACTACGGCTCACAAATAGAAGAACACAATAGCGTACGTACCGATGCAGGTATGTTTGATGTATCACACATGACTATTGTTGATATTGAAGGGCCTCAAGCAAAAGCATTTTTACGTAAGCTAGTAGCTAACGACGTTGCAAAATTAACCGTACCAGGTAAAGCGCTTTACACCGGCATGCTTAACGAGCAAGGCGGTGTAATAGACGACTTAATTATTTATTTCTTTAGCGAAACCTTTTACCGCCTAGTTGTTAACTCAGCAACGCGCGAAAAAGACCTAGCGCATTTAGCTAACGTATCGAGCGACTTTGACGTAACTGTTACAGAGCGCCCTGAGTTTGCAATGATTGCAGTACAAGGCCCTAACGCTAAAGCAAAAACAGCCACTCTTTTAAATGCCGAGCAACAAGCAGCTGTTGAAGGTATGAAGCCGTTTTTTGGTGTTCAAGTAGGTGATTTATTTATTGCCACAACGGGTTATACTGGCGAAGACGGTTACGAAATAGTAGTACCGAACGACCAAGCAGCCGATTTATGGCAGCAACTGCTAGACGCAGGTGTTAAGCCTGCTGGTTTAGGTGCACGCGACACGCTACGTTTAGAAGCTGGTATGAACCTTTACGGTCTAGATATGGACGAAAGCGTATCACCACTTGCTGCTAACATGGCATGGACCATTGCATGGGAACCAGAAGATCGCGACTTTATTGGCCGTGACGTACTTGTTAAGCAACGCGCAGAAAAAAGCACTGACAAACTAGTTGGCTTAGTGTTTGAAGAAAAAGGCGTTTTGCGTAGCGGTTCTAAAGTAATTGTTGACGGTGGGATAGGTATTATTACGTCTGGTACTTTTTCACCAACACTTGGTTTTAGTGTAGCCCTTGCACGTGTACCACGTTCAACAGGCGATACAGCTCAAGTAGAAATGCGTAAAAAATTAGTAAACGTTAAAGTAGTAAAGCCTAGCTTTGTACGTAACGGTAAATCAATAATTTAAATAATTTGGTTATACCAATCACAATAATTATTGCGATTGGTATCCTCCCAATATAAACCAAAGGACAAATAAAATGAGCAACATTCCTAGCGAGTTAAAATACGCACCTTCACACGAGTGGGTTCGCAGTGAAGGCGACGGTACATTTACTGTTGGTATTTCTGAGCATGCACAAGAGCTTCTTGGCGACATGGTATTTGTTGAATTACCAGAAGTTGGCGACGAAGTAGACGCTGGCGAAGACTGTGCAGTAGCAGAGTCAGTTAAAGCAGCATCAGACATTTACGCACCTATTAGTGGCGAAATTGTTGCTATTAACGAAGAACTTGAAGATTCACCTGAAACAGTAAACAACGACGCTTACGGCGACGGTTGGTTATTCCGTATTAAAGCATCTGACGAGTCTGAGCTAGACAACTTATTAGACGCTGAAGGTTACTCGCACACTATCGACGAAGAATAATCATTTTTTGTAGATAACTAAAAGCCCCGTTTAATGTATAAAAATGGGGCTTTTATGATTTTACAGCTCACCACCCCATACTGAGTGAACTGTTAAATCGTCAAATATTTTAATTAATGCTAGTTACCCATTAGCATTTAGGATCATAGGAATCTGGATTCATGTCAAACGCCAAATCTCTTGAAGAACTAGAGCAAAAGCAAGATTTTATTCGCCGCCATATTGGGCCAAGCCCAGCACAAGTAAGCGATATGCTAAGTGCTTTAGAAGTATCGAGTGTGCAAGAGCTCATTGACCAAACTGTACCGGCTAGCATTCGTCTAGAACAACCGCTAACAGTTGGCGAAAGCCGTACTGAAGTTGAAACACTAAGCTACCTAAAATCAGTAGCCAGCAAAAATAAAGTTTTCAAATCGTACATTGGCCAAGGCTACCACCCAACTAACGTACCGCACGTAATTTTACGTAACGTACTAGAAAATCCAGGTTGGTATACAGCGTACACACCGTATCAGCCAGAGATTGCTCAAGGGCGTTTAGAATCATTATTAAACTTCCAAACTATGACCCTAGATTTAACAGGTCTTGATTTAGCAAGTGCATCACTACTTGACGAATCAACAGCGGCTGCAGAGGCTATGGGCCTTGCAAAACGCGTATCAAAAGCAAAAAAAGCCAATGCCTTTTTTATTGCAGACGACGTACACACACAAACAATCGACGTAGTAACAACGCGTGCCGAGCAGTTTGGTTTTGAAATAATTGTAGGTAAAGCAGAAGATGCCGTTAACTTTGATATTTTTGGCGCATTGTTCCAATACCCAACTACATCAGGCGAAGTGGTAGACATAACAGACCTAATTGCTGGCGTACAAAGCAAAAAGGCCATTGCCTGTGTTGCTGCCGACATAATGAGTTTATTACTATTAAAAGCACCGGGTAAACTAGGCGCAGACGTAGTACTTGGTTCGGCTCAACGTTTTGGCGTACCTATGGGTTACGGCGGTCCACACGCTGCATTTTTTGCAACACGTGACGCATACAAGCGTTCATTACCAGGTCGTATTATTGGTGTATCTAAAGACCGTTTAGGTAACGACGCACTACGTATGGCAATGCAAACGCGCGAACAACATATTCGCCGCGACAAGGCCAACTCAAACATTTGTACAGCGCAAGTATTACTTGCCAACATGGCAGCGTTTTACGCGGTGTACCACGGCCCACAAGGTTTAAAAACTATCGCGCAGCGTATACATCGCTTTGCTGATATTTTAGCAAGTGGTCTTAAAGCTAAAGGCATCGCACTTAAGCACAGCACGTGGTTTGATACGCTAACAGTAGTAAGCGACAGCAAAAACGACGTAACAGCACGTGCAATTGCAAAAGGCGTAAACTTTGCAACAAACCACGAAGGCGAGTACTCAATTTCGGTATCAGAAACAACAACACGTGCCGATGTAGCTGAGTTATTCGATATTATTTTAGGCGAAGGCCATGGCCTAAGTGTTGACACTATTGCAGCCGACGTTGAAACAAATGGCAGTGAGTCAATTCCTGCAAGTTTAGTACGTGATGACGAAGTACTAACGCATCCAAACTTTAACAGCTACCACAGCGAAACAGACATGCTTCGCTACATTAAGCGACTAGAAAGCAAAGACTTATCGCTTAATCACTCAATGATCTCGTTAGGCTCATGTACCATGAAACTAAACGCGACTGCTGAGATGATCCCAATTACGTGGCCTGAGTTTGCAAACCTTCACCCATTCTGCCCGCTGGATCAAGCCGAAGGTTACCAAATAATGATTGGCGAGCTTCACGACTGGCTAGTAAACATTACCGGTTACGATGCAGTATCACTTCAACCAAACTCTGGCGCGCAAGGTGAATACGCAGGTTTAATCGCGATTCGTAAATATCACGAATCACGCGGCGATGCACACCGTAATGTATGTTTAATCCCAAGCTCTGCGCACGGTACTAACCCTGCATCAGCGCAAATGGCGAGCATGAAAATTGTGGTAGTTAACTGCGACAAAAACGGTAACGTAGACATGGCAGACCTTAAAGCGAAAGCTGAGGAAGTGTCTGAAAACTTATCGTGCATCATGATCACATACCCGTCTACGCACGGCGTATACGAAGAAACAATTCGCGAAATTTGCGACATTATTCATGAGCACGGCGGCCAAGTTTACATGGACGGCGCTAACATGAACGCGCAAGTTGGCGTAACAAGCCCAGGCTTTATTGGCTCAGACGTATCGCACTTAAACTTGCATAAAACGTTTTGTATTCCACACGGTGGCGGTGGTCCAGGTGTTGGCCCAATTGGTGTTAAATCGCACCTTGCGCCATTTATGCCAAACCATAGCGTAATTAACGTACCAGGTACTAACATTGGTAATGGTGCGGTATCGGCAGCGCCTTACGGCTCAGCCGCTATTTTACCTATTTCATGGGCTTACATCACCATGATGGGCAGCGAGGGCTTAAAACAAGCCACTGAAATGGCAATTGTTAATGCTAACTACTTAACGCATGAGCTAAGCAAGCACTTCCCAATTTTATACCGTGGTCGTAACAGCCGTGTTGCTCACGAATGTATTGTTGACTTACGCCCGCTTAAAGAGCTATCAGGCATTACTGAAATGGACGTAGCTAAGCGTTTGCAAGATTACGGTTTCCATTCACCAACTATGTCGTTCCCAGTAGCTGGCACATTAATGATTGAGCCAACTGAGTCTGAATCAAAAGGTGAGATTGACCGCTTTATCGAAGCAATGGTGTCAATTAAAGGCGAAATTGAAAAAGTAATCTCTGGCGAATGGTCAATCGAAAACAACCCGCTAGTGTTTGCACCGCATACACAAGGCGACGTGTTAGGTAACGAATGGGACCGCGCATACGACCGTTTTTACGCTGCATTCCCAGTGCCTGCAGTGGCTAAAAACAAGTTCTGGCCAACCGTTACACGTATTGATGACGTATACGGCGACCGTAACTTAGTATGTTCATGCCCAGCGGTTGAGACTTATCGCGACTAAGAGCAGAGACTGATTTTTGAACTTTAATGGGTAGTAAGTTCCATTATAGTTTGGGAATTTATCAAAATTATAAAAGCCGTTGCAGCAATGCAACGGCTTTTTTGTGTGTGGTGATTCGCTATAAATTATATGGGCGTAGGTTGGGAAGAGTGAAACGAAACCCAACAAATCACAAATATACTTACTCGCTCACAACCAAGAGTATGTGTTATTTATTGTAGGCGTTAAGCTTGCTGGCGCGTTGATTGTTAAATCAAAATTTGGTATCCCTTAAATAATATTGCACGTATGTAGCCTTTGGGCTACAATTATTTTATGAAATATCGTATTAAGAAAACCGACGAGTTCGATAAATGGCTTAAAAAGCTCAAAGATCGTCAAGCTTTTATGGCAATAGCTAAACGTATTACACGTGCCATAAATGGTAACTTTGGCGATAGTGAATCTGTTGGTGGTGGCATATCTGAAATGCGAATTTTCGTAGGGAAAGGCTATCGTGTTTATTACATAATTAGAGGCGGTGAAATTATTTTACTACTCAATGGTGGCCATAAAGGTACACAAGGTAAAGACATTACCAAAGCAAAAGCCCTTTTAAGAGAATTGGAGTAATTACTATGGCGCTACAAACATCAGATTTTAACCCGTTTGACTATATGGAAACACAGCAAGAAATTAATACATTTTTAAAAGAGTGTTTAGCTGATGATGATCCAAATACCTTTATTGAAGCACTTGGCTTATTAGTTAAAAAACATGGCGTGAGTGATATTGCTAAAGCAACGGGGCTAAACCGTGAAAGCTTATATAAAGCAGTTAACGGTAAAACCAAGCCACGTTGGGAAACTATTTTTAAAGTGATGAAAGCACTTAACTTTCGCCTTACAACACAAGTTGCATAGGCTAGGTAGAGTGAAACGAAACCCAACGAATCACAAATATACTTACTCACTTAAAAGCCAAGAGTGTGTGTTATTTGTTGTAGGCGTTTAGCTTGCTGACGCGCGGGCGGTAGCCCGAATAAGTATTTGAATGGGTGTTTGAGGTTACTATTACAGATAACGCGAATACGTTTGGTACTTTTTAATGATTAGAAACCTTATTCAAGGTTTTGTCGCGCTGGCGACGGCAGCCAAAGAGGGGCTGCCGCTGGTCCCTCTCTGGACACTCTCAGCGCACCCGAGCATCACGCTATTTCCTTCAATGCACAATTGATGTGAACGTAAACGGCGAAGATAGGCCATCCATGGCCTAGTTCCGCCTTATCGCGCATCCATGCGCGACATTACTCATCAATTGCTTATTTTCAGGGCGTGATGACGGGGAAGGGTGTTAAACGTGAGATTGCTGTTTGGTCTTGGCAAGATACAAGACCTGACCCTCTGTATTCATATTCATGTGATTAATTTAATCCGATTTAGGTCCCTGATGGTACGCCTAATGGCACCGGTTTTTCTCTTCGCTTTTTTAGGTCATTGAAGTAACTTTCTAAGCCTGTAAGGTCACTTTCCAGTTCATCAAAATCCGGGAAACTAACTCCAAACGCAATAGCAGTGTCATGAACATGCTTGCAGCATTTTGCATAAGCATCGCTAATGATTTTGTTGTCATTAGCATCAATGGTATCAATATATTTTAAATTCTGAGTTTTTACCCCATAACTAAAACGCTCAACGACACCTTTTAATAACCATTCTTCAACTAACCTTTCCCACGTTTTACGCATTTGATCATAAAAAGATTTGGCAGATAAAATATATTGCTGTTGATCTGGGTTATTAAATTGATTTTTAAGTTCAGGTAATTGGGTCTTCAGCTTTTTAATCCTCTTATTAGTATTAAATGCTTCCCAAGGTGGTTCAACCATAGGGTATCCAGCTAACTTTCCATGCCTTCGAATTGCACTAATACTAATAGGAAACTGATGTTGATTTGCCACATCTTCAAGCATTTTTAAGAATGGTAGATCGTGGGTTAATACAACTACTTGTCTATTCTTGCTCTCTTCAACAATACGATTTGCAAATTTTTCACGCCATAGATGATCAAGCGAATTTACGGGATCATCAAACACGATCGCAGACTTACGGTTATCTACTATTAGCTCAGCCATAAAGCCAGCTAGTGCAATACACTTTTGCTCGCCTTCACTGGCAATTTCAGGGATTTTTGCTTCGCTATTGGCTAATTTAATCTCTAGCATAGATTGACCAGCTTTACCGCTAGTTGCAGTTTGGACTTCAAGGTGTTTGAAATTGAGTTTTTTGAGTTCCTGAACAAAGGTTTCTTGTAGTTTGCCAACACTACCTTGTTTTGCTATCTCGTTTACCTTTCTAGTAATAGAAGAAATTTTGGCACTTAGGCCTAAATTTTCTAACAAGTGCAATTGCTTTAAACGTTTAATTTCGTTTTGTATTAAAGCTTTATTTGTCGTTATTTGGCTGCGGTTTTCTATATCAGATATTTTATTTATCAGTAAAGTTATTGTGGTTTGTTTAGCTGCGTCATCTTTTACTTCTTGTTCTTTTTTCTTAAAGTTTTCACTTTGTAGTTTCAACCAAGTTAAGCCATTAAGCACTAACTCTTTAAACTGGAAAATAGCAGGTTTACCAATTATACCATTGACCCTTTTTTGAATATCAGCATTAAGGTTTCTTAAGCTATCCGCAACTTCTTTTTTGGAGCCTTCAATCCAACTTAAAACTCCTTCATGCGCTGTTAAGTCAAAGTTTAACCTCCCTAAGCAGTTAACTGCTTGATCGAAATTTTTCTTAGCTGCATCTGCTTCACTTTGTGTTTTGTCTTTTAAGTAATCATTAAACTTCTGTAATTGTTTGGCGGTTGTCTCTGTTATCGGCTGTAAACAAGTAGGGCAGCTTTCTCCAGCCACAGGTGGAAATGATTGACCTTGCCCGTTATGCTTAATAAACTCTTCAACATGTTGCCACATTGATTTCCATACTTGCGAACCAATACCTTCAACTGGCAATCCACCTAAAGCTTGATGTCTAGCGACCTCTGCCGCTGTTTCGGTTGTCTTATAAGTATCAAATAGCTTAGAAATAGTTAAAACAGCTTCATTACTTGTGGACTTTAATAGCCTACCAAAGTGATTTATTAGAGGATCAAGTCGCTGATATTGCTCTTTAAATTTTTTACGTAGGTCTTCAGGCGAACTCCCCTGCAATTCTGCCAACTCTTTTCTCAATTGGGTTAGGCTATCTACTTCAACTTGTGATGCACAATTTTGCTCTAACTCTTCAACAGTAGTGTCTTTATTGATTTTTTGAAGAAATATTGCACTTCGAGAACCTGCCGGAAGTTGAGGGAAAGTAGTCTGTTCTCCTAGTGCTCGAACGCTAGTAATACTAGCCTTAGCTACGTGATTACAGACTAGAATTAGCTCGTCCAACACTTTTAGAGCCGCAGGCTTATATTCAACATTACCTTTTTTAGCTAGATAATGATTAGCCGATTTACTATCAAAAACTCGAATTGATTTCAGCTCAGGTGATGATGCCTGATTTTTAACCCAAACATCTGCTTTGGGCTGTTTATCGCTTATCTGAATGTTAATTTCTGAGCTTGGTATTCCTTTCGTATTTTCATAAACATTAGAAATTACTTCAGGAGCATCACCTCTAGTTAAACATGCATTTTTTAACACTTTGGCATAACTGGATTTGCCTGAGCCATTATTGCCATAAACAACAATCAAGTTAGTTTGTGCGTCAAATGCTAAATTTTGGTTTTGCACCAGTGATGCAACATTAGAAGTGTTGGAGATACCTAGCAAACGTACAGGCTCGCTTTCAACGTTATACCCAACATCTGATACAAGAGCTGTTTTAGTTGCAAAGAGAGCGTCTGGAGAGTTAATTAAATGCTCTGTTTTAGCTAACTCTAATAACACATTTCTGTGCTGTCCAGTCAAAGTTCCATTGTCTAAAATATCTTTAACTGCTGCTCGCCACCACAAAGGTTTACCTTTAGCGTTAACCCACTCAATTACATTTTTTATCGACATTCCTTATCCTTTATAAAATCAATAATCCTTAAAAAAGAATATCAATAAATACTGAAGACTAATAGTAATATAATTTTCAAAAGCAGGAGATTAAAGTAGTCACCCATTAGAAACTCTGGTCAAGGAGCTAGTTGTGTTTTCTTGATCTTTTTATTCAAAAACCAAGTGTTCTTATTATTTAAACTCAATTTAAATATGACTACGGACCTAGTAATGACGTTGATTGGTGTGAATATGCACCATGGCTTGAATAATACAATCGGCAGGGGCAGGTCTTTCTTTTTGCCTTTTGTGATTAAGGAAAAATGCAAAACCTTCCTCTAGTAACCCCATTTAATAAAGGGCAATGTTATTGCCCTTTTTTATGCGCTCAAACTAGTCGTTCTAAACTATAGCGCGACTAAGCTTTGCTCTAGCATTGCCTTTATTTGTTTTACTATTTTAGCTTCTGTTTCAGGTTCGAATTGTTGAATACGTGGGGTATGAATATGCCCTGTAGGTATACTTGAATTAAGCGCATCGCGCAGGCGAATACTTCGGTACGATATTTCGTTAGACAGGTAACCACCGCCGCCGCCATTTACCGCAATACTATTTTTTAGCTCGCCGTACGAACCCGCTTTATAGGTTTTTTCAAGCGTGGTGACTTCATGATTGTCGATAACTTTATAAGGGCCTTTAGCTTTTTGCATGTAATTTACTGGCAAGCTAAATTTTACAAACTCGTTGCCCGGGAGTGGTCGGCCATTAAGCTTTGGTATTACTGGGCTTGTTTGCGTTCCACCATACACAATATTGGCATTATCGGGGGCGGTTACACTGCGACGTTTGCCCGGGAAGTGCTCTAAATCAAATTCTGTTCTGCCCATACTTACGGTTACTACCATGTCTACATTATTAAGTGCGTAGTAGGAGGCAAGTAGCGACTCTATTATTCCTTGATCAAAATCTTCGTAGCGTACAGGCACCATAACGGTATTAATTTCTGCGCTGATGCCGTTGTAATTAATAACTTGGCCGTCGAGTAATAACGCTGCAACACCTGAGGGATTACTTTGGTTTATGTTTTTATCGAGTAAAAAAGGGTCAAAGCCTGTTAGTAATATTTTTTTAGTACTGCCTGATGAAAAAGCAAGGTCGGTACGGCCTCTGCTGCCGTCTTCAAGCATTGTTAGTAAAGTATTTAGTTGAGCCTGTGTAATTGAAAATTTAGATGATGTTGTACGTATTACTTTGCTTGAAAGCAGGCGTGCCCAGTAAAGCTCTCGGTCGTCGTAGTTATTAGTTTTTATTATGCGTTGTTTGGCGTTTTCCCACAGTTCAAAGCTAAAGCTTTGTACTAAGATTTTTGCACTTTTAAAGTCGTTTAATTCTTTAAATTGCTGTTCAAAATTTGATACTTGTGGGGTAAATGCATTTAAAACATTTGGCATTGCTGATTGTGCTTTGTTGATACGCTGTTCTTCAACAGTTAAAGGATTACTTAAAGCAGCGAATGAAGAGGCAATTAAGCTGGTCGCTAATAATACTTTGATCATAATACTCCTAAGATAAAGCTATTGTTTTATGTGTAATTTACTATCCTACTATTGCTAACTTAGGGCAACCAATTAACGTTGAATCGACTGATATTTGTTTTTGCCGTGCATTAGTATTGTTTAACGGCCAATTAGTATCATCGGCTAATAAAAATCCCTGAGTCAAAAATTGATCTTTATAGGTACTACTTTAAGCTCTAATAAAAGTAAAAAGCCGTTGCAGTAATGCAGCGGCTTTTCATTATAGTTTTATGTGCTTTGGCAATACGAGCATAAGGCTCTATACCCCTTTAAAAACCTCGCTTTAATCATCAGGCCCTTTTAAGGTAAACACTAAATGTTTACGCATATCTTTTAAAATAACGCCTTTTTTAAGCATTGCGCCGCTTAAGCGTTTTTGCCACTTTAATAAATCTGGCTCTGCGGCGGCTAAGGCCTGCTCGTTTTCAAACTGAAAGCACAGCAGTAGTGTACTTGGAAATAAGTGATATTCCACATCAAACCAGCATTGCAGCATGCCTGGGAGCTCAGCGCGGCCTTGTTCTTCTAATTTTTCAGCTGTATTAAGCACAAGTGCTTGCTGCTTTATTTGCACTGCAGAGAGTTTTTTCATTAATAAAATCCAAGTTAGCGGCTAAAAAATGCAGCCGGAATGCGGGCATTATACGCAAGCTTGTAGGCAGGCAACAACTTTGAAAGGGAGTTAATGTTTAATAGAGTGTATCAGCTTAGAATTTAGGAGTGCATGTCGGAAGGCGCCCTAGGGTTTTGCCAGGTTGCTTGCAACAACTAAGGAGTAGCTGTCGCAAGCGGTCTTTAGAGCCTCACCGTATTACGATTAATACTTATAAGAGGTATTAATAGGGGAGGTTTATTTGGATCGGCGTTTGTCTAGCACATAACGTACGGCCATTCTTGCAACACCCGCACCAATACCTGAGACTACTGCCCATGTAACGGCCTCTTTAAGATCTGTTTCTTCGCTTGGTCTATCTTTTGGGGCTGGTTCGTTGGTAACCTTTTCCCACGATTTTTGTAAAGTTTTCCTTGTTAACATACCTGCTGATGCAGCGGCCAGACCTATACCTATCGTCGTAATTAGCTGTTTATTACTCATATTACCCTCGATTATTTAGTTGTAGCGTGAGTTATTAATATGTAACTCTTTAAGTAAGAACAGTAGTACCAGCAATTTACATACCGATAGGTTGAGGAGCTTTTAAATTAGGGCGTTTTGTATTTGTGCAAATTAGTCGTTTAAAACCACGCTCACACCACGCTTACACACAAGATAAATAACCAATGTAGAGCGTGCACAACTCTACTTGAAATATTTTTTTAGATATTAACCCTGTAATTTAACTTACCTTCTAGCCGGCTTATCGCACTCATTGTTGTACAGATAGTAAACACTTTTATCCTATGCTTTAATATTAAAAACAAGGGAGGGCGTTATGAGTAAAAATAGATTTTTATTTAATAAATACGTTGCGGTAATGGCTGTGTCGGGCACTTTGGCTGCACCGCTACCAGTGCTGAGCAACGATAAGGGGCCGCTAGTTGAGCAGCTTTGTGCTAGTTGCCATAGTTTAACTAATCTTGAGCGCAGTGCGGGTTATAGCCAGCAGGACTGGCAAACATTAATAAGCTATATGGTTGATACGGGCGCAGATACTGCGCTTAATAAAGATATAAGCGCTTATTTAGCTGAGCATTATCCTGTTAATACCAAGCGCGAATCTAAGGTTGTTGCGGGCGATTTAAAGCTTAGCTTTAAATACTGGCAAGTGCCTACGCTTGGGCAGCGCGCTCGCGATCCGGTACAAGGTAAAAACGGACTTATTTGGTGGGTTGGCCAGTGGGGTAATATTTTAGGCAGGTTAGACCCTAAAACCGGCGATATGAAAGAGTACACACTGCCAAGTGGTACCTATGCGCACAGTGTGTCGCTTGATAAAAATCAAACTCCTTGGTTTTTAGGGAATAAAAATGGCACGGTTGGATATTTAGATTTAAAAACCGAAAAATTTAAAGTGTATAAAATGCCCGATAAAAACGCCCGCGACCCGCATACCGGTGTATTTGATGAAGCCGGTATATTTTGGTTTACCCTGCAACACAGTAATATGATTGGCAAGCTAGACCCTACAACTGGCGATATTAAACTCGCTACTTTACCCACTAAAGGCTCACGGCCATATGGTATTAAGCTTGATTCCAACGGCACGCCGTGGGTTTCGTGTAATGGTAGTAACTGTTTGGTTAAAGTTGATAAAAGCTCTATGGAGCTTAGCGAAATTAAACTCCCGGGTGCTAAAACGCATGCAAGGCGACTTGCCATTACGCCTGGCGATATGGTTTTTTATGTTAACTCTGGTATGGGTAAACTTGGCCGCTATAACCCAAAAACCAAGAAGATCACGCAGTGGGATAATCCCAGCGGTGAAAACAGCCACCCGTATGCAATTGAATATGCCGATAACGCCATTTGGTTTAACGAGTCAGCCAAACGCCCTGAAACCTTAGTAAGGTTCGACCTTAATACCGAAACCATGCAAAGCTGGCAAATTCCGAGTAAAGAGGGGGTTTACTCAGGTTTAATTAGGCATATGCGCATGGGGAATAATGGGCTGATTATTCACCAAACAGCGACTAACCAATTAGCTGAAATTACATGGTCTAAGTAATAATTTTAATTAATATATTTATATTAAAAATGGCATACCGCTTGTTAGTAAGTTTGTTTATGTAGATAGGAGTTTTTTACAAAATTTAGCAATTTTTACTCTAATAATAAGAGTGTTAGTACTGGTTTTTATTTTATATTATTGATTTTAAATGATAATTTATTTGGTTTGAGTTTTGCTTGGTCGTAAGTGTATTTTCTTAAATAAATAAAGGAGTTATTATGAGTACCGTTATTACTGGGTTATTCGAAAGTGCATCACAAGCAACACTCGCAATTTATAGATTAGAAGCTTTAGGTATTAATGAAGCTGATATTAGTATTGTAGCCAACGACTCATACGCAAAGGAAGATTTTGCTGTAGACGAAGGTACTAAAGCTTCTGAAGGTGGCCTTATTGGCGCGGCTTCGGGTGGTATTCTTGCTGCAATTATTGGCGGATTCACTGCCGTAGGGACTGTAGCAACAGGTGGTACTGGCTTATTAGTTGCCGGACCATTAGTCGCTGCATTTGCTGCTGGTGGCGCAGGCGCTGCAGTAGGTGGTACTTTAGGTGCCGCAATTGGTGCGTTTATCCCCGAGCACGAAATTAAGTATTATGAAGATGCCATTGAAAAAGGCTCTATATTAATTGGTATTAAGTACGATAGTGACAACAAAAACGCTATTGAAGAAATACTTAACAATGCAGGCGCAAGTAACGTATCTACAGCGTAATGCTAGCTAGCTAATGAATTAAAAAGGTGAAACTTTGTTTCACCTTTTTTTGTGCTCGCCTTTTAGTGCCAAGCAATAATACTTAATCAATTTGAGGGATTAAATCTTACGCTAACTGCGTTAAAAACTTCTGATATAGAACAACTAAATAACGTAATTTTTGTCATTAAATGGACCCATTTATAAGCGGGTTGGTTTTAAACATACTTTGATTATAAAAATAAATACCCCTTATAGATATAACGCGTGAAGAGTATCTTAGAAGACTTATTTAGATTGGCGCTTCTTTATTTCATAACGTACGGCCATTCAACCAACACCAACCCTCGAGACTACCGCCTAAGTAATAACAGCCTCTTTAAGATCCTCTTTTTCACTTGGGTTGTCTTTTTTGGTAGGGACGTTGGTAATCTTTTCTCAAGAGCTTTGTAAAGTTGCCATTTTCTTTGTAAATATGCCTCGGTTTTTACTTAATCTTTGAGTAAAAGTTAGCTCATTAATTAAATGGATGTTTAGTTAAAATGACCTCTAATCAATAGATTACGACTAGAAAAACATAAATTTACGTTTACACATAGGACTGGTATAGACATTGAAACTACTTATTTAATAGTCGCTTAATTTAGCGATATTGTTTTATTAATTTGATACTAAATCAGGAGATGATGATGAATTGTTTGCAGTTTGATTCAAAAGCTAAAAGAAGTTTAAACCGCGTTTTAAAACCTGCTTTTGCAATATTATTTGCCAGCGTGTTACTACAAAATAGTGCACTGGCTAATGTAAACGTTGAAATGCACCAAGTTACTAAGTCGGGCCAGGGGCAATTACTAGGCACTATTACACTAACAGAAAATGATCACGGCGTTGTTTTTTCACCAAACTTAAAAGGTTTAACGCCGGGGCAGCACGGCTTTCATGTTCATCAATTTGCTAGTTGTGAACCCAAGAAAAAAGGCGATAAGGTAGTGCCAGGTGGTGGTGCTGGTGGGCATTTCGATCCAAAAGCTAGCGAGCATCATGATGCTCCTTGGGCCAACGGCCATTTAGGCGATTTACCGGCGTTGTATGTAAATGAAAGTGGCCAAGCTAAATCGCCTGTTTTAGCGCCAAGGCTCACGCTTGAAAAACTTAAACAACATGCTGTGATGATCCACGAAGGAAGTGATAACTATGCAGATGAGCCAAAGCCATTAGGTGGCGGTGGTAGCCGTGTTGCTTGTGGCGTAATTAAGTAAATATAAGGAGAAAGTTATGCCATATAAAAACCGTGACGAACTACCTGAGTCGGTAAAAAGTAACTTACCTAAACATGCTCAAGACATATATCAAGAGGCGTTTAATAGTGCATGGGATACCTACAAGGACCCGAGCGATAGAAAAAACGACGACGACCGCGAAACCACTGCGCACAAAGTGGCTTGGTCTGCGGTTAAAAACAGTTATAGCAAAAATGACAATGGAAATTGGGTAAAGTCGAGTAATTAGTTTTGATCAAACTAACAACAAGGCTGAAGTATTAAAAAGCCGCTACAGCTTATTGTAGTGGCTTTTTTATAGAGCCCAGTGATTAATCGTTTTTCTATTTACCTTTTTAAACAATACTTTACGGCATGTTTGAGTAAAATTGAGAAGCAAAACCATAAGTACTGCTTTAAACACGAATGTGAGTTTAGTTTAAATTTACGTTATTATTTGTTTGTATTAGCCAAGCCCGAGAACACTTTGAATTATTTAGCTCATCTTTATTTAGCGCAGCCCACAGCCGATTCTCACTTTGGGAACTTATTGGGCGACTTTGGTGGTAAAAGGCATGTAGAGTACTTACCAAATACGGTTAAAAACGGGCTCGATAACCACTATTTAGTCGATAAATTTACCGACTCCCACCGCGCAGTTAAACACGCTAAACAGTACTTTTCACCTGAGCGTAAACGTTTTGCTGGTGTGGCTATTGATGTGGTGTTTGATCATTTTTTAATTGTGCATTGGCAGCGATTTAGCAAGCAACCTTTAAGTGATTTTAAGTACACCAGCTATCAGCTTTTGAATAATCGCATACCTGTTATGCCGCCGCGCATGCAGCATGTTGTAACAAGTATGACTAAAAACGATTGGTTTAAAGAGTACGAAACCGTTGAGGGAATAGGAGTAGCACTTGATAATATTGCTAACCGCATCCGTTTTACTAATAACTTTGCGGGGGCGGCTGATGATATAACGCGTAACTACGACGAATTAGAAGCCGTGTTTTTAGCGTTCTTCCCGGAGCTAATTAAGCATGTAAGTGAGTTTGACCTTGAAAGCACCCCAAAAAATGACATAAAGCGCATTATTTAAAGTTTTCATCAATTGTTAACCTTTTGTGATAATTTAAGGTGAAAAAAACGCTACTCTAATACAAATTAATTTTTGAGTGTTTTTAATGAATCGCAATTACTTGGTTATTGTGAGCTTTGCTGTTTTAGCGGCATTTCAATCTGGTGCTGTATTGGCTTTCGACTTTGACTTAAAGTCGGTACGAACCACTATTTCAAACCCTAACACTAGTCACGCGTTAATATACGACGACTTGGCTGGGAGTAATCAAAAAACACTGTTTTCGTTAGAGCCCATAAACAATCAACGTGTGGGTGTGTTTTTTGATATTAACGACATTGAAATTGGTTATTCAGCCGATATTTTCGAAGATGATGTTGAAACAAAAACACAAGATATACTGCTTTCGTATAGAAAATTTAAAAATTCTAAAATCACATTTAACTATCAAACGCTTGAAGGGCTGCAAAGCACGGCTAGCAATTTAAGCGGCAATCAAACGGATCAAATTTTCTCGCAAAATATACGTTCAACCAAGTTTGAGCTATCTGGCCAACACAACTTCTATACCTTCAATAATAAAGAGTCTTTGTTTGAGCATTTTTTTCTTAATAGGCCAAAGCTAAGCAGCAAATTTGATTTGTCGTTAAGTGTTGTTGGTGCTTGGTCTTTCAAGCATGTATCTCTTGAGAATAAAGATAATATTGTGTTTCAGGCTGATTTTTTAAATTCATCTGCACCACAGGTCACTAAGTTAATTTCTAATTCGTATGGGGCGAGTATTGGCTCGCTTTTATCATTTTCGTTACCGCATAATGTTCACGTATTTGCTGAATACAAAGTAGGTAAGGGAAATATTCGAAATACAGACCCTGGACTGGGGTTAAAAGATTCGGGCGGCGAAAAAGTTGAAGCATACGGCGGTGGAATTTCTTGGACTTCCGACAATAAAAAACTTATGGTTGTACTACGTGCGTGGGAGCAAACAGGCCGGCATATAGATACTTCTTTTGGTGATTTGTCAGTAATTAAGTTTTTTTAGTATTGAGCACCGAAATAGTGAATTTACCAGGAATATTATGAGTAAGAATAACGATGTACCTCAGGCTTATGTTAAGCAAGAGGAAGGTTATAGAATAAAAGCCTTAAGATTATACCCTTGGGTATGCGGGCGTTGTGCTCGTGAGTTTGAATACTCAAATTTACGTGAGTTAACGGTGCACCATGTTGATCATAACCACAGTAATAATCCTGAAGACGGTAGTAACTGGGAGTTATTGTGTATTTATTGCCACGATAATGAGCACAATAAATACCACGAGCATATTATGTATGGCGGGTCGACTACAGATCGCAAAGTGGAGGCTGCGACGCATTCTCCATTTGCCGATTTAAAAGCGATGCTTAATAAATCAAAGTAATATTAGTTAAATTAAGAGCTTAAACCTAAAATTTTATTAATTTAAATGGCTTTTGAGGATGAACGGTTATAAACCGAAGCAACCTCAAAAATTAACTTTAAATTGGTTTTATTAAAGCTCTTTAGCTGTTTTGTCTTTTATGTCAAACCAGTTTGAATCGGCTGAAGTAATAAAGCCAGGTACGTCTTTTAGCCATTGTTTTTGAACCGATTTATCAAGATTTAAATAAAGTTTGTTTTCAACAATTTTGAAAGCCTCTGGATCTACGTCAAACTTTTTCTCCATTGATACACCAAACGCACAAAAGCCACCAAATTGTGGTGCGTATTTTTCTGGGTTAGCTCTAAATAAGTCGCGGTGCTTAGCTGAGCTGAACTTATAAATGGCATTTTTATGCGTTGCAGTATATTCAGAACTGCCTGTTACCGCCTTGTTTTGGGTAAAGTAAGCAACGGTATCGTAACCACTAATTGCAATGTCGTTAACGTCGGCATTTGCGTCTATGTCTGCTGCAAAGCTTAGTGAACTTGCAAGGACTGATGCTGCAAAAAAAGCTGATTTAGTGAGTGTCGAAAATTTCATGTGTATCTCCAAAGGGTAATTTAATTAGTGTGTTTGTTTAAAACTCAACTGTACTTTATCGTTATTGTTTGGTTAATATGCGTCTATTAGTCTGTATTTTCATACCAATAATCCAAAGAGGCGTTTATGGACGTACTTTCGAGTGTACTGAGTCATTTTTCACTTAATGCCAATGTGTTTTTTAGTGGGAATATGTGCGGTACGAGTGACTTTAGTGACGATCAAGGTGTTGGGCATTTACATTTATTACGCTCAGGTACGTTAAAAGTGCGCAGTAATAGTGGCTTTGAAGTTGTTTTATCTACGCCTTCGGTTATATTTTTTCCTCACTCTACAGGGCACTGTTTATTTTCGGATAAGGGTGACGGTGCTGATTTAGTGTGTGCACAAATTAGCTATCAAAGTGGAGGGCATAGCCCTTTATTGCAGGCGCTGCCTTTTTGCTTAAATTACGAATTAACGGGTGATGGATTATTAGCGCAGAGCGCTTTTTGGATTTTTGATGAGGCATTTAAAGACGCCAGCGGTAAGCATTTAATGATAGATCGCTTATGCGATGTATTTTTAATTAGTGTTTTGCGCAAGGTATTAGAAGAGGGTGCCATTAAAACCGGGATGATGGCAGGGCTTACTCATCCTCAATTGGCTAAGGTATTAATAAAAATACACCAAACCCCAGAGCAAAGCTGGTCGCTTAGCGCTATGGCTGAGGAATGTGGTATGTCGCGCTCTAAATTTGCCGATACCTTTAAGCGAGTAATTGAGCAAACACCGGCTGACTATTTGGCTGATTGGCGTTTATCGGTTGCTAAAAAGCTTATTTTAAAAAATCAAAATATGGATTTAGTAGCTAATCAGGTTGGGTACGAAAATGGCTCTGCACTTGCCCGTGTATTTAGAAAAAAAACAGGGCAAGCGCCAAAAGAGTGGTTATTGAGTCAGCAGTAAGCTTTATTTTTTGTGTGCTAACTACTATTCGTTTTTAATTAAGTAATTTGAATTGAGCGACCAAAAGTTGTTTTCGAGCTTTTGTAGAGGTCGTTTTTTAGAGCCTGGCGATGCTTTATGTAATATCAAATTAATAAGATCAGAACTTACTGCAGGATCACTATGAAAGTAATCATGACCAATTAAGCTGCCAGATTTAGGTACTTTAATTAGGCTTACGTTACCTACAGAAGTGAATATGTCTTGCTCGTTTATGTTTACATCTTTGGTGTTTAGCCGACCAAAGCTCAAGCTGTTTGTTAGCCACTGTGAAATACCCAATGCGCTATCTTCTTGAGAGGTGTAAATGGTAATTTGTCCAAATGCAGGCCCAAATTGCTCTGCCATTAGTCTTTGTTTAATAATACCAAAATCGAGATCAGGGGCTGCTAAAATTAAGTTTTCGATACGCAGGTCTTCGCGGGGATTTCCGCCACTGGCTCTGTTCTCAATTATAAGCTCTCTAAGTGTTGTGGTTACTACATCGGTGCCACGGCTATGCGCAATAATATGAATGTTTTCTATTTCAGGATTTTTGAAAAGCAGTCGCAAAGTTTCTTTTAAATGAAAAATAGTAAATTGACCAGACTCTTTATCTTCAAAATAGCCGGTTAATCCTGTGGCAGCAGCAGGCCAAGAGTAAACAATAGGTACGCCTTGTCGGTTTAAAAAATGCCAAATACCGGCAAGGGTAAATACTGATTCGTTAAAGGTATTATTAAAGCCATGCACAAACAAAATAACGTCTTTATTATTACTGTTTTTTAAACGCTGATTAATGTTTTTGTTTAACTGGGTTTCGTGAAAAATCTTTCGTTCTAAAATACCTTCGTCAATTTGGAGTTTGTTTTTTACGCGTCTAAATTTATAAGGCGATAAAGGAAAGCGACCTAATTCATCGGCTTTTTCCATTACGTAAGTCAAATTTGCGGAGCGATTTTTAAGACTACTTTGCTTTAATAACTCACTCCACTGCAAAGATTTATCGCCAAAATTTACTTTTGCTACACCGTACGCAATTGATGGCGAGCGACTTGCGTTATACATAACCCCCTCTTTTTCAGAAACTGCTCGGTCTGTAACATAGAGTAATTCCATACTTGTAGTATGTAGGTTTTTAGGTACTTGGGCTTCTGAATAAGGCGTACTTACATATAAATTGGGTGTAGGCATTAAAGCTGGGTTTGAAGTACAAGCAGATAGCAAAATAATGAGCAAAGGGGCGAAAATATAGGATTTACCGTGAGGGTGAAAAAGCATGCTTATTCCTTATTTTCGGTTTGTAAATTATTTTAAAGAGGTTAAGTATAAAATTAGCATATAAAAAGTAACATATTTATTACCTTTTACACATCACATACTAATTTTATAATTTATTGTTGCGTTAACGAGGATTCAAAATAAAAATACCCGAGCTTATAAGTAGAGAAAGCTGCGGGCATTGTTTTTTGGGAGGCTTATAAAGCTAAATCTTAATCGCCTCAGTAGGCGTTGTTGATAATCCACTAAAATACTTCATTACTAATTGGCCTTGGCTGTTTTTTTCTATTACTAAGTAATTGTTTGAATTAGGGTAGTAAAAGCTATTTTTAGACATGGTAATAAGTTTTGTTTTATCGCCACCAGTGCGCTTTGAATACAAAACGTCATTTTCAAAAATTAGGCTGCGTAAGGTGTTTTCATCAATACGGTAATCACCCAATACGGGCGCTAATTGCTGCTCTGTTACCTCTGCTTTTTTAAACTCGGGTAGTGCAATACCTAGTGCTCTGGCTGTGAATTTTTCGTTGATAAAAATAGGGTTTATGTGGTTTGAATTAGCCAGTACTGCAACATATAGCTTTTGCTCTGGAATATAGCGTGCATGTGCTAAAAAGCCATTTATTCCGCCAGTGTGTTTAATTACGGTGTATTCATTCAAGGGCTTAATAATTAATCCGTAACCATAGGATGAAAAGCTGCCGTCGTTGAGTTTAAAAGGGCTGACCATCTTCTCATAACCTGCTTTACTAATAAGCTTGCCAGACGATAACGCACTAAACCAAATGTTTAAGTCGGTTGGAGTAGATATAAGCGCACCTGCGGCATATGGCCAATCCATATTAATGTAGCTGGTGTTGATAAATCCTTGCTCTGTTTGCTCATAGCCAGATGCGCGATGGGTAACAAGTTCTTGCCCTTCATAACTACTCTGGTTCATTTTTAGCTTTTTAAATATGTGTTGTTCAATAAAGTCTTTGTAAGACTGGCCACTTGCTACTTCAATTATTTTACCAAGCAGTGAATAACCGGTATTTGAATAAGCCATCGCTTCGCCGGGTTTAAACACCATTGGGTGTTTGGCAAATCGCGCTAGTGCATCGTCAACGCTGGTGGGGACTTGTATTTCTTTATCAAAGAGATCGTCGTCATCTGTGTAGTTGGCGATGCCTGAGGTGTGGGTTAATAAGTTTTCGATTGTGACGAGGTTGCCCTCTGTTGGAAAGCTTGCAACATACTTATGAATATCATCGGTAACCGCTAGCTTACCTTGCTCTTGCAACATCATAATTGCAGCTGCAGTAAATTGTTTTGAAATAGAACCTAAACGCAAAACGCTTTGCTCATTAAGTGCAATGTTATGCTCAAGGTTGGCAAGCCCGCGCGTTCCTTTAAAAAGTACTTTGCCATTTTTACTTATAATTACCGATACCCCAGGCTCGTTTTCAGTAAGGTTATCGTTAAGAATTTCCTGATATTGCGAGGCTGTCGGATTTGCTTTTACAAGGCAGGGTGTTAATAGCGAGAGGGCTAACAAACAGCTAGCGTAAAATGGCTTAATCATATTCATCCTTTTTAGTTTTTATACCAAACCTGTAGATAGGCTTAGCGATCCCTGTGCTTCATTTAAGCGGTTATTTACTTTAATTTATAAGTATTATTTTTAGTTTATAGCCAGTTAATATTGCACAGCTAAAAAGTAAACTCAACGCTTCGCTTTAGTTACCCATATACATTCAAACTTTTTGTTAAATCAATAAACGCGCATAACCTTGGTGGCATATGCCGCTTAGTTAAATAGTTTAAGTAATTAGGCACTCCTCCCATTTTATATATATTAAGTAGCTACGATGATTTCAGCCGCTTGGATAAAAACAAGGTTGTTACATCAGCTACTTTAATTAGTGACAGTTTATCTGCATGGCTCCATGAAATTTTTGAGCCAACACTTTCACAACAAATAACACCTAGTGGCTTGTTATCAATAAAGTAGATGTAATCAAGCAAGGAGTAAATGTTTGATGGTTCAAAATAAACTTTGGTGAAGTTTTTAGTGATTTCGTGGTTTCTCGCATCTGATGCGTCTAATACTTTATGATCTAAAATATAGTCAAAGTATGCAGGAAAGTCTTCAGCTTTTAAAACTGCATTACTTACTATTTCATTTTTTTCATCAAGGCAAATTAAGCTATTAATGGCAGTATAGTCGTGATTAAACAACCAGAGACTGACTCTGTCGGCATTTGGAATTAACTTTTTTAGCTCATTGCATATCTGTTTTAGCTTACGTTCACTCGTAATGTTTGGGTTACTAACTTTAACGGCTAAATTTTTGAGATTTGAGTTTTTTGGATTATAGACATTGAGCAAGCTATTTAAATGCTCTTTATTAAATGGCTTCGTTAAATAGCCATCCATACCAATATCTAAATAGTGTTCAATATCTTGTTTCATGGTGTTGGCTGTCATGGCAATAATTGGCGTTGTTTTACCTGTTTGTTGCGCTCTAATTATTTTAGTGGCTTGCACTCCATCCATCACTGGCATTTGAATGTCCATAAAAATCAAATCAACATGGTTGGCAAAAAAGTAATCAACGCATTCTTTGCCATTTTCGGTAAATATTACTTTCGCATTATGGGCTTGTAGCATTTTACTTACGACAACTTGATTTACTTTATTGTCTTCGGCAACCAAAATAGTACACCCTTGTAAATCGGTTATTTCTTTATTTGGTTTTAATAATTCATCGAGTTCTGATGTTTCAAAGCTTTGTTGGTAAGTAAATACAGAACCTTTATCTTCTTTACTCGTGAAGTTGATTTTGCCATTCATTAAATCACTTAGCTTGGTGCAAATGGAGAGGCCAAGGCCCGTGCCCCCGTACTTTCTAGATGTAGATGAATCAGCCTGATGAAACTCTTTAAATAAATTTTGCTGTGCAGCTTTACTAATACCAATACCTGTATCGATTATTTCAAATACAATATTTTGCGTGTTTAAGGAGTTCTCTTTTACAGTGATTTTAAACTCTACCTGGCCTTGTTGTGTAAATTTAATCGCATTTGAGCATAAGTTATTTAAAATTTGTGAAATTCTGACAGGATCGCCTTTTAAGGTTGTAGCGATATTTTTATCTATAGATGGAATAAATTTTATTCCTTTATCTGTGGCTTGTTTCATTAGTGGATTAATTACATTGTTAATGACTTCGCTCAGGTTAAAGTTAATATTCTCAATATTTAATTTACCCGCTTCAATTTTTGAAAAGTCTAAAATGTCATTTACAATATTTGAGAGTATATTCGCGGAGCTTAAAATACTTTTTAAGGCGTTATCTTTTTCTATATTTGAAGTCTCTGCCAGTCCAAACTCAGCTAAATTTAAAATGCCGTGCAGCGGAGTTCTTAGCTCGTGCGACATATTTGCTAAAAATCGACCTTTTAGAGTGTTAGCTGTATCAGCTTCTTTTTTTAGTTCTTCAAGATTTTTATTATGTATTTGTTGTTGTTTTAATGCAGTGGCCAGCTTTCTGTTGTTTAACCTGAGCTCAAGTTGTGCGATAACTTCTTTGCCAAGTATTTTCAGTGCGTTAATTTGTGTTTGAGTTAGCTTTTTTGGCTGGTCGCTGATAACACATAATGTACCAATTGTGCTGCCACTAGGTGTAACTAGCGGTGTGCCCGCATAAAACCGAATGTTTGGATCGCTGGTTACTAGAGGGTTATCATAAAAACGTTCATCAAGTAGAGCGTTTTGTATTTCAAATACTTGGTCTTGCAGTATTGTATGAGAGCAAAATGCGATATCTCTTTCGGTGGAGTCTACATCGATACCATACTTTGATTTAAACCACTGCCTTTGTGGATCAACTAAGCTTATAAGTGATATGGGGGCTTCACAAATATCAGAAGCAAGTTGAGTTAAATCATCAAATACTTTTTCGGCTTCAGTATCTAATATTTCATACTCATACAGGGCTTTTAATCTAGATTCTTCGTCTACTGGTATTTGTGCTTTTATCATAGTATTGCTCAATATTTATATAGATTCACTATAAGAGTAATTTAGTGATAATGACAACTTTAACATGTAAATCAGGCTAATAAATAGATTCTGTATTTTGTTACTCTCTTATTATTTTTTTGAAGTGTTTTTTATAAAACCAGCGAAAGTAAAAAGGATCTTTCCATACTGAACACTCTCAGTAATTAACATCGGAATTAATAGGGATTAAACCAGTCTATAGTTTTACATCATCTGTAAATTTTGAAACTCAGCAGCTCTGCTGGTGGGCAAATTCTGCAACCTTGTGAATCATAAATTTCTAAAAGCATGTGATGGCTCGAAAAGGCTGATATTTTCCTTGGCATAAGTGATATTCACTAATGAAGCATCACGAAATGCTTACAATTAAATCACGTTTTAACTGTATATTTTACTTAGTTAAAACTTAATTTGAACACCCGCTCAAGTTGTGCTTTAATCATGTCTCAATTATTGAGGAACTTTACATGATTAAATTTTATTTTCACCATACTCCTAACCCAATGAAGGTTGCACTCTTTTTAGAAGAAACAGGCTTACCGTTTGAACTTGTTCCTCTTGATACTTTAAAAGGTGAGCAACATACACCTGAATTTAAAGCAATTAATCCAAACGCTAAGGCGCCAGCAATTGTTGATGGTGAAACTCGTGTGTTCGATTCGAATGCTATTTTAATGTACCTTTCTGAAAAATATGGAAAGCTAGAAGGCAAGGGCGATGACCGCGCTGAAATGCTGTCATGGTTAATGTTTATCGCATCTGGTTTAGGTCCGTATTCAGGGCAAAGTGTACACTTTAGACACATGGCGCCAGAAGGGCTTGATTACGCGGTTAATCGCTATTTACGTGAAGCGCAGCGCCATTACGAAGTACTTGATACTCACCTTGAAGGTCGTGACTTTATTGTGGGTGATACGTATACCATTGCTGATGTATCTGCATGGGGCTGGATTGATAAAGCACCGGTTGTATTAGGTGAAGAGGGCTTAGCACCGTATCCAAATCTTAAGCGTTGGTTTGAAAGCATTGATAGCCGCCCAGCGGTTGCACGTGCACGCGTAATTGGTACTGATGTAGCCTTTAAAAAAGAGTTTGATGAAGACGCTAAAAAAGCGTTTTTCCCTTCAAATTACCCTAAAGTATAAAAAGTACTTAATTCTAAACAGCAGATCAGCTAGCTGATCTGCTGTTTAGTATTTCATGGCTGTGTTAGCACCTCTTTATTTTCATCTGCCACGAATAAATTAACTTCCTCTGTGTGCTGGCTTACGCTATTTCTTTTTAGGGCGATGTATAGGTCTGAGTGAATATATATACCTTCTTTTCCCGACTTCATTCCTGCAATTTCAAACCACGAAAGTAGTTGGCGTTTTCTACCTGCAAGTTCAAGCCTTATATCGCGCTTTTTAAATATAACATCTAGATCGGCAAGCATTGCCATTACGCTTAAATCTAAGTGAGTAAAGCAGGGCACAGCGTCAATTATTACACAGTGGGTGTCGTCTTTTTGCCTTGCGTATTGCTCAAGTAATCTGCGTTTAAAGTAGCTGGCATTAAAGTAAGTTAAAGGTGAATTAAAGCGATAGATAAACACGCCTTGCACTGCTTTTGCTTTATCTGTGGCGTCTAAACTTCTTACTACACCGTTAACATCTACGCCGAGTATATTGTCAGTTGGGCGCATAACAGTGCGAATAAATTGAAATAACCCCAGTAATACAGCAAGTGTGATCCCTGGTATAACGCCAATAAATAACACCGCAAGTAAGGTGGCTGAGGCGAGATAAAATGCCTGTTTATCTTTTCGTTTTAATTGCCAAACCGCTTTTAAATCGAGTAAATGAACAGAGGCAATAATGAGTACAACACCTAGCGCTGCGCTTGGAATAAATTCAAGTGGCGCAGTTAAAAATACGGCTATGACCGCAATAATGGCCGCTGCTATTATTGATACTAACTGCGTTTTACCACCCGTTGCATCGTTAACAGCGGTGCGTGAGTCGGCGCCACTGACTGCAAAACCTTGCGAAAGAGCTGACGCTATATTGGCAATACCTAGCGCTCTAAATTCTTTATCGGCGTCTATGTCGTAGCCATTTTTAGCGGCAAAGCTGCGCGCAGTTAGCATCATACTAACAAAACTCACGATGGCTAAGTTAAGTGCGGGTACCACTAGCTCACGAATAATCCCTAAATCAAAAACAGGGGTATTAAAAACGGGAAGCCCGCCAGTTACGGTACCAATAGTTTTTATATCAAGTTGTTTTAAATCAAAAATCCATACCAAAAGCGCACCAAAAGCTATGGCGAACATAGACGCAGGCCACGTGGGTCTTATGCGCTTCATGGCAAAGTAAACCGCTAGTGTGAACAAGGCCATTAGTAAGGTGGGAACATGTGTTTGCGCTAAGTATGTGGGTACACCACCTAGGCGTTCAAGTAAGTAGCGCTCATCAAAGGTAAAACCGAATACTTTAGAAAATTGACCAACAATAATAGTGATGGCTACGCCGTTTAATAAGCCCATTAAAATAGGTTTAGATAAAAAGTCGGCTAATACACCTAACTTAAATTTACTGGCTATAAAGCACCAAAAGCCGGTCATAGCGGTCATGGTGACAACAAGTTGCCAATGCTTAAAGCTGTCACCTGCAGCAAGAGGTGTTACTACTGCTGCAATAACGGCGCAGGTTGCGGCATCAGGGCCGACTATTAATTGTTTAGAAGTGCCAAAAAGAGCATATAGCATCATTGGCAGTATGCAAGAATATAACCCTACGGCGGCGTTAACACCGGTTAGTTGTGCGTAAGCAATAGCAACAGGTAAAGCTACGGCAGCTACCGATAGCGCCGCTCTTACATCATCAGCAAACCATTGTCGCTCGTAGTGCAGCAATGTATCTAAACCCGGCATAAAATTATATAAACGCGACAGCACTTCAGTATCCTTGCTAATAGTTACAACGTTTTGATAGTAAATTTAATATTCAAATAAGTATAGCTAGGAGGGCGGTTATTTTAATAAATTGCAGGTGATAATTAATCAAGGTATTAAATTTATAATTTGGTAGAAAATTGAATTATAAAAGTTAATTCACCTGAGGTGTCTTTTAGTCAGCCTATGTGCATAGTATTAATGTACTGATATTGAACACCTCAGGAAATCACTAAATCTAGTTTTTAAATTTTTTAAGATTATTTAGCACCACATGCTGGATATAACTCAAGTACTTCTGTTACTACTTGTCCAAATAAAGCTTGTTCTTGCTGTGTTAAGTCTATAGCAGGAATAAATGGCATTGTGTCTGTTAATTCCGAGGTAATGATTTGATAAAAGGTCATCGCTGTAAGGACATTGCCAGCATAGGATGCGTGATTACCGTCGGCACTATGAAGGTTTATACTAGGCATTATTTCTAATACTCGATTCCATACAAAGCCAACAGGCGCTATGCAGCTAGGTTGTTTTTTACTGATTGATAAATGGAGGTCGTAAACCTGCTTTGCTTCTGCGGGATCTCCTTTTTGAGGATGCTCTGGAAATAAAATTGGTGTAATTTTATGCTCTTTTGCGTTCGAGATTAATCGCTCCGTTGCACTTGTAGGGTAGTCAGTCGAACCTGATTGTGAGTACTTTTGTCCTTGAAAAATAGCATGACTCCAGTTATCACTTTTTAATTTATCGACATTCGTATCTACTGCGACTATTTCATCTAAAAATCGGCCACTGACAGTCATCGTTTTAACTGAAGTATTAGGTAGTTGAGCTGTAATAATCGTGTTTAACAACCCCCCTAACTGTGAACTATGGCTATTACCATAGATAATTATTTTGTATTCATTTAAGGGGCTGTTATTAATGATTGCTGTTGTTTTTATTATTTCAGTATTTACAGCCACTTTTGTTTTACTTCCCCCAGATCCGCATGCTGTTAATAATAGTAATGATAATGTGATTGATATTGTTGTTATATATTTTAGAGACATTGTTAATCCTTTTTCGTACCAATTATGAGTACGGTTTTAGAATACTAGACACTTTATAACCAGGCTGCAAGGTTGCTTGGTTTTTGGTGGGATTTTTATGGTGCTTAGTTTGTGCGCTAAAGGTGAAGTGCAGGAGGTTGATATTGTTTACGCGGTATCTAAATTTTAGTTTGGAGTACTATTCAGTGATAATTTTATTGCTTTAAATAAATATTCAGTTATAAAAATTGTGCTGTGTTTTAACACAAGTGTCACTTTTTTATAGACGTAAAAAAGCCTGCATAAAAGCAGGCTTTAGTTTCTAGGGCGTGTTTGCCTTTGTGGATTGAAATTTGTTCAATCTAGGGGCGATTAAATCGCGGCGCGAGGTTTGTAACCTAGTGGGCTCGATAACTGCTCCTGCGTTATTCTAATGGCTTACATCCCTGTAAGAATAAGTAAAAACCGAGCAACAAAGAGTTAATCGTCCCTAGAAAGAACCCAAAGGGCAGCGCATGTTTGGTCTTTATGCTGCGTTATCGCCTATTTATGGGGAATAACCACACTACATAGGCTCTGCCTTGCCTAAAAAACAAACATACTGCTGCAAATTCAACCACCAAAGAACAACACGCCCTAGGGAAAATTAAAATTTAGCGCGAATACCAAAGCTGTAACGGCGATCCGCTTCAGTGTACTTCCAAGCACCACCTAGTTCAGATAGGTAGATTGAAGGCTCACCCGTTAAGTTGGTCGCATTACCTACTAGCGTAATGTTTTCGTTAATATCCCAGCTTGCAGAGAAATCTAACTGGCCTCTGTCGTCACGGTAGTTATTACCGTAAACAGTGCCTTCTGCTGAAATACTGCCGTCTGAGTTAATATTTTCTACGCGTTTTTCGTTTTCTGTATCTAAGAAACTGTCACGGTAGTTATAAGCGATACGAGTAGAGAACCCTTCGTATTCCCAAAATACTTGTAAGTTGTACGTATTTTTAGAAATATCTAATAATGGGTTGCCGTTTGGTTGTTCGCTGTCTGCATACGTGTAGTTTGCATTAACACCTAAGCCAGAAAATGCACCCGGTAAGCTTGTGAAGAACTGTTGGTAACCAACTTCAAAACCTTGTACTGAGCCGTTTTCACCGTTTACATTTTTAACTGTATCAATACCCGTTAGTCCTGCGTCACGCAAGCCTGCAACATGGTTAAAGCCATCTATATCTACAGGGTAGTCAGTCGCATCTGAGTAAACTAGGTTGTCTTGAGATACACCTGCAACGTCAAGCTGACATACTTGGTTCCACTGAGTTACGTTTTGACCTGTTGAAGTGCTTGATGCTGCTACACAGCTACTTTCGTTACTTAAGAAAGACTCAACATCTTTATAAAATACTGCGAAAGATAGTACGTTACCTTCATCAAAGTAATGCTCTACAGATAAGTCGTATTGCGTTGCACGGTATGGTTCTAAATCAATAGAGCCTTGCGTTGCACCTGTAATGTCATTATTAACGTCAAATGCAGGGCTTAGCTCACTAAAGTCAGCGCGGCGCATAACTTTTGCAGCAGCAAAGCGGAATAATGTTTCGTCTGAGTAGTTATACGTAACGTTTAAGCTTGGTAAAAAGTCGCTGTAGTCATTGTCGCCAGTTACTTTTTCGCCATTAAGAAATACGCTTGATTCTAAATCTGTAGTCACATAACGACCACCCACAATCGCAGTGATGTTATCAAAGTCTAAGTACGCTGATATGTACACAGCAGCTGTATCTTCAACTACGTTACGGTATGCGCTTTCTTGGAACTCTTGGTTATCTGAAAGACTCCCCGTTGACGCTAGGTTAGTACCTGCAAGTAACTGCTGAAGTTGAGCGTAAGTATTTGCAGGGTTAGATAAACCGTTGTAGCTTAAAAACGTTAGTAGGTCATTTTGTCCTGAATGACCTAATTGGTCAAAAGAGTTGTCGTGGCTAACTGTTGTGAAGCTATTTGAAAAAGCAGCGTTGTAGTCATCAACCCATAAAGTAGCTAATGAACCATCTGAGTCGTTAAATGCATTTTTGTAAATGTCTTTAATTTCTACTTTGTATTGCTCATATTCGTAATCGCGGTTAGTAACACGTACACCTGCTTTTACTTTAGATACCCAGCTTAAGCTGCTGAGAGGTTCAAACATTTCAACGTCAAAACGAATAGCTGTTTCGTCATTGTCTGTTCTTCTATCTTCACTTTTGAACGTACGTAGTGCTAAGTTTTGTGGGTCAGTAAATGCATTTGGATCTGAATGAATGATGCTTGGTAATTTATTACCGTCTTGAGAAAATGCACCATCATATAAATGATTTGTTAGCTGAGTTCCGCCACTTGCTTCAAATGTTGATTTTTCGATTGGGCGAAGTGTAAATTCAGAATCAGGTCTTACGCTTTCTGATGATGCTACTGCAATTTCACCAGAGATTTTTATACTGTCAGTAAGGTTCCACTCTGCACCAAGTGCATTTGAAAACGAGTCAGTTTCACGAAAGTCACTGTATGTTTTAGGGATACCAAATTCGTTTGTTAGCGTGTAATTATTTACGCCGTTAGCATCTTGAGTTGTATTTGCATCTGTTGATAACGAACCCGCAACACCTAATATAGAGTTACCACTTTGCTCACCAGAGCGTTTAGTGCCACTTAAATCTAGATACACCATGCCATTACCAGATTGCGGTGCCCATTGAAGTGATAAATTTACAGCAGTACGTTTACGTTGTTCTACATATTGTTCAACACTGTGCTCGTCTCGTACGATAGCGTTGCCACTTGGTGTATTACCTTCTTGGCCATTAATATCAATGTCTTGAGGTTTAACACGGCTAGACGTTTCATCTTGACGAATTTCACGATCTTGATACGAAAACATAGCAATGGCACCAAAGGTACCCATTTCGTCAAAGTCCCAGTTGTTACCAAGTGAACCGCTAAAAATAGGTGCTACTTTTTCTGTTTTATCTGCGTATTCACCATCTAATGAAACTGCGCCAGTTAGTTTATCTAACTCTAATGGGCGAACTGTTTTTAAGCTAACTGTTCCGCCTAATGCACCTTCAATCATATCGGCAGTAGGAGACTTAACTACTTCTACTGTTTTTAAGAAGCTTGATGGGTAATCTTGTAAGCTAATACCGTCACGAGAGTCGCCAATAGTAGAGCGACCGTTTAATTCAACACGGTTTTGAGGTAAGCCACGAATCGAAACACTGTCACCCACACCAAAATCGGTATTAATAGATACACCAGTAATACGTTGCAGTGCTTCTGCAATATTATTATCAGGTAACTTACCAATGTCTTCAGCAACAATCGCATCTACAATACGTCCGTCAGTACGCTTAAGCATAGCGGCGGCTTTCATACTACCTAGCATGCCTTTTACTTCAATAACTTCAATATCTGCAGCTGCCGTTTCTGAAGCTGCCGGAGCCTCTTGCGCTGCAATAGTAGAAGAAGCCATTAATAAAAGGGCTGCTGCACTGATTGTTGTAGAGCTACTTCTTTTATGTTTATTAATTAATGTTGAAGTAATTTGATTGAGTTTCATGTATCTCTCCCGTTTGGGTACGACTTACGTCATTGTGTGTGTTGTTACTTGGTTTGGTTAACCAATTTAACTGCTATTTCCCTGTAGTGTGTCATACAGGTGGTGTGGTTGAAATTAGTCCAATTCAGCTTTTATTACAACCTTTGCTTACCAAAAATTCACAAAGTGTATTACAAAGTGCTCTTTTGTTTTGCTTATATTTAATAAATTTAATGGCTTATGATGTATTTTTATTTTTTATATTTTGAATGAATTTTATTGAAGTATGTTTACCAAAGGCGTTTTTTTATATTATTTGTACTATTAAATACGTTTTTTAGTACTGTTTTTAAATTTTATGCCGCACTTTTATACGTATTTAGTTTGTTTTTTAAGTGATGTTAAAATAATAAGATGTTCATAAAAGGTTGGGTATGGCTTATAAATTTGCGAAATAGTGAGGAGTATAAAATCATTCAATTTTATTTTGGTTATCTGTTTTGGTAATACCAATTTTCTATTGTTTTTATATGGGTTTTGTATTAGAGCTTACTGATACATATTTATATATGATTATAAATAGAGTGATTTTTACGCAAAAAAAAGCCCAGCATATTAATGCTGGGCTTTCTTAGATTAAATATATTAGCTTTTTAACTCGCCTGTAGATGATTCTAAATGGGCTCTAATAAACCACTGAAATTGCTCTAGGTCAGCTAGTTGGCTGGTGATCATATCTTCAGACACCGGATCTAATTCAGAAAGGGTCTCAATTGCTTTGCGGTGATCGCCATTAACGCCGTTGTATACTTTATCAAGTGCGGCTAAATGCTCGGTTACTAACCCTTTACCTACTGAGTATTCGTTCCATGTACGACGATCTACGATTGATTTAGGCGTACCAACGGGCACTCCACCAAGAGTCGCAATTCGCTCTGCAATTGTATCTGTCATTTCGCGCACAATGTCTACTTGTGGGTCTATCATTTCGTGTACGCCAATAAAGTTAGGTCCCACTACGTTCCAGTGAATATGCTTTAAAGTAAGCTGTAAATCTATCAATGCAACCATGCGGTTATCTAGCGTAGCTATTGTTTTTTGAGCTGATTCGTCACTCATACCTGGCGCGGTAAATTTAGTCGTTTTGTTTGATTCGTTATTGTTACTCATAATTTCTCCTACATTAAGTAATGTGTTGCTCATATAATATGTTGCGTTATGAGCATGACTTAAACTTAATGAAGCAACTGTTATGCCGTAAGTTGATCTTTTTTAAAAGTGATTTAAAAACATGAGGTTATGTTTTTATTTAAGATTTTAGAGGCTGGAGGGGTGATTGAATTTTTGAAAAGCCTGCATACATTTGTAAAATCTGCAGACTTTAATTTAATAACGCTTAAGTGTATTTAAACTTTGGCTATATATTCGTGCGCTTTTAAAACATCGAGCGGCACTATTTCTAATGATTTTTTATTTGTAGCTTCAAGTACCACTGGTGGCGCAACGTTTGCTGAAATAGCATGAAGCCATCTTACTGCACACAAGCACCATTTATCACCGGCTTTTAAACCTTCAAAATCGTAAAGAGGAATTGGGCTTATTAAGTCGTTACCTTGTGATTTTGAAAATTGTAAAAACTCGTCAGTCATAATTGCACACACACTGTGATTGCCAAGATCTGATTCTGGTACATAACAAAATCCTTCACGTGTGTAGCCACCATTACCGCAACATAGTTTTAAACGTGTGCCAAGTACATTAAATTGATTCGCCATGAAATACCTTAGTTTGTGGTGTTTAATAAATTTACTCTATCAGGAGTAACTCGCTTGAGATAGCTATAAAACTTAAAAGATGGAAGGGGGTCTACACAAACTTAAGCCCGCAGCAAAATTGCGGGCTTAGTATTATTTATTTAATACGCAGTGCCATACAATCGCTATGGCCGTTTATGATCATGCTTTTATCAACACGTACGCCACCACCAGAGTATTTTCCGGCGGCTGTAAAACTACATATTTGTACAAAGTAGTCATCTACTTTAGGCAGTGCAAATAGTTGTTGGTATATTTGGTCTTGCTCGGCAAAGTGCCCCATTGTTTTTTCTATAACTTGCTGCTGTTCATCAACAAGTTGAATATTAGCACCACAACGTCCTACTATTGGTTTAACTACATAACCGGTTTGTAATAACTCGTCGTTAAGCTCAAACGCGGTATTAAGTAAATATTTATGATTAGGGAATAAACTCCACAGTATTGGTAAAATAGCCTTGTTACTTGGGATCAATGTCCACAGCGGTTCAAATACCATCACGTTTTTACGCAGCAGTACATCGACTAAGCGTGGCGTTTCACCAATTTTGAATTGTGGTTCAAAGTTATCACCTAATGATTGGTCGGCTTCACATTCTTCACGAATTTGATCAAGTGCGGTTTCCCACGACCACGTTTTCCACACGTAACTCAGTTGTGCGCCATCTGCATCTACTATGTTGCCTGATTCATTCCAGCGAAGTGTGCTTAAGCCAATTACTAACTTACACTCAAAGCCCGCGGCTTCAATGGCTTCTTTCATAAATAATGCGTGATAATGCTCTTCTGGTTCATCATCTTGCAGAATATGAACAAGACCTTTTACTTCACTTTTACGCCATGCTTTTACGAGATCTTTAAATAAATTTTGGCCTGCATCTACACCTGTTTTAACACCAAAGTGTTTTGCCCATTTACCTTGAACTTTGCCGCTCTCCATATAACACGATGCCGAATCGCAATTGTATTCGTAAACTTTTAAACCTGCTGCTGTTAAAGCAAAGTCAAACCGACTGGTAATTAATTGGTTTAAGCGGTTATCCCACGATTGGCGAATTTTATTAATCACAACATCGGGTAAATTAAACTTTTTTAATAACTCAGGGTGCTGCAGTACATAGTCGGTTGCATGCATAAATAAGCCATGCAGCTCATTTGTTGCATGCTCAATGCTTTGCTGCGCCGTTTGAGATATCGCAAAGTAATTATGTTGATCCTCAGCTACTGATGTAAGTTTATGGCCTTGCATCATTTCTACGTAGGCAGCTTCATCGTCATTCGCAATATTTAACCATGACTTGTTTGCTTGGCCTGTATCTACTGCTTTATGGGCTTCTATAATAAATAAATCAGTGTTTAGCTCAGACGTTGGCTCAGCATATTCTGTTTCATCAGTTTGTGTCATCCAGCCTAAAATAGTGGCGTCGCTGTAAGAGCACTCAATCCAATAGTCGCCATCTTTAGTTACTTTTGCTTTTAGCTCACGACACCAGCTTTGATCTTTTGGCCATATTTGATGCCCTACATTTTGCTCAGCAAGACGTATTTTATCTTTATGCACTTCAACAACGACAGCAACATGGCCTGTTTCTTCAAACTCGCCGCCTTCTTCCCATATAAGTAAGCTACCTACTTGAGGATGATGTTTTGCACCATTTTTAAACGCGTTTAGTGGCAATCTGTTTTGGCTATTTACATCGCGCACTGAACGCAGCTCAAAAATATCGTAAGCCATAGCAATATCATCAAAAATATAGCTATGGTTGAGATACATCCATCGACGTGCAAATTCAACGCATTGCCATTTATAGCCCATGTAAATGCCATCAAGGTAACTACGATAGGCGCTACGATTAGGATAAATGCTTTCGTCAGCCGTATCATAATCAGATGAATACACAGCAACATTACCAGGTGCATAACCTAATAAGGTACCAAAATCACTAGCAGGAGCAGAAGATTTCATAAACAAAGATGTTCAAAATAAAGGTGTGATAATTTGCTGACTATATGAGCGAAACTGCGTTATAGCAAGATATAAAATATGTTTTTACGAAGGGGGATAAGTAAAAAATCACTCATTCATTAAAGAGTGAACATACGGGAGAGTACTTTTACTAATAGTGTTAGGTTTGGTGCTTTTTTGACTTGTAACTGGTTGAAATTTATTAATATTTTTGAAGTGATTATTATTGTTTAAATCTCAACTAAAAAATGGAGAAGCTATAGGTAACTTCTCCACTTTTATTATTCATATTTAGTGATTTTTATAATGTTTAAAGCAGGTTAACGCGCTGCTAAATCATTTCAGCATCTATATGGCGTATTAGGTTTGATACCCAATTAACATATTGGCGGTGAATTTTTTTGCCGTTGTAGTTTAAGTTAATAGAGTCTTTATAGTTGATTGAGTATGCCGTTTTGTCATACGCAATATCGACAGTTAATTGGTGTGTGCGAATATCCAGTACACCTTTTATTTTACCTTCACTCATAGGCGTACACTTCCAACCAAGCTGAATACATGCCTTTAGAATACCTTTTTCTACGTCAGCTTCACTGTTGGTAATTGTTGATGTTTGCGGAATAGGGTTTTGTTCAAAGTCTCTTACTGCAACAGATGTTGAACAACCAGCAAGTACAGTAAGTGCTGCCGCTGTAAGTAAAATTGAGTACTTTTTCATAATAATCCTTTGTTTTAATTTCATCCAATTGTGTTGTCTCGCCAATATATGCGCGCTTAGGTGAGATTATCGGTAAATTTATAGATGAGTGCCAGCAATAATTAGAAAATTAAAAGAGTTAACTGAGATTTATCTCGGGTATTAGCTTTATTTATGAACTAGTTAAAGTTTAATTATTTAAGCTATAAACCAAGGGTTAAAGCAAAATTATGTGTTGAAAGATTTACGTGAGCGATGACATGTTTTGAGGGAACGCTCTTTCTTTATGTTTTAAATTACTCCTATAGCCGTACTTTAGTTAATTTTTTGTTAAACTATTGCGATTAGTATGGATTGAAGTCAGTTAAAAGTTTTTAAAACAGGAAAAACAATGGAAGACATAATAAACAACATTGATATTAATCAATATTTACCCGCTGCAATTACGTGGGCAACCAACATATTACTAGCGATTGCAATCTTACTTGCGGGCTTATGGCTGGCAGGCAAAGTACGCAATTTAATTATTGGCTTATGCCACAAATACACTCACCTTGATGACACGCTTTTTCGCTTTTTAGGCAGCATGGCTCGATACATCATATTAGCGTTCGTTATTATTGCTGTGTTAAATCGCTTTGGTGTACAAACAGCTTCTATTATTGCTTTACTCGGTGCCGCGGGACTTGCTATAGGCTTGGCGTTACAAGGTGCAATGTCGAACCTTGCAGCAGGCGTTATGTTGCTAATATTTAGACCTTATAAAGTGAATGACTTTATTGAGGCAGCAGGGCGTTTTGGTAAAGTAACAGAAGTAGATATGTTTACTACTATTTTACAAACGTTCGATAACCAACAGGTTATTATTCCAAATAGTCAAATTTGGGGCGCGCAAATTATAAACCATTCACATCATCCAATTCGTGGTGTGGATATGCATTTTGGTGTTGCTTACGGTGAAGATACAACGGCTGTACGTAAAGTTATTGATGCCGTACTTGAAGCGCATCCACATATATTAAAAGATCCCGCTCCTTTTGTTGAAGTAGAAACGCTTAACAACAGCTCAGTAGACTTTTTAGTAAGACCTTTTTGTAAGGGCGAGCATTACTTCGATATTCTTTACACTGTGCCAGAGTTAATTAAAAAAGCACTAGATGAAAACAACATCGAAATACCTTTCCCGCATCGTAAAGTTATTTTAGTTAACGAAAGCAAAGATTAACTAAATTTAAACCGATTTAAACTCAAGGGCACTTTTAAAGTACCCTTTTTTTGATCTTGAAAAACTTACAGGGCTCTGTAAGTTTTTCTATTTTTAATAACGCTTAAAACTCCTCTTTTAATCTGTACCCCGCGCTTTCATTGCTCTTATTGTTTGGTCTTTATTTTGCATTTAGCTCTGTTGCTTTTGCTGTTAAGCAAACTTTAAAAACTACCCCAATCACTTAAATTGTAATGAAGGATTAGACATGGCTGAATCATTTAAATACGCAGGTAAAAAAGGAAATGGCGGCGAGCTGCGCCAAAGTGCATCAGACGGCTACCCAACAATGACCACAGCGCAAGGTTGCCCTGTGAGCGACGATCAGAATTCGTTAAAAGTAGGCGAACGCGGTCCAGGTTTGATGGAAGATCAGGTGCTGCGCGAAAAGCTTTTCCATTTTGACCACGAGCGTATTCCTGAGCGAGTAGTGCATGCTCGTGGTTACGGGGCACATGGGTACTTTGAAACTTACGACACGCTTGAAGATTTAACCTGTGCAGATATTTTTCAGCGAAAAGGTGAAAAAACCCCAGTATTTACTCGTTTCTCTACAGTTGCAGGTAATAAAGGGTCTCCAGATTTAGCACGTGATGTACGTGGTTTTGCGGTAAAATTTTATACCCAAGAAGGAAACTGGGATTTAGTGGGAAACAATATACCGGTATTCTTTATTCAAGATGCGATGAAGTTTCCTGACTTAGTTCATTCAGCTAAAGCCGAGCCAGACCGTGGTTTCCCCCAAGCGCAAACAGCACATGATAACTTTTGGGACTTTGTGAGCTTGTCGCCTGAGTCAATGCACATGGTTATGTGGGCAATGTCTGATAGAGCTATTCCGCGCTCTTTACGCTTTATGGAAGGTTTTGGTGTTCATACATTTAAATTTATTAATGCCAAAGGTGATGAGAAATTTGTTAAATTTCATTGGAAACCAAAAGGCGGCATGCAATCTGTAGTATGGAACGAAGCACTTAAGCTAAACGGCGCGGACCCTGATTTTCATCGCAGAGACATGTGGGAATCTATTGGCAACGGCGACTACCCAGAGTGGGAGTTAGGGGTACAAGTATTTGATCAGCAATTTGCTGATGAGTTTGAATTTGATGTATTCGATGCCACTAAACTTATACCAGAGGAACAAGTACCAGTACAAATTGTTGGCCGCATGGTGCTTGACCGTGTTGTCGACAACTTTTTTGCAGAAACAGAGCAAGTTGCATTTTGTACACAAAACATTGTACCAGGACTCGATTTCACCCCAGATCCATTACTACAAGGGCGTAATTTTTCATACCTTGATACTCAAACAAAACGCCTTGGTGGACCTAACTTTACGCAAATTCCGGTAAATGCGCCTAAGTGCCCAATGAGGCATTTTCAGCAAGATGGGCACATGGCGATGCAAAATCCTAAAGGACGTGTTAACTACGAACCTAACTCATGGAGCGCAGGCGAAAATAATCCTCGTGAATGCCCTGTGCACGGGTTTAAAAGTTCATCAGAGCAAATGAGTGGGGATAAGCTACGTTATCGTTCAGACACATTCAGCGATCATTACAGTCAAGCTCGTCAGTTTTACTTAAGCCAAACAGAGGTAGAGCAAGCGCATATACAATCTGCGTACGTGTTTGAGCTTTCTAAAGTCGAGCATGTACCAATACGAGAGCGTTTGGTATCGCATTTATTAAATATTGACGAAACCCTCGCAAATAAAGTTGCCGAAGGACTTGGCTTGCAAGAAATGCCAGATCCAGCTGAAGCTGCTATGCCAACACGTAAAGACTTACCTGTATCTGATGCATTAAGTATTTTAAAAAATCCCCCGAATACATTTAAAGGCCGCAAATTAGGTATTTTAGTGAGTGATGGCTTTAATGCAGAAATTTTTGAATCGGTTACCAATACACTTAAAAGTGAAGGTGCAAACTTTGAAATTATTGCCCCACAAGTCGGCGGTGCTAAATGCAGTAAAGGTAAGCACTTTAAAGCTGATCAAGTTATTAATGGTGGTCCATCGGTTTTATACGATGCGGTACTTGTACTCACCACTGAAGAGGGAGCTGAAAAACTAGCAGCTATTGCAGAAGCTAAAGACTTTGTAAGTGATGCGTATGCACATATGAAATACATAGGTTTTACAAGTGAGGCTAAGCCATTATTTAAAGCAGCAGGGCTTGATGACAAAGCAGATGATGGTTGGATTGATTTAGCTACCGTATCGGGCGAGGCATTTATAGAGTCATTACGTAATTTACGTTTTTGGCAGCGCTAAGTATTTATTAGAGCTATTATTTAATTTGTATATTGTTTTAAGGTCAGTCAATCTGACCTTTATTTAAAAACTTTAGTGCTTATTACAGACAGCATTTAAATCAGTTTTAATAACATGGATTCAACAGCGAGGTGATCACTATGTCAGTTTCGGCAATACCAAAAGGGTTTCATTCAGTTACACCTTATTTAATTATGAATGACGCACAAAAAGCGATAGATTTTTATTGTGATGCATTTAGTGCTGAACACGTAATGCAAATGCCTTTACCTGATGGTGGAATAGCCCATGCAGAAATAATAATTGGTGATTCGCATATTATGCTTTCAGATATTGGTTCTGAAGAACATTTAAAAAGCCCAAAAGAACTCGGTGGTACAGCGCTAAGCCTTATGCTTTATGTTGAAGATGTTGATACCGTATTTAAAAAAGCAATTGAGCTTGGTGCAACAGAAATAAGACCCGTACATGACCAATTTTATGGTGATAGGACCGGCACGCTACAGGATCCATTTGGTCATATATGGATCATTGGTACACACAAAGAAGATGTTAGTGACGAAGAGTTAAATAACCGAATAGGAGATATAACAAATCAAGAGCAAGACGCATAACTAGCGTGCTTATTAGATTTTGTCCCTTCCTAAGATATGTTGATGGCTTTAATGGGAGGCCTGTGGCTTTTGCTTCAGCTCATCTAGGTTTTGCCTTGTTATCGAAACCGTTTTCTTACCTCAAAATAGCTCACTTAATTAAGCGAATTGGTATAAATTACTAGTTAAATTTTAGGCATAAAAAAACCTCAGCCAATAATTAGCTGAGGTTCAAAAAGTGGTACCAGCGGCCGGACTCGAACCGGCACTCCTTTCGGAAGGGGATTTTGAATCCCCCATGTCTACCAATTTCATCACGCTGGCATAATTTTTCTTTAATCTTTTAAGCATAAAAAGATAAAGAAAAACCACTTAAAATAAAAAGGATACTTATATACCTCTTATTCTGTATCCGCATTATACAAACAAAAGAGGGGGCGGCAAGCCTTTTCTTTTATTTGCATAAACAACTGGTTGATAATTAATCGTTTATAGCAAGGATACTCCACAGGTAAATTTTTTAAGTCTTTTTGGGCTGATATATAAAGCGAATATTTTGGGTTATGAGTGCTATTAAATTTGTTATGCGATTGAATAAATAAGCAATTGAACTATTGATAATATTTAATCGTATTACAATAATTATTCCTGCTTTATCCCGATGTTGCGCTTAATTCAGGTATTATTTGTACAACAAGGTTTTTAAGACATTACATATGACTCAATTAAGTGCCAAACAGAACATTCAATCGATTGTGAAAGCAATTAAGGCAGAGGAAGCATCACTTCGTCAAAAGCACCCATTACTTGCACATCAAAATACCTTAGGGTTAATTATTTTATTGCTATCGCTTAGCGCATTAATTGGTGTTGGTGTTTTATATTATTTAGGCATCATACCTGCTTGGGTATGTATAGTACTTGCGGCTATTGCAGCGTCTATTTCCCATGAGTTAGAGCACGACCTCATACATAAACAATACTTTAGTAATCAGCCGTTCATGCATAATTTTATGATGCTAACAGTATGGTTAATGCGGCCAAATACTATTAGCCCATGGTACCGACGTAAAATGCATTTACACCATCACAAAACCTCAGGCACACAACAAGACCTAGAAGAACGCTTGGTGGGTAACGGTATTAAAAATCCATTTTTACGTGCGCTAGTTATTGTAGATGGGTTATTAGGGTTAGTTATTTCTACTAAACGTTTTAGAAAAGAAATTAATGGCTTTAGTTTTTCGAGTGTTTTTAATGCGGGGTTTCCGATAGCGACTGCGTATTTTGCTGTTTTATACAGCGTTATTGTATTTCATATCGTTGATTTATTTATACCACTTTCGCTAAATTCACCTAGCTGGATACTAAGCATAATGAACGTGTTCGAATTTTTAATGGTTGTGCTCATTGTGCCTAATATTATTCGCTCAAGCTCGCTTAATTTTGTTACCTCAAGCATGCATTACTATGGCGGCGTTAATAACATGCTTGAGCAAACTCATGTACTAACGAGCCGTTTATTTATGCCGTTTCACTTGTTTTGTTTTAACTTTGGTAAAACGCATACTATCCACCATTTTGTGCCAAATCAGCCGTTTTATTTACGTCAAATGCTAAGTGAAAAAATACTTAAAGTAATGGCGCAACACAACGTGCGCTTTAACGATTTTGACAGCATAAAAAATGCTAACGCATTTAAATAATTACCCCCAACATAAGGGGAGGTTCTACATTGCTATTCTTATTTTATAGTTTGAATAGCAATTATGTACCAAGCCTATTACTCGTTAACTTCTTCTATCCACCACCGCGCTTATTAAAACTCACTTTACGTGCGTTGGTTGACTATTCAATGCCATTTTTAAATCAATAAAAACAAAAATAGTAGGCTTAATTAGCGCTAAATCTTCAAACTAAAAATAGATAAAACCAGTGAAAAGTGAAGTGGCCCCCTATAGTTGGGCATCTAGCTTAAATGGGATTGATTATTGTAGAGCCTTCAGTAATAGTGGTTATAGAGCGAACTAATTATGTTCTCAATAATACATAAGGGCTCGTGCTCATCAATATTATAAAACCAATAAATATAATAAGGACAAACAGGATGAAAAAATCACTAATCTCAATAGCGCTGGGCTTTGCTGCCCTTAGTGCGCTCAATGCCAATGCAAACATTGATCAGCAAGTTAAAAAGATAGAGCAACAGGTTATTGATTGGCGACGTGATTTTCATCAAAACCCTGAGCTTGGAAATCGCGAAACCCGCACAGCAGGTATTGTCGCTAAGCACTTAAAGTCGCTGGGTATGGAAGTACAAACAGGGATTGCTTATACAGGTGTTGTGGGGCTATTAAAAGGTGCAAAGCCTGGCCCGACAGTAATGCTACGCGCAGATATGGACGCGCTGCCAGTTACTGAAAAAGCCGATGTTGATTTTAAATCAACTAAAACCACTAATTACCGTGGTGTAGATGTAGGCATAATGCATGCTTGTGGGCACGACACGCACGTGGCCATGCTTATGGGCGCTGCACAAGTGCTTGCAAACATGAAAGATGAGCTACACGGTAATATTATGTTTGTATTTCAGCCTGCAGAAGAAGGCGCACCAGAGGGGGAAGAGGGTGGCGCTGAGCTAATGCTTAAAGAAGGCATATTTAAACAATACAAACCAGAAGCTGCTTTTGGGTTACATATAACATCTAGTTTGCACAGCGGTAAAATTGGTTATAGAAGTGGCCCTGCAATGGCCAGTGCAGACCGATTTGAAATAACTGTACATGGCAAGCAGGCACACGGCTCTGCACCGTGGACAGGGGTTGACCCAATTGCCGCAGCTGCGCAAATAGTAACAGGCGTTAATCATATTGTTAGTCGCCAAATTAACATTACCAAAGAGCCTGCTATTGTCTCGTTTGGTAAGATAGCGGGTGGGGTACGTAATAATATTATTCCTGAAGAAGTTGAAATGGTAGGCACAATTCGTAATTTTGATATGGATAACCGAGCACAAATATTTGAAAAAATAAAAACCACAGCCACGCACATTGCTAAATCGTCAGGTGCAACTGCAGAGGTACACATTCACGAAGGTTATCCGGTAACTATTAATAACCCAAAGTTAACTGCGCAAATGTTACCTAGTCTTAAAAAAGCAGCGGGTAATGATAACGTAGTTGAAATGGGAAAAATAACCGGCGCAGAAGACTTTTCGTTTTACGCATTAGAAGTGCCGAGTGTATTTGTGTTTTTAGGCGGTACACCCAGTGAGCAAGATTTAAATACAGTGGCTAGCAATCACTCACCTTATTTTTATGCCGACGAATCATCGTTTAAAGTAGGCACTAAGGCGCTTAGCCTGTTAGCTGTTGATTATTTGAACGCACATTAATACCAACTCGCAATAATACATAATCAATTTGAGGGATTAAACCGCACGTTAACTTCGTTAAAAATTTCTCATATAGAACAACTAAATAACGAAATTTTTGCCTTGTTATCGGCACGGTTTTCTTACCTCAAAATAGACAACTTAATTAAGCGAATTGGTATAAAAATAATTTAGACGTACCACGTTACGCTATTAGCTTAACATGGTATTGCTGTTTTATTTAAAACATCGCATCATGTTTGTAGCACTTGCTCAACTTTGAAAAAATCACTCTAAAGAATTAAACATCTAGCCGAATATACAAATGAACCGGCGAGCAGTTTTTTTATATTTTAAAAATAATGAATCGATATTGCCGGTCTTATATCTCGATTCAATCTTCATAAGCATTAAGGATTTAAATAATGGAAATTACTGGAAGCTGTTACTGTGGTGAAATTAAATACCAGGCAAAGTCTCAAAATAACAATGCACTTGTTTGTCATTGTAGCGATTGCCAACGTATGTCGAGCGGCCCATTTAGAGCCGTTATAATTGCAGAGCCAAACTCGGTAGTATTTACCCAAGGTGAGCCAAAAGAGTTTGTTAAAACAGCTCAAAGTGGTAACAAGCGTGCGCAAGGTTTTTGTGGCACATGTGGTACAACACTATATGCAACTAACGAAGCTAAAGCTGACCGTGTATATGGCTTGCGTATTGGTGCGGTTGATCAGCGTGATCAGTTTACGCCAACAGCACAAATTTGGTCTAAATCGACGCTTAATTGGCTTAACGAATTACATCAAGTGCCTTCATTTGAAACCACACCACAAAAATAAGGTAAGCCAGGTAATGAGCTCACTGATAAAAACCGCTTTTTTAGCAAGCACATTAATTACCGGCAGTGCATTCGCAGCTTCGAGTAATGTAGACTTTTTAAATGCAGGCAAAGCTAATCCTAACTTGCCATTTTCGCAAATAGTAAAAGCAGATAATACGCTTTATATGTCGGGGCAAATAGGGATTAACCCTGCAACAGGTAAGTTGGCTACAGGCGGTTTTGAAGGCGAGGCTAAACAAACACTTGAAAATATTAAACGCACTTTAGAGCAACATAACTACAGTATGGGCAATATTGTAAAGTGCACCGTTATGCTTACCAATATTAACGACTTTAAAGCATTTAATGCTATTTATACTCAGTATTTTAGTGTGCCGTATCCTGCACGTAGTGCTTTTGCTGTAAAGGCGTTAGCGCTTGATTCTTTAGTAGAAGTTGAGTGTATAGGTGCTGTTTAGTTGATACTCAGCAGTATTACTTCTAAAAAGTAATACTGCTTTTGAAATTTTATATACAAAAAGGCTGTCTATTTGAGTAGTTACATAACAGAGGAAATATTATGTGTAGTTCACCTAAAAGCAGCCGAGCATTTAAAAAAACAGCCATTAGTTTTAATGATGAGCTTACTCAAGAACAGCGTTTACGTTTTGCTGCAAAGGCTAATTTAGCGCAAGAGCGCCGTGAACAGCGTGAAGCAACTAATAAACGCTATGAGCAAAAACACACGAGCAACAAAACTTCGTCTGGTTTATTTTCGTGGTTACAGCAGCTAGTTAGCTGATTTAGCTAAAGTGGTGTTTTTACCACTGCCTAAACCACATAATGCACACAGTACTCCGGCAATAGCACACAGCCATAATGGCGCACTCCAACTGCCTGTTGCAGTGTGTAATGCACCAGCTAGCATAGGACCAATAGCCGCGAGCAAATAACCTACGCTTTGCGACATACCTGAAAGCGACGCTGCTTGTTGCGAATCATCGGTTCGTAAACTAATAAACGACAGCCCTAATATAAAACACGCCCCAGAGCAAAAGCCCAGCATTAGGGTCCAAACAAAAGCAAAGTTAGGCATGTAAAGTAGCCCCAATGCACTGAGTGCACTCAGCATGGCTAAAATAAAGCTAAGCGCGCTTTGATCTTTTAATTTGGCAAGTAACGGAATTAATATTAAACCCGGTAATGCAGTCGCTATTTGAAAAGCCCCATGATAAGCACCTGCTTGCGTGGCACTTTGGCCAGTTTCGATTAATATACTGGGTAACCACGTAATAATTATATAATTTAAGAATGAGTTTAAACCCAGCAGTAGGGTAATTTGCCATGCTAGTAAATAACGCCATACACTTTTTGAAGTGTCAGCGTGTTGAGCAATACTCGCGGGTTTTGTGTGCTTACTTAATTGCGACATCCATACAATAATACTCGCCAGAGTAATAAGAGCTGATGAGCCCAGCGCAAGTTGCCATCCTAATCCGTTTAGTTGGCTAAGGGGGAATACCAAAGTTGAAAACCCGCCCGATACAACGCCCATAGTAAGCACGTAGGCTGAGGTCATTAATGCAACCTTTGCAGGAAAGTCGCGCTTAATTAAACTTGGTAATAATACGTTTGCAATGGCAATGCCCACACCAATAATAGCGGTGCCTACAAAAAGCATGGCTGAGGTATTTATTACCCGCGCTGCAACCCCTGCAAGTATAAATAACAAAGCTACAAACAAGGTGCGCTCTAACCCTTGCTTTTTAGCAAGAGTTGCGGCCATTGGCGATACAATAGCAAAGGCAATGAGTGGCAATGTTGTTAAAAAACCAGCTTGCGATGCGCTAAGCCCAAAGTGATTAATAATTTGTTCAAGCACAGGTGCAATACCTGTAAATGTGGCGCGTAAATTTGCGGCAATAAGTAATATGCCAAGCACAAGTAATATGCCAGCAAAGCGTGATTTAGGTGTGTTATTTAACAAAAGGGCAGACCATTAAAGCTAATACTTAATGGGCGCTAGTATAAAGGCTTAGCAAAAACTATAATTTAGAGATAATGACATTAAATAACTAAAAACAGACAAAACTATGTTTGATGCAATTGGTTGGGACGACATTAAAAATTTTGAAACTATGGCGCAGCCCATAATAGCCAAAATAGAGCATGCCCATGCAAGTCACGAAATACCACTACATACCCATCCTAAAGGGCAATTAATTTTAGCGCTGCATGGTTATGTAACATGTGAAGTGTCGGCCAAAATGTGGATGGTGCCTACGCACAGTGCAATTTGGATTCCTGCACAAAAAGTGCATAGTAATAGGGCGTCTGATAACGCGCAGCTTTGTCATTTATTTATTGATAGTAGTAAAAACGGTATGCCGCTAAATACCTGTACGTTAGCTATTACGCCGTTAGTTAAAGAGCTAATGTGCGAGTTGGCTGCGCATAATCAGCACTATACTTTAAATAGTAAAACAGCGCGTTTAGCGCAGGTGTTATTTGATCAACTTATTGAAATGCCCGTACAACCACTCGATTTTGTATTATCTAAAAACGAGGTAATTCAAACCATGAGCGATCAGCTTATAAATATGCCAAATAACCGAAAAACACTACCACAATGGGCTAAGCAGTTTGCATTAACTGAGCGCACATTAGCGAGGTTAATAAAAAAAGAAACCGGTATGACATTTGGAAAATGGCGTACGCAATTGCATATAATTACAGCCTTAAAAGCGCTTTCTGATAAGCAAAGTGTGCAGCAGGTATCGGAGTTATTAGGGTATGAGTCGGTGAGTGCATTTATTACTATGTTTAAAAAGGTAATGAAAAAGTCGCCCATGAAATACATGAGCGACTTAAATCAATTAAATTAGCTTAGCCTTTAAATCAGTTTAGCTCTTAAATAAACATTACCACGTGTAAGTTGCCGAAAGCATCGCGTTACGTGGTTTGCCAGGAAAGTACCTGTCGCCGGTGAAACTGGTGTAATCGGCGCGCTCTGCATAAGCCTCATCAGTTAAGTTAATAATACGAGCAAGCACTTCAAGGTTATTGGTAATTTGCCACTGAGCGCGCAGGCTTAAAACATCATGCCCTTGGTATTTATTTAAGTTTTCTGGGTCGGTGTAGTAGTTACCAACGCGATGCCACTGCAAAGCAAATTGCGTATTGCTGAGTGCCTGCCATGTTAAATCGAGATTAGCAATATTACGCGGCGCGGTATCTATGTCGTTGCCGTTTATATTTAAACCGTTAAGTATTTGGTTGTTAGTGTAAGTATGCTTTGCGTGAGTGCCAGCAAAGTTAAGCGCAAGCGACTTAGTGAGCTGGTAGTCAAGCTCAAGCTCAATACCACGATGGCGAGAGCTGCCATTATTTACCGTAAAAAAGTCGCTATCGCGGTAAATCGTATTGTGTTTACTCATAGCGTAAACAGACACACCATAACGTAGTTTTTCGTAAATTCCTTTAATACCCAGCTCTGCGTTATTCGCTATTTCGGCGCTTAAATTTGCAGTGGTTTGCTCGCGTTGTAATTGGTATAGCTCAGCCGCTTGTGGCGCTCTGTAACCACGAGAAAAGTTCGCATAAAGCGTGTTATTTGTATTGTACTGATAACTAACCCCAAGCTTTGGCGATAGATTACTAAAGCTATTTTTAGCGCTTGCTGGGCGGCTGTATCGGCAACCACCAAAGCTGCATTCTGTACCATCGTCTTTTGTTCTACCTGCTAGCATATTATTGGTGTAGTCGTACTGCATATGCTCGTAGCGCACACCTGCAGTAAGTAACCACTTATTGAATTGCCAATCAAGTGATGCAAAAGGGGCATAAAGCGTGGCGTTTACATCGTAATCGTAATGCTTACCTTGGGGTACTGTAGCAACTAAAAATGCAGAACCTTGAGTGGGCTCGTTTTGGCTTTGAGTAAAATCGGCTTGCGTGTATTCGCCATCAAGCCCTAGGTTTATTTTTATATTACGTTGTAAATTATGTTGATAAAGCGATTGCACACCAAAGCCGGTTTGGCTGTTTGTTTCAAGCGGTGTGCCGGGTAAAAAGTGCTTAAAAAAGTCCATGCTTTGGTCGCGAAAATATAACGTAGTAGAGAGCACATCATCGTTATTTAATTGCCATGTTGCATTGCTCCATGCTCTAAATGCGCGTGCTTTTCTAAATGCGTCAGGGTCAAAGTTTTTTTGCGCGAGGTCTTCGTTTTTATAGCTTTCAAAGCCTGTAATAAATCCCGCCGTTTGCTGATCAAGATTTGTATAAGTAAGGCCTGAGGTAAGTAATAAATTATTATTTGAATAGCGATGGCGAATATTTACTTTTTGTTGCTCTACGCTTTCGTCGTCGCGGTAACCTCTATCGTCGGTAACACTTGCGTTAATGCCGATACCGCTGTTGCCGTAATCTTGCCCTGCGCGTAATTTGTAGCGAGTATAACCGTACGAGCCATAATCTAAACCAACTAAGCCACCGCCTTGTGTGGTGTCGGGCGTTATTACATTAATAACACCATGCACAGCGTTTGAGCCATAAAGTGCAGAGCCAGGGCCTTTTAGTACTTCAATGCGCTGCGCCATTTCGCTGTGCGCCTCAAATAGCTCGTTTATGTTACAAAACCCAGCGGCTCTCAGTGATATGCCATCCTCCAAAGTCAATATGCCACCACAAGCGCCAGCGCCCGAAAGTACGGGGGAGCGAAGTGCGGGTAAATACTCTTGGCCATTTCCGCGTTGAATATTAGCTCCTGCTACACGTTGCAGGGCTTCTTCAATATGGGTAGGCGCTATGCTATTTAGCTGCGCTTCGCTGAGTGTACTTATTGATAAAGGGAGTGGGGTAGATAGCGCTTCAATACGTGATGCCGTAGTTGTTATGGTTTCTATTGCATCGTTGTTTTGATTATTGGCAAACGCAGTGTGGCTAAAGGGTAATATCAGCGGCAAAAAATAAGGTTTCATACATTCCTTGAAAGTAATCTATATTGCATTGCCTCTATAATATGCGGTTTTAATATGCATTTAAACTTGTTGCGTTAAAGCGTACGTAACCTGTAAACCCGATACGTAATTGATAAAACAAAACAAGCCACAGCAGGAAACACTAAAGCTAGCACTAAGTAATGCTTAAATAAAACGTAGCCGGTTATACCGCCTAGTAAAAAGCCTGCAATAATGAGTAAAAACATAACGCCTTTACGGGTATCAAATTGCTCACCTTTAAGCGCTTTACCTAGCATTAAACCAAGGTCAGTAAAAATACCGGTTAAATGTGTCGTACGTATAACAGCACCACTGTAATTAGTTGCTAGCGCATTTTGTAACCCACACGCAGCAGACGTTAATACAATGCCGTAAACGAATGTGTTTTTGAGTAAATAAGCACTCGCAAGTAGCAGCAATCCTTCCATAAAAAGCAAAGTGTCGTAATGACGACCAAGTTTTAATGAGCCACCAGAGAGCAAAAAGCCCGACAGTGCCGAACCCAACATAAAGCTAATAATTATTGAAAGTAGCAATAAGGCAGTGCTGGGGTTAGTTATTACTTTAATACCAAGTAAAGTAACAGAGCCAGATACATGCGAAATAGCCTGGTGCTCAAATCCTAATAAGCCTACAGCGTTTACTACGCCCGCTATAAATGCGAGCGTAAACGCGCCATATTCAACCCACTTTGGTAGTTTTGTAAACATTGGTTATCTCTTAACGTGTGCAGTGTTAATTATTGAGTTTGTGCTTTAAAACGTTTTATTTGCTCATCAACTAATTTTGTATCAATTACGCCACGCTTAAAAGCAATGTAAGTAGGAAGCGTAAACTCATTGAACTGCCTAGCGTATATATTTTTATATTCTTTTGAGTACCACAAACCCGCTTGATAGTTAGTTATTGCGTATTCAACACGTTTTTTTTCTAGTAGCTCAAAAGTGTCTTTAGTTGAAAGTGAACGAAGTAGATTATTCTCATCAAGGTTATACTTTTTAGCAATAACCTCAGGCAAAGCAACGCCGCGCAGCATCGCTATTGGGGTATTTGATAAATGGTTTGTGAGTAGCTTATCTTTGTTTAAAGCAAATAAACCATACTTAGTAGTATGCAAGGGCACGCTTGTAAAATCTAAATACTCTGCTCGCTCTTTTGTATTGGCCAAAGAGAAATAGCAGTCGTAGTAGCCCAGCGCCATTTCTTTTTTTACGCGCGCCCATGGCAGATGAATTACGTCAATCTTAAGATTTAAATTACGCTCAATAAAGGTTAAGTATTCAATATCTAAACCTGTGAACGTATCGCTTTTCTCATCAAATATAGTAAAAGGCGGGTAGTGAGTTGTTACGCAGCGCAAAGTCTTACTTGGCGCTGCAAGTAATAACGAAGGTAAAGTTAAAGCTAAAAACAGAAATATTGCGCGCATAAATAAAAATTCGATATCTTTTAAAATATATATATTGAACGCCAATTATACAGTTACTGAGCTTAATTGCATTGATCTAAGTATTTTTACCTAGCGTATAAGTTAAATTTTGTGAGATATACCATGTTTAACGCAGAGCAGCAGTCACGCATTATCGAAATGGCGTGGGAAGATAGAACCCCTTTTGAGGCAATAGAGCAGTTATACGGATTAAAATACCCGCAGCTGGTGGTATTTATGCGCGAACATATTTCAAAAGGCAGTTTTAAAGTGTGGCGTAAACGCCATGCTGGTCGTAAAACAAAACACTTAAAATTACGCGATCCCGCTATTATGCGAAGCCACTGTAAAACACAATATAAACAACGTTAAATAAGTGTAAGCTGTTTCATATGATGTTCAGCCGTGTTTGTTAACCTTTAGCTATTAATTACGCTAGAGATTATTTATGAGAGCACTAACATACACAACACTAATAGCATTGGCTTTATGTTCAATAAGCGCAGATGCAAAACCGCATAAAGATAAGCATGGTCATAAACACGGCCATAATAAGCATCATTCACATAAACACAACGACAATGACTACCTTTCTAAAAAAGAGGCTAAGCAGTTAATTCGCGCAGGTTGGACGCCACCAGGGCTAAGTAAAAGCTACCACCGAGGCGACTATTTAGATCGTGATTTATATAAACGAGGTAGAGTGATTGAACGCTCTAGAGATAATGGTACAGTGAGTATAGAAATAGACCGTACAGTTATCCATATGGTGCACGACACCCGAGAAATACTTTCAATTTTAAGTCGCTAAATTAACTTTATAAGGATATTAAAATGCTTATTGCGCTGGCTATAATTATTGGCTTTTTTTTACTGGTTACCTTGTTGCCTATGTCGTACAGCCAGCATTACTTAGTGCGTAGCTGCGACTTTGTGCGCTTACAAGTATTTTATATTGCCAGTTTTGTAGCCGTTACATCGTTGTTTTTATTATGGCAAAGTAGCGCAATAGGCTATGTATTTATAGCCTTAACCTCATTACTTATAATGATTTTACAAGGTAAATGGATTTACCCGTATACGTGGCTTGCTAAAAAAGAAGTGCAAAGCGCACCAAAGCATATAGACCACAGCGTACGAATTATGTCGGCAAATGTACTTATGTCGAATCATAAAAGTGAGCAGCTAATTAGCCTTGTAGATGAGCACCAACCCGACCTGCTCATTACGCTTGAAAGCGATAGCTGGTGGGAAAATAAATTATCAGTCATTAAAAAAAATTACCCGTATTACATAGAATGCCCTAAAGACAATCGTTATGGCATGCACTTATACAGCAAGTTTAAAATACTCGATGCACAAATATGTGAGCTAATAGAAGAAGATATTCCTTCAATTCATATTCTGTTTGAAAATGATGAAGGCCTGCAAATGCAAGGGCACTTTATTCACCCAGCACCACCAAGCCCGACAGAGGAAGACTCATCACGTCCTCGCGACTCTGAGCTAATAATGGTGGCTAAAGCACTTAAAAACCCTACACGGCCTACTATAGTTGCCGGAGATTTAAACGACGTAGCATGGTCGCGCAGCACTCGTTTGTTTATGCAAATAAGTGGCTTTTTAGACCCTCGAAAAGGCCGTGGTTTTTATAACACCTTTCATGCAAGTTACTTTTTTATGCGTTGGCCGCTCGATCACTTATTTCACAGCGAAGGCTTTAAAGTAAAGCGTATTAAGCGCTTAGCTAAGTATGGGTCTGATCACTTTGCGTTACTCACTGAGCTTTCATACGAAAACGCTAATCAGGAGTCACTAGAAAATAAACCCGAAGATCTAAAGCATGAAGAAATCCAAGAGCTTGCTATGAATAAGGCAGACAAGCGAAAAGTGCCGAGGTTTGAGGAAAAGTTATAGCTATTAGGCAGTGTAGGTCGGATAAGTGGCGAAGCCACGCCATCCGACAAAAATAATGAATTGGCTAGCAACAACACGACTACTACGTTTATGTTGTCGAGTGGCTAGAAAGTGCCAACTACAGCCATTCGAGTGTTTAGCCTTCAATATTTAAGAGTATAAAAACGGACGTACAGTAACGTCCCATTCATAGTTGCCTTGTTATGCCTTACACTCAAGTAATTCACTTATTTCCTGAGCAATTTCATCAATTGTATGGGTTGCAGTACTACGTGCAACTTTATCAGCTAAAGAAGGGCTGAAATCAACCACTTCTTGTTTGGTAATATTGTGCCATATAGGTAGGAGAACTTGTTCTCCAGATACGGTTCTTGTGACAATTCCATCAAGTTCGTAGTTAGTCCATCCTTTTTTGATAAAGGATGGTGACAAAACCACTAAACCAACACGGCTATTAGCTAGCCCTTTATCTATTTTTTGTCTCAAACTGTCACCAATTCTAAGTGTCATTTCATCGAACCACACATTTAAACCTAAGGCAATCAATGCATTTGCTAACGGTCGAACTAGGTCATCTTTATCTTCTGATGCATGTGAAATGAATACATCATGAGTTTCACCACCAGACTCTGTCGGAGGAGGGATGTTATCCCTAACTAAACTCGGCACTTCTGATAATGGGCGCTCTTGTATTTCAGGTAACATGCCAGGAAGAATTCTTACGGAAGCTTTGGTAGAGCCTTGTAGACCTTGCATATCAACAGCAGCATACCATCGGCCAGAGCTAGTTGCCTGTAACCTAATTGGTGAACGTTTAGCTAGCCCACCGATATAGCGGTGTCTTCTTCCATTTTTATAATTATTAAACTCTGAACTTGTCATCAACCTAACGTTAGCGCCACGAGTAAGCGTAACTTCGACGATGTCACCTCTTTTAATGTTTCCTAAGTCAAACTGTAAAAAATTCATTAATATCCTTATTCAATTATAGTAATGAAAAACTTTGCTGGTAGATGCAAAGAGGCATAACACCCGCATGTTAGGCATGGGCTTCCACCTCTTTATCGAGGCCGTGATATTTCTTATATCTAAAGTCCCTTGAATCTCTAAAACATGGAGGCAACCCCTCAGGAAAACGCTCCTCACCGAGAAACCCTAAGACATCCGATAAATAGTTGGTTACTCTTATCCAAGCATTGCGGAATGACTCAATTATCTCTTCATCAAAGCCTTCAATATGCCACTCTCTAATTAGAGCTAAAGCTTGTATTTCATCTGGCGCCAAAGCCTGCATTAAAATTGGATCTTTCTTCGAATTTTCAATAAATCTGTTGATCGCCATATCGCTATCTTCAAATGGATCTATATAGAAACCAAATTGCATCTTGATCGTATAACCCCTGATAGATGCGACGAAAGCCTTACTTTCTGGCTTTAACATTGACTTGTGAACGATATGGCGACGATGCTGGATTATTTTTGAAAACAGAGGGTCGTTTAACTCCAATTCCCTTTTAATTGGTTTATGCCAATTAGGAAAATGCTCATGATTTTGTAGCGCCATTGTAATCATGTCGGGTATTTCCCGTAAAGAACGAATAAACGCATTCATGGAATACCTAAGAGCATCGGAATCATGATAGTGACCTTCGATTTGATGAAGATACCAGTGGCTTTCTTGCCATCTATCAAGTGCGGCTTCGATTTTTTCGTGTACACAAGTCATGTTTATGCCTAACAATTTAATATCTACCCAAAAGGGCGTTTTTTTACCGAGACACAGCTCGTTTATATACTTGTACCAGTTCTAGCACACAATATAAGTGATTGCTATATATTGAATATTTGTTAGAGCTAAAGAGCTTAGTTGTGACATGATACACCCATAGGGTTGTTTTCCTGACTATGCGAGCAAATCAGTTTAAAAGTCCGTTATTGAGAAAAACATTTCTAACCATAGCATTTTTGTATGTCTCAAATTCTCTCATTGTTGCCTGTCAGGTTAAGTCTAGTGAAATAGATTGCATTGCATAGTTAAAGTTTTTATATTGTTCGGCAATATTTTATTTGGTGCTAATAAAGCACTGCGTGCAAAGGAAAGCATGTGAATTATAAAAAAATGTACTACCCAGTTAAGGCGCTTGCTGTTTTATCTTTAGTTGCTGTTGCTATTAAGTACTGGATGCCAACTGAAATTGGCTTTGCGTTTATGCTGTTGCCTTATTTGCTTCTATATTTTTTAGCTAACGCTAAAAACTATAAAAATAAACGGCTCATTTTTATTAGAATTATAGCTGCATTATGTACTATTACTTTAGCGCCAGTACTTGTCTTTGGTATTGAACCTGACCCTCAAGCTGGGATTGGTATTATGTTTTTGCTGATAATGCAGCTAGCTGCAATTAGTGCCTCTGAATTTATTATATTATTCTTTTATGTTGATAATGATTAAAAAGTAAACTGCTCATTTACAGTTATTACTGTGTAGTTACTTTGCGGTTTGAACTTAGTAGAGACTAAGCTCTTCTTTAATCTAATTTTAAAGTTAAAAAAAACCTAAAAGCGGTTACCCACTTTTAGGTTTTTTAATGTATTAGGGCTAAATTAGCTATTAATCATAATACATTTGATATTCACAAATTCGCGCATACCAAAGCCGCCGTGCTCTCGGCCGTAGCCACTTTCCTTAACACCACCAAACGGTAGGTTAGGTTGTGCTAAACCGTAGCCGTTAATATTGATCATACCGGTGTCAAAGTACTTTTTAGCTAGTTCAATGGCTTTTTTCTCATCTTTAGAGAAAATACCGCCGCCTAAACCGTAGCGAGAGTCGTTGGCGATGCGCATAGCATCGTCGTTATCTTTCGCTTTAATAAGCGAAGCGACAGGGCCAAATAATTCGTCGTCGTAGGCCGGCATGCCAGGTGATAGGTTATCAAGTAGCGTTGGTGGGTAGTAGTAACCTGTTTGCGATGGTATTTCGCCACCCGTTACTATGTTTGCACCTGCTTTAACTGATTCCATTACTTGGTCGTGAATGCCATCACGTAAATCTTCACGAGCCATTGGGCCTAAGTCTGTGTCATCTGCCATTGGGTCGCCCATTTTCATGGCTTCGAACTGCTCTTTAATTTGTGCTTTAAAGTCATCGTAAAGTGACTCAACAACAACATAACGTTTAGCTGAAACACACGTTTCGCCGTTATTGATCATGCGACCTGTTACACAGGTTTTAACTGCAAGCTCTAAATCAGCGTCATCGAGTACTAAGTATGCATCGTTGCTACCCAGTTCTAACACTGTTTTTTTAGCGTGTTTACCCGCTTCTGCAGCTACTTTTTTACCTGTGGCATCACTACCCGTAAAGGTTACGCCGCTAATTGCTTTGTGCGCAATGAGTGAGCTGGCGGTTTTACCGTCGATGAGTAAGTTGCTGAAACAGTACTGTGGGAAACCAGCTTGTTTAAATAGCTCTTCAATTTTTTCAGCCATGCCAAATACGTTACCAGCATGTTTTAATACGGTTGTGTTACCCGCCATTATGTTGGCAGCACTGTAGCGAATTACCTGATAAAGCGGGAAGTTCCACGGTTGAATACCTAACAGTACACCTGTTGGTTGATAGCTGATAATTGCACGGCCGCCGTCCATATCACGTTCTTCGTCAGCAAGTACTTGTGGGCCTTGTTCAGCTGTGTAACGACAAATTCCTGCACATAGTTCAACTTCTTGAAAGCCTTGCTCGTATACTTTACCCATTTCTTCGGTCATGAGTTTTGCGATAGATTCTTTTTGCTCTTCGAAAAGTGAGGCTAACTTATTAAGATATCTCGCACGTTCAGTGAACGACGTTAAGCGCCATTTTAAATATGTTTCGTGAGATTTTTCGATTACCTGTTCTGCTTCCTTTTGAGAAAGTAGTGTATAGGTTTCAATGGTTTGCTCAGTTGCGGGATTAATCGTTTTAACTGTGTTACTCATTTCTATCTCCTTACAAATTTAGTTATTTAAAAGGTGCAAGGCTAGAGCCAGTTTTTAAAAAAGTTGCTTTTGTTTTTATCCATCTGATTTTATTAGTTAAATTTATATTTTTGCTGAAGGGGTATTTTTTAAATATAAAAATTGAGGTGCTCGAGGTAGTAAAATATTCTGGGCGTTGCAAAATTTACAACACCCTCTGGGGCAAACACAGAGCTTTATATTAGCTCCTTTGCAATGCGCTTTAATAAATAAGTTTCTCGTAAAATAGAAAGCCCTTGTTTTTCACTGTTAGCAATGGTGCGCTCGTTATGTGCAATTGCGTCGTTAATATCAACCCATTTAGCTGTCATGCCATTTTGCTGCTCGTAATGCTCTAACTGCGCTTTGCCAAACTCGTCGGCAATACTGCATACAAAGCAATACGATTTAATATGAATAATATCAAAATCGTCTTTATACCAAGGGCGATACTCTTCATAGAGTCCATAAGCTTTAACTACACTTATTTGTTGTGCACCGGTTTCCTCGCTTAGTTCGCGAATTAAGCCTTGTTCAATACTTTCGCCTTCATCTACTCCACCACCAGGTAAACTGTAATCTTCATAGCGGCTTGTATACATTAAAAGTATTTTATTATTTTTAATAACAATGGCGCGAGCTGTTAAACGCGTAAACTGACTACCGTGGTCAATATTAATACCTGAATGAATTAAGGTTTTTAATTGCTGCATTTCGTCTCCTTTTTTAAGCTTTTAATGATAACAGTTGCTACCATTCTATAAATAGAAACGATTTTAATTATTTTTCGTAATTTGTGATCGTTTTTTTAAGCATACGTAAATATTAGGTTGGTAAAATAAATAGCATTGGATTAATTAGCTATTTAAGTAATTAGATTCTAGGCGTGCCTTTAAATTAATATTTAGGATGCGTAGAATAAGAAAAAAAGCATAGGGATTTATCATGTTAGACATACTTTTAGTAGACGATGACGTTGAATTTAGTGACGTTGTTTGCCACATAGTCGAATTCCTCGGCCACAATATAAGCACCGCCACCAGTTTAAAAGAAGCACATCAATGGTTTGAAAATAATACCTTTGACCATGTGCTACTTGATTTTATGTTACCTGATGGTAGCGGTTTGCATTTACTTGATCATTTAAAAACGATTGGGCAATCTCCAAAAATTACACTTATATCGGGTCATCCTTCAGTTAAAGGCATTTTAGCTGAAATGTGTGAGCCAAATGTAGGGCATTTATTAAAGCCATTACAGCGTGAAGATTTAGAACTCGTTTTGAATGGCCCTAAAAAAGCAGTTAAAAAAGCAAAATCGAGCGGTATTGTACGCCACTTTGGTGGGTTAATTGGTGAATCTGAGCCAATGCAAAAGCTTTACAACATGATTGAACGCGTTGCTAAAACAAATGCTAACGTGATGCTTATGGGGGAAAGTGGTGCAGGTAAAGAAGTAGTGGCTCAAGCTATTCATAACGCAAGCCAATGCGAAGGCCCATTAGTTGCGAGCAACTGTGGTGGGCTTTCAAAAGAGTTAATTGGCAGTGAATTATTTGGCCACGAAAAAGGCGCATTTACAGGCGCAATTGCACGCAAAGAAGGTGTGTTTGAGCAATCTAATAACGGTACTTTATTTTTAGATGAAGTAACCGAGATGCCAATTGATATGCAGCCAAATTTACTGCGAGTGCTTGAAACTAAAAAGGTAACACGCGTAGGTGGTAACAGAGAAATACCAACCAATTGTCGTGTTATTTCAGCTACGAACCGTTCGCTTACTGATTTAGCACAAAATAATATTATTCGTGAAGATATTTACTTTAGGTTGGCTGTTTTTCCTATTGATATACCGCCACTTCGCGATAGAAAAGAAGATATTCCTTTATTAGCTAAAGCATTTTTAGATCAGCTTAATGATGAAAACGGTACCGCATTTAGTTGGACACCCGCGCAGCTTAAAGAGCTACAAAGTTATGAGTGGCCGGGTAATGTGCGCGAAATTCGCCACGCTATACACCGTGCATTTATTATGAGCGATCCGCAAACTAGCGATATTATTCTACCAGATAACTTAGAGTCGCCTTTTTCGCGCGTTAATAATCAAACTGCCGAAAAGCCAGTATCAGCAGGACAAACCATTGAAGAAGTCGAAAAAGAACTTATTCATGCAACGCTTGACAAGGTGCAAGGTAATAAAACGCTTGCTGCACAAATGCTAGGTATTAGTACTAAAACACTTTATAACCGCCTTAATGCATATGGCGGTATTGGCGAATATAAATAGATTTGAGGAAGGGCATGACATCCGATAACCAAACAGAGCAACTAAATAAATTAGTACACGATGCAAGAGCGCCGCTTAATCGTATATCGATGAATGCAGAGCTTATTAAGTTGGTACTTGAAAACGATATGCCAAAAGAAAAAGCGCTAGATGCACTTGATAAAATTATTAACAATTGCCAACAGTGTAGTGAAAGTTTACAAAAAATAACTGACTCTCAATAAATAGTAAGTGTTGTACAAACTCTAATTCGGGAAGCTAAATGAGCAAGCAAAAACAGCAAGGTAAAGCGAATGTTACTTGGGCAGCTTTTATAGTTGTTGTGTTAAGTATTATTGTAGGTAACGCAGTTTTAGCATTGAATACGATTCAAGGTATAACGCAAACCCAAAAGAGTTTAGACAACACTAATATGCTGACAACGGCAATTGAGCAACTGCATTTATCAATAGTGCAGGCTGAGTCGGGTCAGCGCGGTTATTTATTAACAGAAGAGACTGACTATTTAACGCCTTATTATGATGCTATTGGACAAATTGAAGCTCAAACAGATCATGTTAAGTCACTACACTCTGAGATTGACGGCCAAGCTGAGCGTATTGCTCAGTTGTTAGTACTAGTTGATAGCAAAATTAAAGAGCTGAAGCAAACTGTAAACCTAGCATTGGATGACAAAGAGCGACGTGCAATCTATGTGTTAAATACACATAAAGGTCGGGAGCTTTATAAGCAAATTAGAGAGTATGTTAATGAAATTCAAGACCGCGAATTACTCTTTAAAGTGAGCCATTTTTCAAAGTTAGCGCAAATTAAAAATGAAGCTAAAATCACGTTTGCTATTACAGCAATCACAAGCTTATTACTTATTATTGGTATGTTTGTAATGACACGTCTTAATTTAAGAAATGCAGCTAAGTATCGTTTTGAGCTTGAAAAACAAAACGAGACTTTAGCAACTAAAGTGTCTGAGCGTACGCAAGAATTAACATTGTATTCTGACGAACTGAGCCGAAGTAACCGAGAGCTTGAAGAATTTGCTTTTGTAGCGAGCCATGATTTACAAGAACCGCTTAGAAAAATTCAAGCCTTTAGTGACCGCCTCGAAACCATGTTTAAAGATGAGCTGGGTGAAAAAGGGATTGATTACATTGGCCGCATGAAAAATGCAGCGCAACGCATGTCTAACTTAATTAATGACCTATTAGAGTTCTCGCGTATTACAACACGCGGCAAAGACTTTGATGATACAAATTTAAACGAAGTAGTAACCGATATATTAAGTGATTTAGAAATTGCGATAGGTGAGTCTAATACACAAGTTGATGTAGAAGACTTACCGGTTATTCAGGCTGATAAAAGCCAAATGCAGCAGCTGTTTTTAAACTTGTTGTCGAATGCAGTTAAATTTAGACGCCCAGATGTAAGTCCACATATAAAAATTAGTTATCAAGATGAAGATATTTTTAGTGAGGATCATAATACCAATTTGAGCTTTCAAGTTATTACCATAGAAGATAACGGTATTGGTTTTTCACAAGACTATGCCGATAAAATATTTGTACCGTTTCAGCGCTTACATGGTCGCTCACAATATAAAGGCACGGGTATTGGCCTTTCTGTATGTAGGCGTATTGTGGAGCGCCACGGTGGTACAATTACAGCCCAAAGTAAAGACGGTGAAGGTGCAACCTTCATTATAAAACTACCTGTGGAAGCTGCGCTTTTCACATTGCAAGGAGAGGCTTAAATGCCCTATTCAAAAGTAAAACCTATTACTATTTTAATGGCAGATGATGATGAAGATGATCGTTTGTTAACACAAGATGCCCTTGCCGAAAGCCGTGTACTTAACGAGCTTCATTTTGTTGAAGACGGCGTTGAGTTACTTGAATATTTAGAACGTAAAGGTAAGTTTGAAGACAAAACAGTGTCGCCACGACCAGGATTAATATTACTTGATTTAAACATGCCAAGAATGGATGGCCGTGAAGCGCTTGAAGCTATAAAAGGGAACCTTAATTTAAAGGGAATCCCGGTTGTTATATTAACTACGTCTAAGCAAGAAGAAGACATGGTTAAAGGCTATAACTTAGGTGCTGCATCTTATATTACAAAACCAGTAACGTTTGATGGTTTAGTTGATTTGATGAAAACGCTAGGAAAATACTGGGTAGAGTTTGTAGAGCTACCGACAACATTTAACGATTAATGGAGATTGTATGTTAGATAAAGTGACTCAGTTGCTGCTTGTAGAAGATGATGAAGATGATTACATACTCACCTGCGACTATCTGGACCAATTGGATTCACACACGTTTAACATTCAATGGATAAGTTCCCCAGAGCAGGCAGTTGCAACGCTTAGCAAAAATGAGCACGACATTTGCCTGCTTGATTACCGCTTGGGTGCATCTAATGGTTTAGATGTATTAAAAGAAGCCATTGCTAATGGCTTTAGCGGCCCAATTATTATGCTTACCGGGCAGTCAAACGACGAGTTAGACTCGGCGGCGCTTGATGCCGGTGCAGTAGATTATTTAATAAAAACAGAAATGAGTTCGAGCCGCTTTGCGCGCGCTATTCGCTATGCACTTGCTCGTAAAGATGTTGAAGGTGAGAGAGTAGAGCGTTTAAAGGCCGAAGCTGAAAATCGCTCAAAAGACCGCTTTTTAGCTCATTTAAGCCACGAATTACGTACTCCTCTATCGTCTATTTTAGGTTACACCGAACTATTAATGCAGAGCGACTTTAGTCAGCAAGCAGAAAATGAATTGGGTGTTATTTATCGAAACGGTAAACATTTATTGAGCCTGTTAAACGATGTGCTCGACTTATCTAAAATAGCAGCCGATAAACTGGAACTTACCCTAAGCGAAGTTAACCTTGATAGCATGCTTGCCGATGTATACACGCTAATGCGCGTATCGGTGCTAGATAAGGGCCTTACGCTGCGCTTTGAATCTCATCAGCCACTACCTTTGGTTGCACGACTTGATGCAACAAGAGTTCGCCAAATTTTAATAAATCTAATAAACAATGCGGTTAAATTTACCGATAAAGGCGAAATTGTTGTTAATGCGTGGACGCAGTGGGTTGATGATCGTGAAATGCTATTTTTTAGCATTAAAGACTCAGGCATGGGCATTGCCCCTGAAAAACAAGAACTAATATTCAAGCCATTTGAACAAATAGCCGATGTAGAATCACGCTCTGTAGGTGGCGCAGGCTTAGGCTTGGCAATATGTGCTGAATTGTTAGCACGTATGCACGGTGATATTAGTTTGCACTCTGAAATTGGTAAAGGCTCTACGTTTACTATTTCGGTTTACCCAGGTGATATTAGCGAAGTAGAACGACAGGTACTTAATTTTAGCAGTGCGCCGCAACTACAAAGTAAATCGGCTCCATGTAAAGTGCATGGGCGAGTATTAGTAGTTGATGATTTACGTGATTTACGCATGCTAGTCGGTCATATGATCAGTACCTGTGGTGCGCGCGTCGATTATGCCGAACATGGCCAACAAGCGCTTGAAAAAGTGCGTATTGCAGATGCGTATAAAGCGCCTTACGACATTATTTTTATTGATATTCATATGCCTGTAATGGGCGGCAAGGAAGCTACCATAGAGCTTAGAAAAATGGGTTACAAAGGCCCAATAATCGCGCTCACTGCCGCTACTATGAAAGGCATACATGAGGAGCTTGCTGCACTTGGCTTTAACGATGTAATACCAAAACCTGTTGATAGCGCGGCTTTATATCAATGTTTGCAAGATTATTTGGTAGCGCCAGAGCATGCACCGCAAGCTAAAGATATAAATTGTAGTAAGGGCTTAACCGAGAAAAAGCAGCGCTTTTTACTTGTTGAAGACGATCACGATGCAGCGCAAATTACGCAGCTACTTTTAGAAAGTCTAGGCGTTGAAACCGTCATTGCGTCTAGCTGCGCACAATGTTTGCAAATACTTAATCACGACCAGCAATTTAATAAGGTATTGCTAGATATGCATTTACCCGATGGGCGTGGCATTGATTTAGGCCAGCAAATTAATGAGCGATATCCAGAGCTACGCTTGGTGATTGTAAGTGGCGCAGAGCCAGATCCAAGAGAAATAAAAGATTTAAATATTGACCGAGTTTTACTTAAACCTATTAATTTGAGCTTACTTGAAACGCTTATTAGCTAGGGCCAGTTTATCTTTCGAGGTTAAATTTGCAGCAGTATGTTTGGTATTTAGGCAAGGCAGAGCCTGTGTAGTGTGGTTATTCCCCATAAATAGGCGATAACGTAGCACAAATGCCAAACATGCGCTGCCCGAAGGGTTCTGCCCAGGGGCTATTTACTCTTTGTTGCCTACATGGATGTCATAGGTAGGTACTTAAGAAAAACATTAAGTACAGCCTTAAAAATTTGGCTCTACCCCATACTGAAATACTCC